>NZ_CP040244.1:2819898-3121548 GCF_005517195.1 Streptomyces vilmorinianum | reverse complement strand
GGGCGACCTCGACGAGGTGCCCCTTCTTCAGCGCGCCGAGTGCGGCGAGGATCTGCCCGTAGAGCCGTGCGACGGAGGTCTTGCCGGTGCCGGGCGGGCCGGAGAACACCAGGTGGTGGGCGACGGGCGGCGCGGGCAGGCCGGCCTCCGTGCGCCACCGGGCGAGCCTGATCAGGTCGACCTGCACGCCGACCTGCTGCTTGGCCGCGTCGAGGCCGATCATGCGGTGCAGCGCGGCGAGGGGGCCCGCCTCGGGCCGGCGTACGTCCGCGTCGGTGGCCCCGGTGCGGATGTCGTCGAGGCGCACGCGGTCGTTCCCGGAGATCGCCTCGCCGCCGTATCCGGTCACCTCGCAGTCCGTGAAGCGGCCGACGACGGAGGCGGCGAGGCGGATGCCGTCGCTCTCGCCGCCGCGCAGCACGGCCCGCGTCACCTGCACCCGGCTGCTGTCGCTCGCGAGGACGCCGCACCCGGCGGAGTCGGTGACGGTGAGCCCGTCGGCCTCCGCGTCCGCGCTCGACACGGTGAGCAGGCCCGCCTCCCCCGGCGTGGTGACGACGCAGTCGCGCGCCGAAAGGTGGCTCTCGTCACGGCAGTTGAAGCCGAACAGGGCGACCCGCTCGATGGTGCAGCGCTCCGCCGTGACCCGCGCCTTGCCCTCCAGGGCGATACCGGAGTGGGACAGGTCGGTGAAGGTCGCGTCCGCGAGGGTGACGGTGACGGCCTCGCCCCGGGCGAGCAGCCCGGTGGTGCACTGCCGCACGTGTACGTCGCTCAGTTCGACGGTCGACTCGTCGCGGATCAGCACGGCGCTGGACGTGTGGTCGCTGATCCGCAGCCCGGTGAAGCGGCCCTGCGCCTTGTGGACGACGAGCCCCAGCCGTCCGTCCGTGAGGCGGCAGTCGTCCACGACGGGCGCGCCGCCGTCCAGCACGCTGATGCCGGTGTCGCCGACGGCTTCCAGTGTGCAGTCCGCCAGGCGTCCGAGCCCCTGCTCCCCCACGCTCACGCCGGTGACGCGGCAGTGGTCGAACCGGACCCCGCGCACGGTCGGGTCGGCGCCGCGGGCGATGTACATGCCGTGCTTGGCGCCGGAGACGGTGGTGTCCTCGACGGTACCGCGGGCCTGGTCGACGAAGGAGAGGGCCGTGGTGTGGATGTCGCGGACGGCGCAGCGCGCCACGCGGACGTCGGCGTGCTCGGCCGCGAACACGGCGTGGCTGCCCGTGCCGTGCAGCCGGCAGTCCTCGAGGGTGGCGGTGGAGCCGGTCACGCTGACGCCGCAGCCCCGGGCGTCGGCCACCTCGCAGTCGACGAGCTCGGCGTGGGCTCCCTGGGTGAGGGTGACCGCGTCGCCCTTGGCGCCGAGGAACGCGGTGCGGCGCGCCGTGGCGCGGGCTCCGGTCAGCGTGGTGCGGCCGACGCGGATCCGGCAGCCGTCGGCCGTCAACTCGGCCTGAGGAAGGGCGTGTACGGCATGGTCGCCCCATCCCTCGACGGTGCAGTCCCGCAGCCGCAGCAGACCGCTCACACGCACGGCGGCCGAGGACCTGCCGACGATGTGCAGCCCGGTGAGGGTGACATGACCGGTGCAGTCGACGGCCGCCGCGTCCGCCGCCCCGTCGGTCACCTCGATCACCACGGTGTCCGTGCCCTGGGCCGCGCGCAGTTCGACGGTGCCGGCGAGGGTGAGGGCCTGGGGGTAGCGGCCGGGTTCGATCAGCACGCGGACGGGCCGGCCGCCCGTGTCGGCCCGGAGGGCGGCGGCGATGGTCCGGTGGGCGCCCGGCGCGGTCGGCGAGACGTGCAGCGTGAGCGGTTCCCCGGAGGCGGGAGCGGCTGTCGGGCCGCTGTCGGCGACCGACGGGTCGGGGCCGGCCCGGCGTAGCGCGGCGGCCAACTGTCCGGGGAACACGTCGAGTCCGTGCCGGTGGAGCAGGCCCGGCGAGTGCAGCGGCACGATCTCGACCAGCCGCTGGTCGCCGTGCACGGGGAAGGTCCGGTACGGCAGGGGGGCGGGCGGCTCCGTGCCCGGCGCGAGCCGCGCGAGGACGGCGGTCGCCTGGCCCGGGACTCCGCCGCGCCGGGTCAGCGCGGGCCCGGTCTCGAGGCCGCCCTCCAGCAGGCCCCAGGGCAGGGTTCGTTCGGTCCCGGCGACCGTGAGGCGTACGCCGTACGGGTCGACGCGCAGCCGGCAGGTCCGGCTGAGGCGGCGGATCAGCAGTCCCGTACCCGTCACGGCGAGGGCGCAGCCGGCGGCCGCGGTGGCGGCCGTCGAGGGGAACCCGATCCCCTGGCCCGCGGCCGCCGCGCCCGAGGCGATGACGGCGGCCGTCACGAACAGTGGCCTCAGCCGCAGGACCGCGGCGGCGCGCCGGGACAGCAGCCTGCCGCGGACGGTCACGCCGCCGGCCCGATCGACGGGCAGGGCGTCGGTTCCGTGCCAACGACCTCCCGCGTACGGCGCGAAGAGCTGACCGAGGCGCGCCAGGGGCACCGCCAGGGTCCGCAGGTCGAGCGCGACGGCCTCCTCGTACGGAGACCACGCCGGCGACCCGCGCAGCGTGAGCCCGGCGGGGCAGCCCGCGCGGGGCCGCACCATGAGGCGTCCCCGGAACGGGGTGGACGCATCGTCTGCCGATGGCGGTGTGTGCGGCTCGGGTAACAGGAACAGCGCCTCGATGTCCTGCCAGGCGAGCCGTACGCGCCGTGGTCCGCCGCGCAGTTCGAGCCCGTCGGCCGAGACGACGAGGGCCTGCGGCGCCAGGATCCGTACGAGCAGCCGTACCAGCACGACCGCCCACACGGCCGCGCCGGCGGCGAGCACGGTCCTGCGGATCGGCGTGCCGTTCCCCGCCCAGGCCCCGAGGGCGCAGAGCGCGAGCGCGCCGGCGGTGAGCGCGGCGAGCACCACGTCCGCCCCGCGAGACGAACTCGACGTGCCGATCCGTACGGCCTCGGGCGGCGGTCCGCCATGGACGTCGGGATCCAGAGCCTGCGCCATCACACCCCCGTCGGCATGCCCCCGCATGTCCGGTCAACGTAACCCAGCCGCGAGCTCCCGCGCCACGGAGGTCCCGGGAGGCCGCCGCCGTGCGCACAATTCACGCCACGTCACACCACGTCACACGCGCCGCACCCGCGCCCCGTGCCCGAGGCCCCGTCACTCCGCCCTGAGCGCCCGTGCCGTGGGCGTCCGCGCGGCCCAGAGCGCCGGGAACACCGCGCCCGTGGCCGCGATCGCCACTCCGGCGAGCGCCAGGCAGGCCAGCAACGGCGCGCCGTACACGTCGATGTGGTCCCGCGGGATGGTGGTGCCGACCGCGCGGCCCATCGCCGGCATCACCGTGCGCTGCAGCGCCACCCCGAGCGGGGCCCCGATCGCCCCGGCCACCAGGCCGATCGCGGCCACCGAGGTGAGGACCTGGACGACGGTCTGGCGCGGGGTCATGCCCAGGGCCTTGAACACCCCCAGGTCGCGGACGCGTTCCCGGGTGTCGAGGACCACGGTGTCGAGGACGCCGAGGCAGGCGACGGCGACCAGCATGAGGGTGAGCATCGCGATCAGTGCCTGCATCGCCCTGATCACGCTGGACTTCCCGGCCTCCGTGACGGCGGCCTGCGCGCCGAGCGGCCGCAGAGCGGCGTCGAGTTCTTCGGCGTACCGTCCCCTGTCCGTACCGGGCTTGATCTCGACGCTGAAGTCGGCCGGCTGGTAACGGGGTTCCAGCACGGCGATCGACGAGGCGTGGGTCCGGAGGGCCATCCCCTTGTCACCCAGGTCGAAGACCTCGCCCACGATCCGCAGCCGGACCGTGCGCCCCCGGTCGGTCAGGACGACCGTCTCCCCCACCCGCACGCCCGTGGCCTGGAGGAAGCGCGAGGCCGCGACCGCCTCGCCGGGGGCGCCGAACCAGCGTCCCGACACCATCGTGGCGCCGCTGCCCGAGGCATCGCCTTCGTACGCGACGAGCGGTGCGCCGCCCTTCAGACCGGCCACGCCCACCTGCGTCTTGGCGATCCGGCGGAAGGACACGGTGTCCGGGCGGGCCTCGATCGCCGCCGCCACCGCCGCCGGGTCGGCCGGTTTCGGGGGCTCCGCCTCGCCCGGCCCCGCGTCCGGTCCGGGCCGGGCCAGGGTGCGGACCGTGACGTCGCCGCCCCGGTCGGGGTCCCCGCCGGTCTTGACCGCGATCAGTGTGCTGCCGAGGCCGACGGCGAACGTCACCGCAAGGGCGCCGAACGCGACCGCGGCGGCCATCGTCGCCGTACGCGCCGGGCGGGCGAAGGGACTCGCCAGGCCCAGGGTGACCGGCCGCGGCAGCGGCAGGCGGCCCAGCAGATGCCGCACGCGGCGGCCCTGTGCGCCGTCCGCGGCCCGGCCGACGCCGATCACCCGCGCGGTCCGCAGGCGCGCCGCGCGCAGCGCCGGACCGAAGGCGGTCGCGGCCACCACCGCGAGGGCGCCGGCCGGCACCGCGAGGTCCACCCATACGGGGATCAGTACGGCCGCCGTCCCGTAGGCCTCGGCCACCTCCGCCATCAGCGGCACGGCGAGCGCGTTGCCGAGGGCGACGCCCAGCACGGCGCCCACCGTCGCGGGGATCAGCGCCTGGGCGACGTACGCCCGTCCCACCTGGAACGGGGTGAAGCCGAGGGACTTGAGGATCCCGATCCGCCGGGTCGCGGCGCCGACCGCGCCGCTGACCACGATCCCGATCACCAGCACCGACAGGGCCAGGCCGAGGAAGGCGAAGGCGGTGACGAAGGGGACGAACGCGGCCGTGTTCTGCTGCGCGGTCCGTCTGACGTCGAGATACGACTGGGTGCCGGCGATCGCGTGCGGCGGCACGGCGGCGGCGACGGCCGCACGGCCGGCCGCGAGGTCGGCGCGGGTGGCGGAGTCGGCGAGCCGGTACAGCATCTGCAGGCCGGGCTGTGCCCCCGTCAGCCGGGGCAGTTGAGCGGGTACGACCCAGGCGTCGGCGCTCTCCCCCACCGACTCGGCGATCCCGACGACGGTGAGCTCGGTGTCACCTGCCCTGAGGACCGTCCCGGGCTTCGCGCCCGGCCCTCGGGAGCCCGCCTCCAGGACGATCTCCCCGGGGGCGCGGGCCCAGCGTCCCTCGACCAGCTCCACCTCGTCCACCGGGGCGTCGGCAGAGGCCCGCCCGACCACCGTCAGGGCCGGCGGCTCGAAGCCCGGGGGCGCCCCGTCGTCCGCGTGCAGCCGTACGGAGGCGACGACGAACGGGCCCGCCGCCGCGGCCACACCGGCGGTGTCCGCGGTCGCCGCGAGCCGGCCGGAGGTCACCGCCCGGCCGTCGAACTCCACGGTGAGATGCGCCCCTCGCTGCTGGGCGAAGGCCCGGTCGAACGGCGCCTGGGAGGCGACGAGCAGCCCGACGGCGAGGACGGCGGCCGCCACCGAGAGCAGCGTCGTCACGACCATCACCGCGGTCTGCGTCCGGCGCCGCCCGATCCCGCCGCGGACCACCCTGCCCAGGGCGCCGCGCCTGCGCACGACGTGCCCCGCTTTGGCCCGCCCCGATACGGCCCGCGCGCTCATCGCGCGACCGCCGGGACGTCGCGCGCGATCCGGCCGTCGGCCAGCTCGATCGTCCGGGTCGCGCACGACTCGGCGAGCGCCAGGTCGTGGGTGACGAGAATGATGCTCTGCCCGTCGGCGTTCAGCTCGCGCAGCAGGTCGCGCACGTCCGCGCCGGAGGCGGTGTCCAGCGCGCCCGTGGGCTCGTCGGCGAGCAGCAGCGGCGGACGGTTCATCAGCGCCCTGGCGACCGCGACGCGCTGGCGCTCGCCGCCGGAGAGCCGGCCCGGGTAGGCGCGGGTGTGCCGGTCGATGCCGAGCTGCTCCAGGAGTTCGGCGGCGCGGGCAGCCGCCCTGGCGGGTGCCATGCCGGAGAGCTGGGCGGGGAGGAGCACGTTGTCGGCGACGGTGAGGTCGTCGAGGAGGTTGAAGAACTGGAAGACCATGCCGATGCGCGAGCGACGGTACTTCGCGGAGGCGGTCTCGTTCAGTTCGTCGACGCGCAGCCCGTCGACGAACACGCTGCCCTCGGTGGGGCGGTCGAGCCCGGCGATCAGGTTGAGCAGCGTCGACTTCCCGCTGCCGGAGGGGCCGAGGACGGCGAGGGCCTCCCCGGCCCGCACCTGGAGGGTCAGCCCGGCCAGCGCGGGTGGGCCCTCGTCGTACGCCTTGCTCACCTCGCGTACGTCGATGAGGGGGTCGGTCATGTGTCCTCCACGGCTGGGAATCGTCGCCGCCGACGCTAGGAGCGACCGGGCCGCGGGCACGTCGGCCGCGGTGGGGAGGACGCGTACCGTGTACGGCGGACGTCCCGGGCCGTCATCCCTGCGATGTACGCCCGGGGTGGACGGCGCTGCGCCTCGCGGCTGATCCGGCGCCCTCGCCCCCTTGGCACACTGACCCGGTGAGCAGGGTGACCAGGGTGAGCGTCGTGAGCAGGGGAAAGTCGGTTCTTCGGTGGCTGCGCGTGCCGTCGCGCGAGCCGCTGTCCTTCGGCGTGCTGCCGCGGTTGTCCCGCTGGGACGCGGCGGCTGATGCGTCGATCGCCCTGGTGCTGGCCGTGTGCACCGTCCTCGGCGATCTGGACCGGTCGTACGTGGAGCTCGCGTGGCAGCCCGAGAGGCCCGACGTCCCGCCTCCCGTGGAGGTCCCGGCCCTGCCCGTCCCGCCGCCGCCCCTGCCGGCCGTCCAGTACACGCTGCCGCCGGTGGAACTCTGGGAGCTGGTGGCGGCCGTGCTGACGGCGCTGCCGCTGCTGCTGCGCCGCCGCTTCCCGCTCGCCGTCTACGGGGCGGCGCTCGGCGCGACGGTGCTGCTGCACCAGGGGGATGTCGCCAAGGACGCGACGACGGTCGTCTTCGCCTCCGGTCTGATCGCGGCGTACAGCGCGGCCCTGTACAGCCCGCACCGCAAGGCCACGGCTGTCTCGCTGTGCGCCGGAGTGGCGCTGTACGCGGCGATGCCCCTGGTCCCGGACGTGGACGGGGCCCTGGTGCCCGTACTCGTCCTGCTCCCGGTCGCCCTGGCCGCGCACGGGCTCCACAGCTGGCGGCAGCGGGCGCGGGCGCTGCGGGAGGAGCAACAGGCCGCGCTGCGGCGGGCCGTGGAGCAGGAGCGTTCGCGGATCGCCCGCGAGCTGCACGACGTGGTCACCCACAACGTGAGCATGATGACGATCCAGGCGGGCGCCGCGCGCAAGGTCCTCGACACGGCGCCCGAGCAGGCCCGCGAGGCGATGCTGGCGGTCGAGGCGGCGGGCCGGTCGGCGATGTCGGAGCTGCGTCATGTGATGGGTCTGCTCACCATGGCCGCCGACGGCCCCGATCCGGCCACGGACGTGGACCTGGCCCCGCAGCCCGGTCTCGACCGGCTGGAGGAGCTGGCCCGCCGGGTGCGGGAGACCGGGGTGCCGGTGGAGCTGACGGTGCGGGGCGCTCCGGCCGAGCTGCCGGCCGGGGTGGACCTGGCGGCCTACCGGGTCGTGCAGGAGGGGCTGACGAACGCGGTGAAGCACGCCGCGGGGGCGAGCGTGTCCGTCGTCGTGGAGCACGCGCCGGGTGAGCTGCGGGTGGAGGTGACGGACACGGGCGGGCCGCCCCGGCCGCCGGCGGGAACGGGCGGCGGCCGGGGCCTGATGGGCTTGCGTGAACGCCTCGCGGTCTACGGCGGTACGCTGCACGCGGGCAGGCGCCCGCGCGGGGGCTACCGGGTCCGCGCGGTGATTCCGGTGGAGGAGCCGTGACGGTGGAGGGTCCGTGACCGAGGCACCCCGCGTGGTGATCGTCGACGACCAGGCTCTGGTGCGCACCGGCTTCCGGATGATCCTTGCGGCCGACGGCATCGAGGTGGTCGGGGAGGCGGCCGACGGCGACGAGGCGGTCACCGCGGTCCGCCGTACGCGGCCCGACGTCGTCCTGATGGACATCCGGATGCCGGGCACCGACGGTCTCGAGGCCACGCGCCGCATCCTGCGGGACGCGCAGGACGGGGCGGCGCCGCGCGTGGTCATCCTGACCACCTACGACCTCGACCGGTACGTGTACGCCGCGCTCGGTGCGGGCGCGAGCGGCTTCCTGCTGAAGGACGTGACCCCGGAGCACCTCTCGGCCGCGGTCCGTCTGGTCCGTTCCGGAGACGCGCTGCTGGCCCCGGCGATCACCCGGCGTCTGGTCGAGCGCTTCGCCACGTCGGGCGACCGTACGGCTCCGCTGCACCGCGACCTCTCCACGCTCACCCCACGGGAGTTGGAGGTCCTGGAGGCGCTGGCCAAGGGCGAGAGCAATGCCGAACTGGCCGCCCGTTTCCATCTCAGCGAAGCCACGGTCAAGACGCATGTCGCCCGGATCCTCTCCAAGCTCCGGCTCCGCGACCGCGCGCAGGCGGTGATCGCCGCCTACGAGACGGGCCTGATCACCCCGGGCTCCGACGGCGCCGCGCGCCCGGCGCGGTGACCCGGCCGCGCCGGGCGGGTTCGTCCAGGCGCGCGGCCGCCGCGTCGAGGAGCAGCTCCAGGGCGAAGGGATAGCCGCTGTCGCGCATGTCGGCGGCGAGCAGCGGGAACGTCGCCGCGATGTTCGGGTGCGTGTCCGGCGACAGCGTGCCGTACGAGGCGAGCCAGACCGCCTCGTCGGCCTCGCGCGCCGGAGCGGGGAGGGCGCGCGCGGCGGCGTCCTGCGCCGCGAAGGCCAGGGCCTGGTCGACGAAGGCGTGGTAGATCCGTACGGCGGTGGCGTCGGGGAAGCCGGCCCGGCGCAGCACGCCGAGGATCGCCTCGACCGCCGCCGTCTCGTGGGGGCGTCCGGTCGTCCGGTGCGCGGCGAGCACGGCCGCCTGCGGGTTGGCCTGGTACGAGGCGTGGATGCGGAGCCCGATGTCGCGAAGGTCGGCGCGCCAGTCGCCGGTCGGCTCCCAGCCCTCCTGGGCGCGCCCGACGAACTCGTCCGCCAGGGCGAGCAGCAGGTCGTCGGTGCTGCGGAAGTACCGGTAGAGGGAGCTGGGGTCGGCGCCCAGGGCGGCGCCGAGCCGCCGTACCGACAGCGCGTCCGCGCCGTGCTGCGCGACGAGCCGCAGGGCGGTCTCGACGATCAGCCGCTGTGAGAGCACGGCGCCCTGCTTGGTGGGCCTGCGTCGCCGCCGCTGTCCTTCGGGAACCACTCGCTCGGCCATGGGCGGACCTTATGACAACACCATTGACGTGTAAACGGGTGCGCCAGTTCCATGGCGGTCCTGCACACCCCTTCTCTCTCCCGTTTTCCCTCCCGTTTTCCCTCCCGTTTCCCTCCCGTCTTCTCTCACGTCCTGGAGCACCCATGACCAAGGCCGATCTGGTCTTCACCCATGGCCCCGTCCACACCGGCGATCCCGCCCGCACCCGGGCGAGCAGCCTGGCGGTCACCGGGGAGCGCATCACCGCCGTCGGCCACGACGAGGTGCGCGAGCTGATCGGCCCGGCCACCGAAGTCGTCGATCTCCGGGGCAAGTTGCTGCTGCCCGGCTTCCAGGACGCGCATGTGCACGCCGTGTTCGGCGGGACGGAGCTGGCCGAGTGCGATCTGACGGGCACGGTCGGCGTCGAGGAGTACCTGACCCGGATACGGGCGTACGCCGACGCCCACCCGGACCGGCCGTGGATCACCGGCGGCGGCTGGTCGATGGAGAGCTTCGAAGGGGGCCTGCCCACCCGGCAGCTCCTCGACTCCGTGGTACCGGACCGCCCGGTCTATCTGCTCAACCGTGACCACCACGGCGCCTGGGCCAACACCCGCGCGCTCGAACTGGCCGGGCTCACCCGCGAGTCGGCCGACCCGGCGGACGGCCGCATCGAGCGCGAGCCCGACGGGACCCCGAGCGGCACGCTCCAGGAGGGCGCCACCGCCCTGGTCGCCCGGCTCGTGCCGCCGAGCACCGTCGCCGACCGGCTCGCCGGCCTGCTGCGCGCGCAGAAGCTGCTGCACTCCCTCGGCATCACGGGCTGGCAGGACGCCATGCTCGGGGTGCTGGGCAGCAATCCGGATCCCTCCGACGCGTACCTCGCGGCCGCCCGCGCGGGCACCCTCACCGCCCGGGTCAACGGCGCCCTGTGGTGGGACCGCGAGCGGGGCGCCGATCAGATCGACGAACTCGTGGCACGCCGCGAGCAGTTGAACCACGGGCGGTTCCGGGCCGGTTCGGTGAAGATCATGCAGGACGGCGTCGCCGAGAACTTCACGGCCGCGATGACCGCTCCGTATCTGGACGGCTGCGGCTGCGCCACCGCCAACTCGGGTCTGAGCTTCGTCGATCCGGTCGCCCTGCGTCCGTACGTCACCCGGCTCGACGCCCTCGACTTCCAGGTGCACTTCCACGCGCTCGGCGACCGGGCGGTGCGCGAGGCCCTGGACGCGGTCGAGGCGGCGGTCGAGGCCAACGGGCGGCGCGGCAACCGCCACCACCTCGCCCACCTCCAGGTGGTCCACCCGGACGACCTGGAGCGCTTCGCGCGACTCGGCGCCATCGCCAACATCCAGCCCCTGTGGGCGGCGCACGAACCGCAGATGGACGAGCTGACGATCCCCTTCCTGGGGCCCGAACGGTCCTCCTGGCAGTACCCGTTCGGCTCGCTGCTGCGCGCCGGGGCCACACTGGCGGCGGGCAGCGACTGGCCCGTCAGCAGCCCCGACCCGATCGCGGGCATCCACGTGGCGGTGAACAGGAGGGAGCCGGGCACCGCCGACGAGCGGGTCTTCCTGCCGGAGCAGCGGCTCGACCTCACGACCGCCGTCGCCGCGTACACCGCGGGCTCGGCGCATGTGAACGGGCTCGACGACTCCGGCACGCTGCTCCCCGGCCACCTCGCCGACCTGGTGGTGCTCGACCGCGACATCTTCACCGGGCCCCCGGAGGAGATCGCCGAGGCCCGGGTGCTGCACACCTACGTCGGCGGCACGCTCGTGCACTCCGCCTGATGCGGGCGCCGGACATGACGCCGGTACGGCGCCCGCCGGCGCCGCTACGGCGCCCGCTGTCAGCCGCGGTCCGCCCGCCGCGAGGATCCTCGTACCATCAGGCGGGTGGGCACCAGCACTCCCGACGGTTCGTCGTCGCCGTTCTCCAGGGCCGCGACGAGGAGCTCGATACCCGCCTCGGCGACCTCTCCGGGCCGCAGGCTCAGGGTCGAGACCGGAGGGTCGGTGTACGCGGCGGTGGTCTCCTCGCTCGCGCACACCACGAGCAGGTCCCCGGGCACGTCGTAGCCGTGGCGGCGCGCCGCCTCCAGGACGAGCGGGGGGCTCAGCTCCGCCACCACGAAGAGGGCGTCGGGCCGTTCGGCCGCGGTCAGCGCGCCGTCGACCGCCTCGACGACCGGACCGTTGCCGATGTCGGCGGCGAGCGTCACCCGGGGCGTGTCACCGTGCGCGGCGCACCACGCGTGGTAGGCGGTCAGGACGCCCCGGTGGAAGCGGGTCGTGCTGTCCGGCAGCACGAGCGCGGTCCGCCGCGCGCCCTGGTCCCTGAGATGGTCCAGGGTCTCGCGTACCGCCGCGCCGGCGTCGACGTCGACCCAGTGCGCGCCCGCTCTGCCTTCGACCGACGCGTCGCTGAAGACGGGGATGCGGGCGGCGAGCAGGTCCTCGACGACACCGTCGTCGGCGACCGGGTCGGCGACGATCACCGCTTCGAAGGGCAGGTCGGCCCACTCTCCCTGGAGCGAGCCCGCGGGCAGCATCACCAGCGCGTAGCCGTGTCTGAGCGCCGCCGCGGCGGTGGCGCTCGTCAGCTGGGCGAAGTACGGCGACTCCAGGTACGTCCACGGCCTGCCCGCGAACTCCCCCACGACGTATCCGATCAGCCGGGCCCGTCCCGCGCGCAGCTGTCGCGCGGCGGCGTTGGGCCGGTATCCCATCCTGCGCGCCGTGTCCCGTGCCTTCTCCCGCACGGCCGGGGAGAGGCGTCCCGTGCCGTTGAGGGCCGCCGAGACGGTGGTCTTGGAGAGGCCCGCCTCGCGTGCGACGTCGACGAGACGGACGCGGGGCGGGGCAGTCCGCGGGGCCGGGTCCGAAGCGGTCCGTGAGGGGTGCCCGCCATGTCGGGGTGCATCGGTCATGGGCTGATGCTGCCACCCCCGCGACCTCAGCAAAACCGTTCCCGCAAAGCCTTGTGCGGGAACGTTCCCGCATCAATACTCGCTCCATCCCCCAGCGCCCGTCACTACACCCGTAAAGGGGTGGGTCTCCTTGCGCATGTCCCGAACCACCGCCGTGCTCGTCTGCTCCGCCGCCCTCGCGACCACCACCGCCGGCTGTTCCGGCGCGACCGGGCCCCGGTCCGGCGCCGCCCCCGCGTACACGGTCACGCCGAACTCCCCCGCGGCGAAGGGCTCCCTCGACTCCCTCACCTGGTCGCTGTACGCCGAGCCGTACACGCTCGACTACGCCCTCGCCTACGACTACCCGCCCAACACCGTGCTCGCCAACGTGTGCGAGCAGCTGCTGCGGGTGACCCCCGACCTGAAGATCGAACCCGGCCTCGCCACGACGTACACCAACCCGGACCCGAAGACCTGGGTGTACACCCTGCGCTCCGGCGTGCGGTTCCACGACGGCTCGACCATGACCGCGGGCGACGTGGTCGCCTCCCTGAAGCGCCACATGGATCCGGCCGTCGGCTCTCCGTGGGGCTCCGCGTTCAAGAACGTGGCCTCCGTCGAGGCGAGCGGTCCGCTGGAGGTGACGATCCGGCTCACCAAGCCCGATGTCCTGCTGGGCGAGCTGATGGCGGCCTCCCCCGGCACCGTCGAGAGCGCCGCCTTCCTCGCGAAGGCCGGAAAGGACTACGGCGGCCCGAAGGGCAAGGTGAACTGCACCGGCCCGTACGCGCTCGACAGCTGGGCCCAGGGCGACAGCGTCACCCTCAAGAAGCACGCGGCGTACTGGGACCGGTCCCTGGCCCCGAAGACCGACACCGTGAAATTCACCTTCATCGAGGACCCGGCCGCCCGTGCCAACGCCTTCCTCTCGGGCACGGCCGACGGCGGCTACCTGGTGCCCTCCTCCTCCCTTGCCCAGCTGCGCAACACCTCCAAGGGCACGGTCCACTTCGGCCCCAACACGGCCGCGGCCGACCTCTCGATCCTCGACTTCACGGGCCCGCTCGGTGACCTGAAGGTCCGTCAGGCCCTCTCCATGGCCCTCGACCGGGAGAACATCATCAAGGCCGCGGCCGGGGGCGTCGGGGTCCCCGCGAAGTCCCCGACCGCGCGGGGCGCGTGGGCGCTGGTGCCGGAGAAGACCGACGCGTACTTCAAGGCCCTGCCCGAGCCGGTGTACGACGTGGCCACCGCCAAGAAGCTGGTCGCCGAGGCCGGCGCCACGGGGCGCGAGGTCACCCTCGTCACCAGCTCGCTGGCCCCCGAGATCAGCGTCGTGGCCAACGCCGTGCAGGCGGCCGGACGGCAGATCGGGCTCGACGTCCGGCTGAAGTCCGTCGCCCCGGAGGCGTACAGCGGCATCTTCGTCGACCCGAACGCCCGCAAAGGCCTGGACCTCGTCATCACCAACGGGTACGACAACACGCCCGACCCGCTGGAGTTCTACCAGTACCTGCGCACCGGCGACTTCGGCAACTACGGCAACTGGTCGAACGCCGAGTACGACGCCGCCTTCGACCGGGCCAACGCCGAGCCCGACCCGGCCCGCCGGGCCGAACTGACCGCGGAACTCCAGAAGATCGCCGTCCGCGAGCTGCCGGTCATCCCGCTGTACGAGGCGCCCTACTCGGTCTTCCTCGGCAGCCGCGTGACGGGCGCCCCGACCGGCATCGCGCAGCTGTACTACCCGTGGGCCGCGACGATCGGGGCCGCACAGTCATGACGCGCTATCTGGCGGGCCGGCTCCTCGGCCTGGCGACGGTGCTGCTCGTCACGTCGGTCGTGGTGTTCGGCACGGTGCATCTCGCGCCCGGCGACCCGGTGTCGTTCCTGCTCCACGGCCGCCCGGCGACGCCGGAGACGGTCGCGGCGCTGCGCGCCCAGTACCACCTGGACGACCCGCTGCCCGTCCAGTACGCGAAGTGGCTGGGAGGCGTGCTGCGGGGCGACTTCGGCCGCTCCACGCAGTTCCACCAGGACGTCGGCGCCCTGATCGGCTCGCGCCTGCCGGGCACGGCCGTCCTCGTCGGGTACGCGGCGCTGCTGGTCGCCGTCCTCGGTGTGACCGGCGGTGTCCTCGCCGCCCTGCGCCCGGGCGCGGTGGACCGTGCGGTGCTGCTCGGCACCGGCGTGGCCACGGCCACCCCCTCGTTCGTCAGCGCCATCGCGCTCGTCTCGCTCTTCTCCGTCCAGCTGGGCTGGTTTCCGGGGCCGGGCGGCACGCCCGAGACCTTCACCGACCGGGTGTACCACCTGACGCTGCCGGCCTTCGCCCTGGCGACCACCTTCGCCGGTCTCCTCGCCCGGGTGACCCGGTCGGCGATGCTCGACGAACTCGGGCGCGAGCACGTGGAGGTGGCGCGCGCCCGAGGCGTCGCGGCCGCCGCCGTCGTCCGACGACACGTGCTGCTGGGCGCCCTGGGGCCGATCGTCACCGTCGGCGGCACCATGCTCGCGGGTCTGCTGATCAGCACGTCGATCGTCGAGACCGCCTTCAACGTGTCGGGCATCGGCTCGCTGCTCGTGCAGTCGGTGACGGCCAAGGACTTCGCCGTCGTGCAGGCGATCACGCTGCTGAGCGTGGCGGCGTTCGTCGTCGTCAATCTCGTCGTCGACCTGCTCGTTCCGCTCGTCGACCCCCGGCTCTCGCTCCACGCGGAGGCTTCCCGATGACCACCGCCGTCTCCCCCGCGTCCGGGGCGCTGCGCCGCCGCCCCGGCCTGCGCGCGCTGCGCGTCCTCGGCCAGGGCCCGCTGTTCACGCTGTCCGTGGCGGTCCTTGCCGTGCTCGTCCTGGTCGCCGCGCTCGCCCCGGTCCTCTCGCCGTACGACCCCGAGGCGCTCGACCTGTCGGCGAGCCTGGTGGGCACCGGCGGTGACCATCTCCTCGGCACCGACCAGTCGGGCCGGGACATCCTGTCGCGGCTCATCCACGGCGCGCGCACGGGGCTGCTCGGCCCGCTCCTCGTGGTCGGTGTCTCGACCCTCCTCGGCACCCTGCTCGGAACGGTCGCCGCCTGGCGCGGCGGCTGGGCCGACGCACTGCTGTCCCGGTCGATGGACCTGGCCTTCGCGATCCCCGGGCTGTTGCTCGCGATCCTCTTGGTGGCGGTCCTCGGCTCGGGCATGACCGCGCCCGTGATCGCCATGGCCGTCGCGTACACGCCGTACGTCGGCCGGCTGGTACGGAGCATCGCCCGTCAGGAGAAGGCCCGCCCGTACATCGAGTCGTACCGGGTGCAGGGCTGGGCGGGCGGGACGATCTGTCTGCGCCATCTGCTGCCCAACATCGCCCCGACGGTGCTCGCGCAGTCGGCGATGAACTTCGGGTACGCCCTGATGGATCTCGCCGCGCTGTCCTTCCTCGGGTTCGGTGTCCAGCCGCCCACGGCCGACTGGGGAGCCATGATCAACGAGGGTCAGTCGGCGCTCCAGCAGGGGGCGATGCTGCCCGCGCTCGCGCCGTCCGTGTGCGTCGTCCTCGCCGTGGTGGCGTTCGGCATCGTCGGCGAGGGCCTCGCCGACCGGATCGCGAAGCGGGAGCGGTGAGCGCCATGACCGAGCAGCACACGCCTGTACTGAAGATCGACGGGCTCGGTGTACGTCTGCCGGGCGCGCAGGCGGCGCGGCCGATCCTCGACGGTGTCACCTTGCGCGTCGGAGCCGGCGAGACCGTCGGTCTGGTCGGCGAGTCCGGGTCCGGCAAGTCGGTCGCGTGCCGCAGCGTGCTGGGCCTGCTGCCCGCGCGGGCGCGTACGGCCGGCGAGGTGCGGGTGGCGGGGCGCGACGTCCTGACCATGGACCGCGCGGCCCTGACCCGGCTGCGCGCCCGACAGGTCGCCATGGTCTACCAGGATCCGCGCGCCTCCATGAACCCGCTGCGCCGCGTCGGCGACTTCCTCACCGAAGGACTGCGCGGCGCCGGCACCCCGGCCGCCACGGCGGCGGCACGCGCCGAGGAACTCCTCGACGCCGTCGGCATCCGCGATCCGCGCGGCGCGCTGCGCCGCTACCCGCACCAGTTCTCCGGCGGCATGCTCCAGCGCGTGGTCATCGCGGCGGCGCTCGCGGGCGAGCCCGAACTGCTGGTGGCCGACGAACCGACCACGGCCCTGGACGTCACGACACAGGCCGAGATCATCGCGATCCTCACCCGTCTCCAGGCCGAACGCGGCACCGGAATGCTCTTCGTCACCCACGACCTGGAGCTGGCGTCGGCGATCTGCGACCGGGTGTACGTCATGTACGCGGGCCGGATCGTCGAGACCCGGGGCACCGACGAACTGTTCGACCACCCGCGCCACCCGTACACGGCGGGGCTGCTGGCCTGCACCCCCCGTATCGAGTCCGGGGCCCGCGCCCCACGGCCCATCCCGGGCCGGCCCGTCTCCCTCGCCGAGGCGCCGCCGGGGTGCGCCTTCGCCGCGCGCTGCGCCCACGCACAGCCCCGCTGCGTGGAGGAGACACCCGTACTGGCCCGCCACGGCGACGGCCTGGCCGCGTGCCACCGCGCCGACGAAGGGATCGCACTGTGACCTCAACCGCAACCGCAATCGACACCGGGACGTCGGAAGAGCTCGTCGTCGAGGGACTGTACAAGCGCTACGGGGACCACACCGCCGTGGACGACGTGTCGCTCACGCTCGCGCCGGGCGCCTCCCTCGGCATCGTCGGCGAGTCCGGCAGCGGCAAGACCACGACGGTCCGGATGCTCGTCGGCCTGGAGCGCCCCGACGGCGGCTCCGTCCGCATCGGCGGACGCGACCGCTCGGCTCCCGCCCGGGGCCGGGCCGAGCGGCTGGCGCGCGCCCGGGAGATCCAGATGGTCTTCCAGGACCCGTACCTCTCCCTCGATCCCCGGGTGACCGTGGGCCGTTGCGTCGAGGAGGTGCTCCGGCTCCACTTCGCGATGGACGCGACGGCCCGGCAGGCCCGCGTCGCCGAACTCCTCGACCAGGTCGGGCTCGGCGAGCGGGAGGCGGCAGCCCTTCCGGGCAGGCTGTCGGGCGGTCAGCGCCAGCGCGTGGCGATCGCCCGCGCGCTGGCCGCCGAACCGCGGGTCCTGGTCCTCGACGAGGCCGTGGCAGCCCTGGACGTGTCCATCCAGGCCCAGGTGCTGGAACTCCTCGGCACCATCCGGCGCGAGGTCGGCATCGGCTTCCTCTTCGTCACCCACGACCTGGCCGTCGTCCGGCACATCACCGACGAGGTGATGGTCCTCAGGGCGGGCCGCGTGGTGGAGAAGGGCCCCACCGCCGAACTCCTGGACGCGCCGGCCCATCCCTACACCCGTCTGCTGCTCGACTCCGTCCCCCGCCGCGGCTGGGACCCCACCCTCGCCGCGGCCGGCCGCCGGTCCCTGGACTGAAAAGGCCGGAGAGGAGCCGGGCACCGGACGGGGTCCGGTGCCCGGCTCCACTCTCAGGGAGTCGTCGTACGGTCGTCGGTGCGGGTCAGTGTGCGGTGGGGCGGTCCGTCAGGTTGAAGGGGCGCGGATACGGCCCGGGCAGGAAGCGCGTGTGGCGGGCCTCGGAGGACGGACCGGCCTGCCGGGCCGCCGTGTTGAGGGACGCGGGCGAGGTGTCGCCCCACCGTCCCGTCCCGATGCGCCGCTCCAGGGCGTGCAGCGCGGCGACCTGCCTCGTCCACGGCGGCGTCGCGGGGTGACGTTCGGCGATGGCGGTGGTGACCGGACCGCCGTACGACTCGCCCCAGGCGATCGTGCGGCGGGCCTCGCCGATCCGGCGGGTGAACGCGTCGAGCGTGCCGAGCTGGTCGGGCACCGCCTGTTCGACGGCCCAGCCGGTGCTCGCGTACGAGGAACCGGCCAGGGCGTACCCGCTGTCGAGGAGCAGGGCACGGGTCGCCTCGTCGGGCGCGTCGGTCGCCGGGTTGGGCGCGCCGGACGGCCGGTAGCCGTGGCTGAGGAGCAGCACCGTGCCGTTCCAGCGCGCCGGTACGTCGATCTCGTACGCCGCCCCGGAGGCGTGCGTGCCGGTGAGGTGGCGGGGCGGGGGCTGCGAGGGAGCGGCGGCGGTGAGGGCCAGGACCAGGGCGGCGGCCACGGTGGTGGCGGCCGCGCCCCGGCGGTGGGAACGCGTGATCGTCATGGGGCGACTCCTTGCTCGGCCGGGGAGACGGCGGTCCGGGCGGACAGGGAGGTGCGGTTCGTCTCGCCGAGGCGCCACACGGCGAGCACGGTGAGCGCGGCGGCGACGAGCAGGAGCAGCGCCACCGGCGTGGTGCCCCCGTACGTGGCGGCGAGGGACTGAGCGAGGAGCGGGGAGAGACCGCCGCCGATGAGCGTGGCCGTCTGGTAGCCGAGCGAGGCGCCCGTGTACCGCGTCCGGGTGCCGAACAGCTCGGTGAGGAGCGCGGCCAGCGGTCCGTACATGATCGACTGGGCGATGCCGTGGCCGATGACGCAGGCGAGGATCAGCAGCCCGGGACGGCCCGAGCCGACGAGCGCGAACACCGGGAACGCGGTGGCCGCCGAGAGGAGCGCGCCGAGGGCGACGACCGGCCGTCGCCCCCAGCGGTCGGACGCGGCGGCGGCCAGCGGCAGGACCACGAGCGCGACGGCGGCGGCGCAGGTGACACCGGTCAGGACCTGTTGGCGGCTGTAGCCGTGGCCGGTGGCGTACGCGATGAGGAACGTGGTCATGACCGACTGGGCGGCGAAGGGGGCGATGCCCACGCCGGCCCCGAGAAGCACCGCCCGGGGCCGGCGGAGCACGTCGAGCACGGGCGGCCGCCGGCGCCGAGCGGCCCCCCGTGGCTGCTCGGCGCGGAACAGCGGGCTCTCGGTGACCGAGACCCGTACGTACAGGCCGATCGCGAGGAGCACCACGCTCAGCAGGAACGGCACCCGCCATCCCCAGCTGAGGAAGTCCTCGTCCGGAAGGGTGGCCACGACGGTGACGACGGCCGTCGAGGCGAGCGTGCCCGCCGGGGCGCCGAGCTGGGTGAAGGCGGTCCACCGGCCGCGCGGACGGTCGCCGGCGTGTTCGGCGGCCATCAGGGTCGCGCCGCCCCACTCGCCGCCGATCGCGATGCCCTGCACGACGCGCAGCAGGACGAGCAGGACGGGGGCCCACACCCCGATGACGTCGTACGTGGGCAGCAGGCCGATGAGCAGGCTGCCGGTGCCCATGAGCGTCATCGTCCACAGCATGCTCGCCTTGCGGCCGAGCCGGTCGCCGAAGTGGCCGAAGACGATGCCGCCCAGCGGCCGGGCGACGTAGCCCGCGGCGAACGTGCCGAGGGCCGCGATGGTGGAGACCGCCGGATCGGCCTCGGGGAAGAACAGGTCGCCGAAGACGAGGGCGGCGACCGATCCGTAGACCAGGAAGTCGTAGAACTCCACTGCCGAGCCGAGCAGTCCGGACAGTGCGACGCGCCGCAACTGTCGGATGTCACCGGCGTGTTGGGGAGGGGCGGACATGGCGTACTCCCGGGGGAAGGGGACGGGCCGAGGGGGAGGAGGGGTCAGACGTAGAAGCGGGACAGCGAGCGCAGGACGGCGGCGGGCTTGGCGCCGCCCTCGATCTCGACGGTGCCGTCGACGGCGATCTGCACGCCTCCGGGGACGTCGTCCACGGAGGCGAGGCGGGCGGCGAGCCGGATGCGGGAGCCGACGGGCACCGGGGCGGGGAAACGGACCTTGTCCAGGCCGTAGTTGACCTTGGTGGTGACGCCCTGGACGTCGAGGAGTCCGGTGAACAGGGGGATGAACAGGGAGAGCGTGAGATAGCCGTGCGCGATCGGGGCGCCGAACGGGCCGGCGGCGGCGCGCTCGGGGTCGGTGTGGATCCACTGGTGGTCGTCGGTGGCGTCGGCGAAGGTGTCGATGCGCTGCTGCGTGATCTCGAGCCAGTCGCTCGTGCCGAGGTCGCCGTCGTTCTCCAGGGCGAGCTTCTTCAGTGCGTCGATGCCGTGGACGGTGATGGTCATGTGAGGTTCTCCTCGGGGAGTGAAGGGTTCTCGACGCCGTGGCGGCGGCGGAGTTCGGGCTTGCGGAGCTTTCCGGAGGCGGTACGGGGCAGCGCGTCCGTCACCACGGCCGATTTGGGGATCTTGTACGCCGCCAGGCGCCCGGCGAGCGAGGCGAGGACGGCGTCCGCGTCGAGCGCGGCGCCGGGGCGGGGCACGAGCACCGCGTGCGGCACCTCGCCCCATTTCTCGTGCGGTACGCCGATGACGGCGCACTCCGCGACATCGGGGTGGGCGAGCAGCGCGTCCTCGACCTCGGCCGGGTAGACGTTCTCGCCACCGGAGATGATCATGTCCTTGATGCGGTCGGTGATGGTGACGTAGCCGTCGGCGTCGACGGTCGCGGCGTCCCCGGTGCGCAGCCAGCCGTCGGTGAGCGCGGCGGCGCTCGCCTCGGGCAGCCCCCAGTAGCCGGGCATCACGTGCGGGCCGCGGACGAGCACCTCGCCGGTCTCGCCGGGCGGGGCCTCGCTCAGGTCGGGCCGTACGACGCGCACATCGGTGAAGAAGTGCGGGACGCCCGCGGATCCTGCCTTGCTGACGACGTGCTCCGCGTCGAGGAACAGCACCCCGGGCGAGGCCTCCGTCAGCCCGTACCCCTGCTGGAAGTTCAGGCCGCGCCGCTGGTACGCGGAGATCAGCCGGCCGGGGACGGGGGAACCGCCGCAGTTGAGCGTGCGCAGCGAGGACAGGTCGGCGTCCGTCCAGCGGGGCGAGCGGGCCATCAGGTCGTACATGGTGGGCACGCCGAACATGGCGGTGATGCGGTGCCGTTCGACGAGGGCGAGGGTGGCGTCCGCGTCGAAGGACTCGACCAGGACGCAGGTGCCGCCCTTGAGCAGCACGGGCAGGGTGAGCATGTTCAGGCCGGCCGTGTGGAACAACGGGGCGGTGACCAGGGCGCGTTCGTCGGCGCGCAGGTCGGTGTCGACGAGGACGTTGACCGCGTTCCACGTCAGGTTGGCGTGGGTGAGCACGGCGCCCTTGGCGCGGCCCGTGGTGCCCGAGGTGTACATGATGATGCAGACGTCGTCCCCGGAGACCGGCTCCTCGGGCGGGGTGACGGTGGCGATGTCCGCTGAGGAGATCAACTCCTCGTACGCGGTGCCGACTTGGATGTGGTGGGCGAGCCGCAGTGTGGTGCGGTCCGCGTATCCGGGCGCGTGCACCAGGGTGTGGGCTCCCGAGTCGGTGAGCTGGTGGTCGATCTCGGGCGGCGCGAGCCGTGTGTTGAGCGGGACGAAGACGGCGCCGAGCAGTCCGGCCGCGAACAGCGTCTCCAGGAACGACGGATGGTTCGGGCCGAGATAGGCGATGCGGTCGCCGCGGCGCACGCCTCGCTCGCGCAGTGCGTGTGCGAGCCGGCGGACGCGGTCGTGGAGCTCGGCGTAGGTCAGGGACGTGTCTTCGTGGATCAGGGCGGTGCGGTGCGGGGTCTTGCGCGCCCGGCGTGCGGGCCAGGCCCCGATTCCCTCGTTGCGCATGGCGGCGTGCGGCGCAGGATGCGGTGCGGAGTGCGGCGCAGGGCGCGGTGCGGAGTGCGGCGCAGGATGCGGTGCGGCGTGCATGGCGGCGGCCCTTCAGACGAGCCCGAGCAGCCGGGCGGCGTTCTCCTTGAGGATCTTGGGGCGGACCTCGTCCTTGATCGCGAGCTTGTCGAAGTCGGCGAGCCAGCGGTCGGGCGTCAGGACGGGGAAGTCCGAGCCGAACAGGACCTTGTCCTTCAGCAGCGTGTTGGCGTACTGGACAAGCTGGGGCGGGAAGTACTTCGGTGACCAGCCCGACAGGTCGATGTGGACGCCGGGCTTGTGCGTGGCGACGGCGAGGGCCTCGTCCTGCCAGGGGAACGACGGATGCGCGAGGATGACCTTGAGGTGCGGGAAGTCCGCGGCGACGTCGTCGACGTGCAGGGGGTTGGAGTACTTCAGCCGGATCCCGCCGCCCCCGGGGACCCCGGCGCCGATGCCGGTCTGGCCGCTGTGGAAGAGCGCGATCGCGCCGGTCTCCTCGAGCACCTCGTACAACGCGTAGACGAGCGCGCGGTCGTTGGGGAAGAAGCCCTGGATGCTCGGGTGGAACTTGAAGCCCTTGACCCCGTACTCCTCGACGAGCCGGCGGGCCTGGCGGACCCCGGCCCGGCCGCGGAAAGGATCGATCGAGGCGAACGGGATCAGGACGTCGGAGTTCGCCGCGGCGGCCTCGGCGATCTCCTCGTTCGGGACGGGCGGGGTGCCGGTCGCGGACTCGGCGTCCACGGTGAAGACGACGGCGGCCATGTGCCGCTCGCGGTAGTAGGCGGCCATCTCGGTCACGGTCGGCTTGCGGTCGCCCGCGACCTTGAAGTACGCGGAGGAGGCGTCGTGGAGGTGGTCGGCCAGGGAGGCGTGCCCCTGGGCGGAGACCTCGGCGTGGGTGTGGACGTCGATGGCGACGAGGGCGTCGACGTTCATCGGGCCTCGTTCAGGTCCGAGGTCGGGACCTTGGGGGCGGGGACCTTCGGGGCGGGGACCTTCGGGGCGGGGGTCTTCGGGGCGGGGATGCCGACCGTCTGCGGGGTCGCCCCGACGGAGGTGTGCCAGGCGGCGGCGATCCCGTCCGGGGTCCAGCCGCCGTCGGCGTAGGCCGAGGCGACCTCCCGCGGGTGCGACCAGAGTGTCAGCCGGTCTCCACCGATGCCGACGCACTGGCCGGTCACGTCACGGGCGGCGTCCGAGGCGAGGAAGGGCACGAGCGCGGCGCAGTCGTCGACGGTGCCGAAGCCCTCGCCCTTGCGCAGGAAGTCCGGCAGCGGCTCGCCCCGCTCCCGCATGGCCTCCACGTACGGCGCGAAGGCCGGGATGGTCTCCGTCATGGCGGTGGCGGCGACCGGAACGATCGCGTTCACCGTGATGCCGGCCTTCGCCAGCTCCATGGACCAGGTGCGGGTCATGGCGGCGATACCGGCCTTCGCGGCGGCGTAGTTGGTCTGCCCGAAGTTGCCGCGCTGGCCCGCGGGCGAGCCGACGAGGACGAGACGGCCGCCCTCGCCCTGCTCGCGCATCCGGACGGCCGCGGCGCGGGCGCAGGTGAACGTGCCCTTGAGGTGGGTGGTGACGACGGCGTCGAAGTCGTCGTCGGTCATCTTCCAGAGCACGCGGTCGCGCAGGATGCCGGCGTTGGTGACCATCACGTCGAGCCGGCCGAACGCCGTGACGGCCCGGTCGACCAGGCGCTGCGCGGCCTCGGCGGTGCCGACGGCCACGGCCTCGGCGACGACCTCGCCGCCGCCCGCCTTGCGTACGGTCTCGGCCGCCTGCTCGGCGGCCTCGGCGTCGAGATCGTTCACGACGACCCGGGCGCCGGCGCGGGCCAGCGCGGTGGCGTACGCGAGGCCGAGACCGCGCCCGGAGCCGGTGACGACGGCGACCTTGCCCGTCAGGTCGACGAGCCGGCCGGAGGCGGGAGTTGGAGAAGACACAGGTGGTCCCTTCGCACGGGGTGCTGGTGATCGGTCGCCGGACGGCGCTGCCGGTCCGCGACTGAATGGAAGCTAAGACCAATAATTGTTGACGTCAATAGTTGTCGCATGGGTCATGGATGGCGCATCCTGGGGCCATGAACCTGGCGATGGACTCCGACGAACCGTGGATGCGCTCGCTCCACTCCGACACCGGCTACCTGCTCTACCGTCTGGGGCTGCGCTCGGGACAACTGTTCAACGCGGCCCTCCAGGAGTCCGGCGTACGTCTGCGCCACTACGCGCTGCTGCGCTATCTGGCCACCGTGGAGGGCGCTCTGCAGCGGGAGTTGAGCACGAGCCTCGGCTACGACCCGAGCGCGATCGTCAGCCTCGTGGACGACCTGGAGCGCCTCGGCTTCGTGGAGCGCCGCCCGGCCCCCGGCGACCGGCGCAGCCGCATCGTCGTCCTGACCGCCGCCGGCGGGGCGTTCCTGCGCGACACCGACAAGACGAGCCGCGGCGTGACCGACGAGCTGGCGGAGCCGCTCACCGCGGACGAACGGAAGGTCCTGCACGGCCTGCTGCTGCGCATGGCGGGCGAGGGCTCGCTCTGAGACGGCGTTGTCAGTGGTCGCCAGTAGGTTCAGCACTGTCTCGCCGCCACGGCGTGAAAACCCTCGTCATGCAGAGGAGATGGTGCGTTGTCAGACTGGGAGAGGTCGAGCACGGCACGGGTGATACCGCCCGCACGGCCCCGCAAGCTCGCCAAGGTCCCGTTCGTCGAGCTGGCCGACGGACGGCTGCAGGGAGTGGTGTCCAGCGGGTCGGACATCGAGCGGGTCTACGTCTCGTCGGTCGCCGCCGGCACGTACGCGTTCGCCTGCAGCACCAACAACAACCGACCCTGCGGCGGCGCTCGGGGCTCGTTCTGCAATCACATCCGGGCGCTGATCGCTGAGGCGGTGCTGCAGTACGGCGCCGAGCGTGTCGCCCGCTATCTGAAGGTCGACCTCGCGGACGCGGCACCGAGCGCGCAGAGCATCGCCGCCGGCATGAGCGGCGCCCGTCCGCCGCAGGGGACCACCAAGGACGCCGCCCCCGTCTTCAGCCGGTTCCTGCGCCACCTGGCGTATCTGGAACTCGCTCCGACCACCGCGCCGTTGCCGGAGATGCAGTGGTTCCCGCCGACCAGGGCGGTGGCCTGATGCGCGCCGACCTGCTGGCCGAGGACATCGCCGGGCTCGACGAGGCCCTGGCGGCCGTCGACGCCTTCGACCGGGCGCTCGTCTCCGGTCTGCTCCGACCCCAGCCCGCCCAGGCCGCCGGTCTGGCCGAGCTCGCGCGGGCCGTCTCCGGGACGCCGCTGGCCGCCAGGGTCGCGGAGGCGGCCGAGAAGGCGGCGGCCGGGACCGCGGACGAGGACCACTTCGTCGCGCTCGCCGCGGCCCGCACGGCACTGCTCGGTTCCGTCCACGACGCGCTGATGACGCGTATCGACGAGGCGACCGGCCACTCCCCCGGCGAGGACGGTGTCCCGGAGCCGGGCGCGCGGCAGGCGCTGAACGTCCTCGTCGCCGCCCGCTCCTGGCTGTCCGACCTGGCGCGCTGCGGCTGGCGGGGCATCGACCAGGACGTGGTCTCCGGGTCGGCACAGGTCGTCTCCGCGATGCTTCCGGACCCGGCTCTGCGCCGCCTCGCGACGCTCCTTGACGGCTTCGCCGCCGAGCTGGCGGCGTCCTGCCCCGGTGCGGCCCTGGAGCGTGTTCCGGTGCGCCGCTGGGCAGACCTGTGGTCGCGCGCCATGCTCCTGACGCTGCCCGGCGCGGCCGGCGTGCCCGTGACCGGTACGGCCACCGGCCGCCTCCTGCCGCTCGGTGTCGACCTCCAGGAGCACGCGACCGCCGTGCAGGCGCAGGTGCACGCGGTGTTCGAGCCCGCGGACGGCTCCGTGCCCCGGCTCGTGCGGGCCGGCGTGTCGGTCCCGAAGCCCGACACGGTCGTCGACGCGGGCCTGTGGCAGCTCCTCCGCCCGCACATGTCGCTTCTGGCGGCCGTCGGCGAGGGCCGCTCGATGGACCTCACCGACATGCCGGTGACGGCCGAGGGCGACCTGATCTGGAGCGACGAGCAGGCCCGCGCGGGCGAGCCCGCCGACGCCTTCGCCACCGCCCGTGTCGCCCTGTCCTCCGCGACCACCCCCGTCACCGCCCCGCTCGACCGGCACCCGACGCGGATCGCCGTGCCCGTGTTCCTGGAGGGGTACGTCTCCCAGCAGGACGACGAGGCGCTGACGTTCACCGTCGCCGGGCACCCTCTGCCCGTCGACACCGACCGCGTTCCGGCCGCCGGCCCGCTCACTCCCGCGGCCGTCGCGGCGTCCGCCGCCTGCATCGGGCTGCTGCGCTGGGACGACGGGGCCTTCCGCCTCCAGCCGCTGGCCGTCGAGACGACCGTCCGGAAGAAGACCGTCGCCCTTCACGCGGGAGCGTGGGCCGGTGGCACGACCGACAAGGCCGGCGTCAGGGCCGAGAAGGCCGCCACCGACGCCGTGGCCGTCCTGCGGGAACGAGCGGGGAGGCTGCTGCGGAAATGACGGAGCCCACGACGACCGATCCGACCAACGAGCCGTACACCGAGCCGTACACCGAGCCGTTTATCGAGCCGTACACCGAGGGGAACGCCGAGGGGAGCGCCGAGCCGGACGCGCACGACAACCGCCGTCAGGTCCTCTACTGGCGGCTCCTGGCCCGGCTCTTCGACCACGAGGAGCAGGCCACGCTGGAGTCCGCGAGCCTCGCCGTCGTCGAGGACATCGGTCTGCCGTCGGCGCTGCTGGATCCGCAGGCCTCGGTCGACTCGATCGTGCAGCGCCATCCGGAGCTGGCCGCCGAGTTCGAGGGCCTCATGGTGCCCGAGGACGCGTCCGAGGTCGCCGCGGGCGGGCGCGACCGGGCCGCCGAAGTACGCCGCGCCGCACTGGTGTCGAAAGTGCTGCTCAACGTCTTCGCCACCGGCTCCGGTACGGTCACCGCCGGGCAGCTGTCACGGTGGCAGTCCGACGCGGGCTGGCTGGAGCGCGCCCTCGGCTGCGAGCCCGGCCGGCTGCGCGGCGGCGGGCGCGGTGCGACTCCGGACCTCAACCGGCTGATCCCGGCGATCGGTCCGGAACTCGGCGCCCTCGAGGCCGACCTCGTCAAGCGGATGCACCTGCGCGAGGTGCTCGCCGACCCCAAGCTGGCCGCGCGGCTCACCCCGAGCATGTCGCTGATCGAGCAGCTGCTGCGGGACAAGAGCAACCTCTCCGGCGTGGCCCTGGCCAACGCCAAGGCCCTGATCCGCCGCTTCGTCGACGAGGTCGCCGAAGTGCTGCGCACCCAGGTGGAGAAGTCCACGGTCGGCGCGCTGGACCGCTCGGTCCCGCCCAAGCGGGTGTTCCGCAACCTCGATCTGGACCGCACGATCTGGAAGAACCTCACCAACTGGAGCCCGGAGGAGGAGCGTCTCTACGTCGACCGCCTCTACTACCGGCACACCGCCCGCAAGACGACGCCCCAGCGGCTGATCGTGGTCGTGGACCAGTCGGGCTCGATGGTCGACTCGATGGTGAACTGCACGATCCTGGCGTCCATCTTCGCCGGGCTGCCGAAGGTGGACGTCCATCTCATCGCGTACGACACGCGCGCCATCGATCTGACGCCCTGGGTGAACGACCCGTTCGAGGCGCTGCTGCGCACCAACCTCGGCGGCGGCAACGACGGCCCCGTCGCGATGGCCATGGCCCGCCCGAAGATCACCGACCCCGCCGACACGGTGATGGTGTGGATCTCGGACTTCTACGAGTTCGACCGCTCCCAGCCGCTGTTCGAGGCCATCGAGGCCGTGCACCGCTCCGGCGTGAAGTTCATCCCGGTCGGCTCGGTCACCAGCTCCGGCCGCCAGGAGGTCAACCCCTGGTTCCGAGAGCGCTTCAAGGGACTTGGTACGCCGGTGATCTCCGGCCACATCCGCAAGCTCGTCCACGAACTCAAGACGTTTCTCGCTTAAGACTTTTCCATGAAAGGCCCTGACATGTCCGACCTGTTGCGCGCCCCCGCCGAGATCAAGTACGCCGAGGAGCTGGATTGGCTGGAGTCCGTCGACGACAGCCCCAAGCCGTTCTCCTGGCGTCTGTCCCCGAAGATGGTCCGCCTGTTCATTCTGGGCTCCGAGCGCTCCGACGGCCTGGACCGGGAGATCTCACAGAAGTGGTTCGGCGACCGCAGCTTCGTCGAGCGCTCGATCGTCACCCTGGCCTCCGACCGCGGACTGCTGCTCATCGGCGATCCCGGCACCGGCAAGAGCTGGCTCGCGGAGCTGCTGTCCGCCGCGATCTGCCGCAACTCCACGCAGGTCGTGCAGGGCACGGCCGGCACGACCGAGGACCACATCAAGTACTCCTGGAACGTGTCCATGGTCATCGCCAAGGGACAGTCGCGGGAGTCGATGATCCCCTCGCCGATCATGACCGCGATGGAGACCGGCACGATCGGCCGTTTCGAGGAGCTGACCCGCTCCACCAGCGACGTCCAGGACGCGCTGATCTCCATTCTCTCCGAGAAGTACATCTCGGTTCCCGAGCTTGACAGCGAGAACGGCGAGAACATCGTCTTCGCCAAGCCCGGCTTCTCGGTCATCGCCACCGCCAACAGCCGCGACCGGGGCGTCAACGACCTGTCGTCGGCGCTCAAGCGCCGGTTCAACTTCGTCCGCATCCCGGTGGTGACGAACAAGAAGAGCGAGGCGGAGATCGTCCGCTTCCGCACCGAGGAACTGCTGCGCCGCCACCAGATCGAGCTGGACGTGCCGCCGACGCTCCTCGACGTGCTGCTGCAGAGCTTCGCCGACCTGCGCGCCTCGTCGGCCTCGGCCGGCAGCGACGACGAGAAGCTCGAGTCCGCGCTGTCCACCGCCGAACAGATCGGTGTGCTGGAGGACGCGATCCTGCACAGCAACTTCTTCGGCGAGCGCGCGCTGACCGCGCACACGCTGGCCTCCTCGCTCGTCGGCTCGCTGACCCGGCGCGAGCCCGAGGACCTGGCCATTCTCAACAAGTACCTGCACGGTGTCGTCGAGCCGCGCAGCAAGGAGGAGGGCGGGTCCTGGCCGGAGTTCCTGGAGGGCGGCCGCGACGCGATCGCCACCCTGTCATGAGCGCCCCGACGGGACGTACGGAGGGGACGTTCACCGCGCTCCGCGGCCAGCTCCAGGAAGCCGCGGCGACGTTCGCGGACGGGCCCGACGCCCTGGAGGGCATCCTCCTCGGCATCGTCGACGACGTCGACCGAGCGGTGCGCGAGCCGCTGGAGATCTTCCCCGTCTGCCACCACTCGCCGGCGTCGGCGGTCGCGATGGCGCGCCGCCTGCGCGAGAAGCAGCCCAAGGTCGTGTACCTGGAGCTGTGCGAGGACATGGCGCCGCTCCTGACGGAACTGCGCAACTGCCGGCTCCCGGTCGCGGTCCAGGCGTTCGCCTCCAAGCTCGACGGCTTCCCGGAGGAGTGGGCGCCGCTCTCGGTGGTCGCGCCGATCACCGAGGCGTCGGCCGAGTACCAGGCGATCGCCTACGCCCTGGACACCCCGGGGGTGGAGCTCGTCCTCGTGGACCGCTCCTCGGACCACGTCTTCCAGTGGGACAGGCGCCGGGAGCCGGCCGCGGCAGCCGATCCGGATGTGCCGGCGGCCGAGGAGGAGACGGCGCTGCACGGCGACGCGGTCGGCGTGGACATCGGCGACCTGCGGCCGCGTTTCGCGGAACTGGAGGAGCACCTGCTGCACCACGGCAAGGTGCGGCACTGGTCGGAGTGGTGGCACCAGTACGTCGAGCTGCCTCTCGGCGACAGCGACCACGACACCTACCGCCAGGCCATGTTCCTGATCGGCAGCCTCTTCCGGCGCCTGGCCCCCGGCGACGCGGACCGGGTGCGGGTGGACGAGGACCGCGAGCGCTACATGTGGACCAGGATGCGCGAGCACCTGGCCGCCACCGATACCGATCCGGCGGACTGCCTCTACGTCTGCGGCGCCTTCCACGCGGCCAGCCGGGTCGCGGAGTTCGGCGTCCACGGCAGCGACACCTTCGAGATCGGCCCGCGCACCGCCACCACCTGGCAGCACGGTCTGATTCCGTCCAGCCACACGGCGATCGAGGCGCAGTTCGGCCTCGCCTCCGGCTCGGTGTCGATCGCCGCGACGGTCTGGGCGAAGAACCTCAAGCGCACGCGCGTGGAGCCGTTCCGGCTGGCGGGACAGGCGGGCACGAAGAAGCCGAGGCCCAGGAAGACCGCGGCCGCGGCCGCTCCCGTACCGGTGACGGATATCCCGGCCTCGGACCGGCTCACCGGCTTCCTCCAGCGCCCGCCCGTCCTCGACAGGCTTGACGAGGCGGAACTGCTCGGCTGGTCGGTGGAGATCGTCCGCGCCGCGCGCCGCAACGGCTATCTCGCCTCCACGGCCGACGCCATCGCGGTGTTCGAGACCTCGATCCTGCTGGCCGGGATGCGCGACCGGGCCAGGCCGACGCCGTACGACTTCCAGGACGCGGCCGTCACCTGCATCGAGAAGGACGCCGTCCCGGGCCGGCGCGACGTGCGCCGCCTCGTGGAGATCATGATGGGCGGCGACCGGACCGGCCAGGTCGGCTACGACGCGCTGCCGCCGCTGGCCCGCGACGTGCACGACCGGCTCGCGCCGCTGGGCCTGAAGCTCCAGCAGCGCGGTGTGCAGCGGGCTCTCCTGGACATCACGTCCCAGCCGGAACTGGAGCGCTGCTCCGACGTGCTGTGGATGCTGCGGTATCTGATGCCGCACGGCGCCGCGCGGCCGATCATGGGCGAGCGGAAGCTGGGAGAGCGGCCGATCCAGGAGTCGTGGGACGTGGCGCTCGGCACGCACCAGCGCGCCCTCATCGAGCTCGGCTACGAGGGCGTCAGCATCGAGCAGGTCCTGGAGCAGCGCCTGCGCCGCGCGGCGTACGACGCGCAGGCCACCGCGGCGACCGTCCTGGAAGCCGTCGAGGACGCGACGCTGTATCTGCGCAGCCGCCGGCTCGCCGACGAACTGGGCACGCGCGCGCTGGAGGCGCTGTCGGCCGAGCGCAGTGTCGACGGCGCGCCGGAGGTGCTGCGCCGGGTGCGGCGGCTGCTCGCGTACTACCGCACGAGCGAGCCGGTGCTGCCGCCGTGGATCGAGTCCTTCGTCAAGGCCGGTTACGCGCACTACTGCACGCTGCTGCCGACGGCGTTCACCGACGAGGACGCGACGGTCCGCCAGGTGGCGGCGATGCTGGGCTTCCTGTTCAGCATGGAGAGCCTGGCGCTGTCGCTGGGCTGCGACCGGACGCAACTGGAGCTCGCGGTCGCCCAGTCGCATCCGGAGGACGCGTCGAAGACGGCGCTGCTGTGGGCGGCGCGGACGCATCTCGGGCACCTGTCCCGGGCGGAACTCCGTTCGAAGTGCGACGAGTTGCTGGGCAACCCCTTGGTGGTGCCCGCCTACCCGCGCTACCTCAGCGGCTTCGTCCACGCCCTGGAGCCGGTCCCGAGCCTCACCGACTTCGTCGTGGAAGCCGTGTCGAACGCCTTCGGCCGGCTTCCCGACCCGGTGCTCCTGCCGTGGCTGCCGACCCTGATCACGACCCTGCGATCGGACGGCGCCGAGCTGGCCCCACTGCTCATCCGCGAGGCGGGACGGATCCATCCCGGCCGTCTCGACACGCTGGACACGTGGGTGCCGCCGTGGCGAACGCGACCGGAGCCGGTGACGGTGCCACGCCCACGGCACACGGCCGACGTCCCGGGCGCCGCCCTGCTCGCCGCACATCCCGCGACGTGCGACGCGGTGGCGCGCCTGCTGGGCTGCGAGGGAACGTGGGACGCGCCGGCCACCGACCCACGAGGCGCGTCACTGTCCGACCGCCATCCGGCCACGGCTCTGGCACTGGAGGCACTGCTGGCCACCACCTGACGCCGACGCCCTGGGAGCCACTCGCCGACCACCGCGGTGTCCCGGCGAGCGTGCCGGGGCCCACGGCTGGGGCACCGGCGACACGCGTCCCAGCCGGGACGTCCCGGCGCGGTGCTGGAGGCACTGCTGACCACCACCTGACGCCGACGCCCGGGGAGCCACTCGCCGACCACTGCCGTGCCCCGGCGAGCGCGCCCGGGCCCCACGGCTGGGGCGCCGACTCGCGCCTCACGCCCGGGTACGGACCAGGACGTCCTCGCGCGGTGTCCGTCCGGCGCCGCACGGTGTCGGTCCAGCCCCGGCTCACGCGTCCCGGCCGCGGTCGCCGCTCGGCGTCGCACGATGTCAGTCCAGGCGCCAGCTCCGCGTCCCCACCACGCCGCTTGCGCGGGCCGCCGCTCGAGGGCGCGTGTGTCGGTCTCGACGCCGCCTCACGCGTCCCGGCCGAGACGTCCCGGCGCGGTCGGCCGCTCGAAGCCACGCGTGTCGGTCTCGACGCCGCCTCACGCGTCCCGGCCGGGACATCCTGGCGGGTCGCCGTTCAGCGCCGCACGGTCTCGGTCCAGATGCCAGCCCCGCGTCCCAACCACGCCGCCGACGCGGCCGCCGCTCGAAGCCGCGCGTGACGGTCCACGCGTCCCGGCCGGGACACGGACACCCCGGCGCGGTGGCCGCCCGACGCCGCACGATGTCGGTCCAGGCGCAGGCGCCTCGCGTCCCAGCCGGGACGTCCCGGCGCGGTCGGCGCTCGGCGGCGCACGGTGTCAGTCGGCCCGCTCTTCGAGCCTCCGTGTGGCCCGGGCAGCGGCGCGGTGGGCGTTCTGGGCCGCACGGCGGGCTGCCTTCACCGCCTTGTCGGCGGAGGCGGCCTCGGCCTGGGCTTCCCGCCGGGCCTGCTGCGCCGCGCGCAGTTGTTCCTCGCGTTCGGTGACACGGGCCTGTGCCGCGCGAAGCGATCCCTCGGCCTGATGGAGCTCCTCGTCGCGGCGGCCGGCCTCCGCGACGGCGGCCTCAGCCTCCTCGGCTGTCGTACGTCGCTCTCGGGGCGGGGGCTCCTTCGCCTTCCGCGTCGGGCGAGCGGGTACGGCCTCCGGGGTGACCACACCGAAGCCGACCGCCGCTTCGGGTGCCTTCACGAGCGTGCCCCGCGCCCATTCATTCGCCACGTCGGCGCCGGCGAGGACCGCGTGGAAGATCTGCTCGACCTCGCGCAGGACCGTGTCGCTCACAGGCTGTCCGGCCTGCTCGGCCAGGCCGGCCGCCTCCCGGGTCAGCGCGGCGATCACCTTGTGCCGCTGCCCGCTCGCTTCCCGCATCTTCTCCGGATCGAGCAGGCGATGGGCCTCCCGCAGGGTCTCGCCGAGCGCGAGCAGCCGCTCGACGTCCGCCCGCCGTTCCCGTACGAAGAGATTCGACGCCCACGCCGCGGTCGTCGGGCGCCTCAGGGCGGCGATCGCCTTCGCCGCACCTGCGTCCTGTTCCTTGCGCGCCGCGGCGACATACGCGTCACGGGCCGCGGTGAACTCGTCGGGCCGCAGCCCGTACAACTCCTCGGTGACCTGCTCGACGTCCACTCCCCCACTATCCGCCGAGCCTGCGCCGGAGGCTCAGTGGCTGCCGGCGAGTTCCCCGGTGAGTCTGCCGTGGAGACGGGCGCTGGGGTCGTTCAGGCCGGTGATCTCGACGGTCTTGCCGCGCTGGGCGTACTTGGTCTCGATCGCGTCGAGGGCGGCGACGGATGAGGCGTCCCAGATGTGGGCCGAGCTCAGGTCGATGACGACCTTGTCGGGGTCGCCCGCGTAGTCGAACTGGCCGACGAGGTCGTTGGAGGAGGCGAAGAACAGCTCACCGGTCACCCGGTAGACGACCGTCGTGCCGTCTGGGTCGACGACCGCGGTGACCTCGGCGAGGTGGGCGACGCGCTTGGCGAAGATCACCATGGCGGTGACCGAGCCGACGACGACGCCGACGGCGAGGTTGTGCGTGGCGATCACGGCCACCACCGTGATCACCATGACGGCGATCTCCCCGGCGGGCATCCGCCTGAGGGTCTTCGGGGCGACGGAGTGCCAGTCGAAGGTCGCGAACGACACCATGATCATGACGGCGACCAGTGCGGCCATCGGGATGTCGGAGACGACCGGACCGAAGACGACACACAGCACCATCAGGAACGCGCCGGCGAGGAAGGTCGACAGTCGGGTACGGGCGCCCGACACCTTCACGTTGATCATCGTCTGGCCGATCATGGCGCAGCCGCCCATGCCGCCGAAGAAGCCGGTGACGACGTTCGCGATGCCCTGCCCGATGGACTCGCGCGTCTTGTTCGAGTGGGTGTCCGTGATCTCGTCGACCAGCTTCGCCGTCATCAGCGACTCCATCAGGCCGACCAGCGCCATCGCGAAGGCGTACGGGGCGATCGTGACCAGCGTTTCCGTCGTGAAGGGCACGTCGGGCAGGCCCGGCACCGGCAGCGACGACGGCAGGGCGCCCTTGTCGCCCACGGTCGGCACCGCGATGGCCGCGCCGACCGTGATCACGGTGAGGATCACGATGGAGACCAGCGGGGCGGGGATGACGGTGGTGATCTTCGGGAAGAACACCATGAGGGCGAGCCCGCCGACGATCAGCGGGTACACGGCCCAGGGCACGTTCCGCATCTCGGGGACCTGGGCCATGAAGATCAGGATGGCGAGGGAGTTGACGAACCCGACCATCACCGAGCGCGGGATGAACCGCATCAGCCTCGCCACGCCCAGCGCGCCCAGGATCACCTGGAAGACACCGGCCAGGATGACGGCCGCGATCAGGTAGCCCAGCCCGTGCTCACGGTTGAGCGGCGCGATCACCAGCGCGACGGCGCCGGTCGCCGCGGAGATCATCGCCCGGCGGCCCCCGACGATCGAGATGACCACAGCCATCGTGAACGAGGCGAAGAGCCCCAGCGCGGGGTCCACCCCGGCGATGATCGAGAACGAGATCGCCTCCGGAATCAGCGCGAGCGCGACCACCAGGCCGGCCAGCACCTCGGTACGCCAGACCTTCGGATCGGACAGCCAGTCGGGCTTCATGCCGCGCAGACGCGCGGCCGGGGACACGGCGGAAGCAGCAGAAGGCAAGGGAGAAAGAACCTGTCGTGCTCGGGCACACCCCTACGACAGGCCGGGGCGTACAGGAAGGCAGGGGGGCGGTCGACGGGCCGGCACATCGCATGGAGCCGTCCACGCGTCGGCGAACGTCGCGTCAGGGGCGAGGACTCACGGCGGGCAGACGGCGGCGCCGAGCGTCATGGGCTCGTGCACGCGCTCTCCTACGGGAATCGGATCTTCACCGGGAGCGCCATCGGCCCCGACACGGGACGGCGCGGGCCGCGTCGAGCCGCCCTCGCCGGCGACAAGCCTATCGCGGGGCCCGGACCGGACCGGCGGGTGGCCGCGGGTCGGATGCCGCGTTCGATCAAGTCGATGACGTGCCGGCCGCGTCGGCCCTGGACGCCTCTGTCGGCCGCGCGTCCTGTCCGCGGGCCTCCGCGTGCTTCTACGCTCGCCGCATGACCGAGAACGAGATCAAGCTCAAGGCGATCGCGGCACTCACCGCCCTGCGCGCCGGCGTGGGCGCGGACTACGTCTCCGACCTGCTCGGCGAGGTGATCCCGACGCAGTTCGTGGTCCCCGACACCGACGACGCGCGCGAGGTCGGGCTCGCGGTGCTCGGCCAGCTCTCCGACCCGCTGAGCGCCCTGATCAACGGCTTCCTCCTGGCGTTCGAGACGGTCGCGAACGCGTACGACCAGACCGATCCCGAGACGCCGACGGACGCCATTCTTCAGGCGCTCGCCCTCGACATCGCACGCGAGACCGACTGACCGGTCGCTCAGGCGATCCTGCGTCCCGCCGGGTGGGGCGGATCCGGCGATACTGAAAGGAGGGCGCGAGCCCTCCGCGGCAGCCCCTCTCGCGGGATGGAGGTGGCCACGATGCTGACCGAGCTGGCGGTGGAGCGTGTGGAGTTCGCCTGTGGCCGGTGCTGGCTGGAGTGGAGCGCCGACTACGACATCCAGCACTACCGCGACGAGGTGGGCGACGACTGGGAGTACGTCTACCGGGACGGCGTTCCCGTCGCCTCGCCCTATACGCCGGCCGGCGCACCGCCGTGCCCCCGGTGCGGCCGGCGCTGGGTGGGCCGCATCGTGGCCCGTCGGACGATTCCCACCCCTCCCGGAGCCGCGCACACCCCCCGTCTGAAGATCATCGACCGATCCTCGCACCGCTCGGAGCGGCACGGCGCGCCCCTCCTCGGGGCGGACGCCCATGTGCAACCGGAGCCGCTCGGACCGCCGCCCGACGAAGAGGCCTCGTTCGACGACACGACGCTCCGTGACGACTGGCGCCGGGACGTGACGGGCTGAGGGAGGGCGGCGTACGGGATCGGGTCGAGGGCCTCAGGCGGAGGACGACTCCTCGAAGCTGGCGAAGTACGCGGCCGCCATGTCCTCGTCGCCGTGTCCCTGGGCGGCGGCCCGGGCGAGACGTTCGGCGCCCGCGGCGGCGACGTCGAGGCGGATGCCGTGCTGCCGGGCGGCCTCGACGATCAGCCGCGCGTCCTTGGCGGCGGTGGCCACGGCGAAGCTGGCGGGGGACGTGCGTCCGTCGAGGACGAGACCGGCCTTGAGCCGCAGGTATCCCATGTCGAGCGGCCCTCCGGCGATGAGCTCGAAGAAGGCGCGCGGGTCCACCCCGAGGGCCTCCGCCAGGGCCACGAGCTCCCCCGCCGCGTTGGTGGCGGCGAGGACCCAGCTGTTGGCCACGAGTTTGAGGCGCGTGGCGCTGCCGGCGGCGCCGTCCTCGCCCGTCCACACCGTGCGGGCGCCCACCGCCTCGAGGACCGGGGCGACCTTGTTCCGGCTCTCGGCCGGGCCCGCCGCGAGGACCAGCAGCTGCCCTGCCTCGGCGGGCTCCCGCGTGCCGAGTACCGGGGTGTCGAAGAAGACCAGCTCGTGCTCGCGGGCGAGGTCGGCCAGCTTCCCGATGCCCTCGACACCGGCGGTCGTCGACTGCACCCAGGCGGTACCGGGCCTCAGGGCGGGGGCGGCCTGCCGCATGACGTCCAGCGCGGCGGCCGCGTCGTGGAGCACGGTGAGGACGACGTCCGCGTCCCGTACCGCCTCCGCGGGACTCTCGGCGATGTGCACGCCGCCGGCGGACAGGGGCTCGGCCTTGGCGCGGGTGCGGTTCCAGGCCCGGACGTCGTGCCCCGCGCGGGCGAGGTTGCGGGCCATCGCGGCCCCCATGATGCCGGTGCCCAGGACACTCACGGTGAGCTTGTCGGTCATGACGTCGTCTTCCTGCTCGGGGGCTGTGCGTGCCGTCGCCACCCGGCGACCCCTTCGACGGTAGGCGCACGCGGCGTCAGGATTCCCGTAGCGACCGCTGTGTGTCCGGGTGTCGGGCGCGGAGTCGGCCGCGGAGCCGCCCGCGCTCGCGCGCCGCCGCCGCACGGGGGATCGCCCGCAGCCGGGCCGTGAGCAGGGCGAGCCCCGCGAGAATCACGGGCACCGCCACGCAGGTGGTGCCGCCGACGCCGTACGCCCTGCCCCAGGTGAGGAGCGGCGCCGCGACGGCGAGGGCGGTGAGAAGCCCCGCACCGGCCCATTTCGCGAAGACGTCCTGCGGCCGGGCCGTCGCCCGTCGCGGTACGGGGGATCCCAGCGCGCTCCAGCACGCGGCCGTGTCCCGCTCCTCCTTCCTGTGGCGGGCGGCCGCCCGTACGCGCAGGACGGCGCATGCCACGCCCGCGGCGACGACGGCGCCGTACAGGACCCACCCCGGCGCGCCGACGAGCAGCAGGAGACCGGCCAGGGCCGCCCCGGCCCACCCGGTCACACAGGCCAGTGCCGCGAGGCGTCGTGAGGCCGGGCGGTCCGCCCCCGCCCGGAGGTCGACGAGGGCGGGGGCGTACCAGACGTAGCCGGCGGCGGTCACGGCGCCGAGCCCGAGGGCGGGGACGGTCGCCGTCATCGGTGGTCCGCCGCCTCGCGTGCGCCCGCCTCGCGTGCATCCGCCTCGCGTGCGTCCGCCGCCTCGATCGCGGTGATCTCGGGGTGGTGCAGGTCGAACGCCGGGGACTCGGAGCGGATCTTCGGCAGGGAGAGGAAGTTGTGCCGCGGCGGCGGGCAGGACGTCGCCCACTCCAGCGAACGGCCGTACCCCCACGGGTCGTCGGTCTCCACCTTCTCGCCGTACCTGGCGGTCTTCCAGATGTTGTAGAAGAACGGCAGGAACGACAGACCGAGCAGGAACGACCCGATGGTGGAAAGGGTGTTGAGGGCCGTGAAGCCGTCGGCGGCGAGGTAGTCGGCGTACCGGCGGGGCATGCCCTCGGCACCGAGCCAGTGCTGCACCAGGAACGTGGCGTGGAAGCCCACCGTGAGGGTCCAGAAGGTGATCTTGCCGAGCCGTTCGTCGAGCATCTTGCCGGTGAACTTCGGCCACCAGAAGTGGAACCCGGCGAACATCGCGTACACGACCGTCCCGAACAGCGTGTAGTGGAAGTGCGCGACGACGAAGTACGAGTCGGAGACGTGGAAGTCCATCGGCGGCGAGGCCAGGATGACGCCGGTCAGACCACCGAAGGTGAACGTGACCAGGAAGCCGACGGCCCAGAGCATCGGTGTCTCGAAGGACAACGAGCCCTTCCACATCGTTCCGATCCAGTTGAAGAACTTCACACCGGTCGGTACGGCGATGAGGAACGTCATGAAGGAGAAGAACGGCAGCAGCACACCACCGGTGACGTACATGTGGTGCGCCCACACCGTCACGGACAGACCCGCGATCGCGATCGTCGCGGCCACCAGACCGATGTAACCGAACATCGGCTTGCGGCTGAAGACCGGGATGACCTCGGAGATGATGCCGAAGAACGGCAGGGCCAGGATGTACACCTCGGGGTGGCCGAAGAACCAGAAGAGGTGCTGCCACAGCAGGGCACCGCCGTTGGCCGGGTCGAAGACGTGCGAGCCGAACTTACGGTCGCATTCGAGCGCGAAGAGCGCGGCCGCGAGGACCGGGAAGACCATCAGCACGAGTAGCGACGTCAGCAGGACGTTCCAGGTGAAGATCGGCATCCGGAACATCGTCATGCCCGGAGCGCGCATGCAGATGATCGTGGTGATGAAGTTGACCGCGCCCGCGATGGAGCCGAAGCCGGACAGGGCGACGCCCATGATCCACAGGTCGGCGCCCAGGCCGGGCGAGTGGATGGCGTCGGAGAGCGGCGCGTAGAGGAACCAGCCGAAGTCCGCCGCACCGCCCGGGGTGAGGAAGCCGCTCGCCGCGATCAGCGAACCGAAGAGGTACAGCCAGTACGCCAGCATGTTCAGGCGCGGGAACGCCACGTCGGGGGCGCCGATCTGGAGCGGCATGATCCAGTTCGCGAAGCCCGTGAAGAGCGGCATCGCGAAGAGCAGCAGCATGATCGAACCGTGCATCGTGAACGCCTGGTTGAACTGCTCGTTCGACATGATCTGCGTGCCGGGGCGCGCCAGTTCCGCCCGCATCATCAGGGCCATGACACCACCGATGACGAAGAAGAAGAGCGCGGAGACGAGATAGAGCGTCCCGATCTGCTTGTGGTCGGTGGTCGTCAGCCACGACACCCACGAGGGCCGGGCCGAAGGAGACGGCCGCGCCGGGCCGTCCGGGCCGGTGGCCGGTATCGCGAGCCGCTGTCCCGGCTCCTCGCTCTTCGTCTGAGTCCTGCGTGCCTCGTCCACCGGACGGCGACCTCCACTTCCGTTCTGTTGCCGACGGACCGGGAAGCTCCGCGTACGGGGGATTCAGCGGCGCGCTTCCCGGCCGCCGACACACGATCGCCGGAGACCGGTGTGCGCCGACAGGGCCGAACAGCCCTGGGGTCAAGGGGCCGTCGGGCCGAACGGCCCCGGGCATCGGGGCACTGAGCGGCACCGCCGTGTCAACGGTGGTGCCGCTGCGGCCGTGTCAGCGGTGGTGCCGTTACGGCCGTGTCAGCGGTGGTGCCGCTGCGGCTCGCGCAGCCGCTCGGCGATCATCGCCGCCTGGACCCGGCGTCCGACTCCGAGCTTGCCGAGGATGGACGACACCCGGTTCTTCACCGTCTTCTCGGCGAGGAAGAGGCGTTCGGCGATCTGCCGGTTCGTCAGCCCGAGCCCGATCAGGTCGAGGATCTCGCGCTCCCGGGGCGAGAGCCGGTCCAGCTCCGCGGGCCCGGCGGCCGCCGCGCCCGTGGGCTCGGGGCCGCGGATACGGGCCATCACACGGCTCGTCAGACGCGGGTCGATCAGCGACTTCCCGGTGGCCACCGCACGGACCGCGGCCACCAGATCCGATCCGCCGATCTGCTTGAGCACGTATCCGGCGGCGCCGGCCATGATGGCGTCGAAGAGGGCCTCGTCGTCGTCGAAGGACGTGAGCATCAGGCACGCCAACTCCGGCATCCGCGCCCGCAGTTCCCGGCACACCTCGACACCCTCGTGGTCACCGCCGCTCCCGGCGCCGAGCCGTACGTCGAGGACGGCGACATCGGGGCGCGCGGCGGGCGCCCGGGCGAGCGCCTCACGGGCGGTCGCCGCCTCACCGACCACGACGATCCCGGGTTCGGACTCCAGCAGATCGCGCACCCCCCTGCGGACGACCTCGTGGTCGTCGAGCAGGAAGACGCGCACGGACTCGGACGACGTCAGCATGCCGGCCCCGCGCAGCTTCCGCAGCCTTCGTTCCGCGCACACCCGGGCGCGGTGCCGGGTGCCGTGCCGGGCGCGGTGCCGGGCGTGGTGCCGGGCGTGGTGCGGGGCGTGGTGCCGGGTGCCGCGGCAGCCGTCCCGCGGGCGCAGTACCAGGCCACGTTGGAGCAGAAGCCCGCCACGAGCACCCAGGCGACTCCGCTCCAAGAGCCGCGTGCGAACGACACGACGGCGGCGCTGGTCGCGAGCAGACACAGCACGAGGGCCGCGCGGGCGACGGGACGAGAACGACGGGGGTTCACAGCGGTTTCCGTCTCCAGGGGTGTCACAGCAGGCTCCGCCAGTACGGCCACCAGCGGGTCGCGATGAGCAGCAGGACGCTCGCGCACCAGACGGCCGGAACGACCCAGCGGAACTCCGCGACGCCCGAGACCACGGCCCGGGGCGCGCGGAGAATCCCGTGCTCCAGGTTGTGCGCGGTCGTGTACCAGAACATGAGGATCGTCGCGGCCCAGGCCAGGCAGCACCACAGGCACAGGGCTCCGATCTCGTACAGCGCCTGGGTCATCAGCCACATGCAGAAGCCCACGCCGAAGAGCGTGCCGAGGTTCAGCCCGAGCCAGAACCAGCGGCGGTAGCGGGCCCCGGCCAGCACGCCGGCGCCGATCGCGACGACGACCGCGTACGTGACGAGGCCGAGCACCGGGTTGGGGAACCCGAACACCGAGGCCTGCTCGCTGCGCATCACGTTCGTGCAGGACAGCACGGGGCTGAGGTTGCAGGACGGCACGAAGTCGGGTTCCGCCAGGAGGCGGATCTTGTCGAGCGTGATCACGAAGGAGGCGAGGACGCCGAGCGCTCCGGTGATCACCAGGAGCCACGCGAAGCCGCGCGACGCTCCTGTGGTGCGGTCGCCGGCGGGCGGGGCGGTCGGGGCGGCCGGGGCGTGGGCGGGGTCAGACAGCAGGCTGGTCATCGAGGTCTTCCTGGGTCGTGGGTGCGGGGCGCGGGTCCGGGCTTGTCCGCTGCCGTATCGCGCCGCGGGCCGCTCCGACCGGCCACACGACCTCGACCGGGATCCCGCGCGCACGGGCGTAGGCGACCAGGTGCGCGGTGGCGTCCCGCCCGTCGGACGGGGAGCCGTCCCACACGGCCAGAAGCCGGGCCGACGCGGAGATCAGCGCCTCGTCGGCGGTGATGCGGGAGTGCCGGTCTCCGGGCTCGTAGGCCATCAGACGCACCTCCTGCGCGAGGGCGAGCAGCTCCCTGGTCGGCTCGACGTCCGCCGGCACGAGCGGCGCCGGTACGGAGCCCTGGGCGGGCAGGAGGACGACGAGCCGCCGCCCGGTCGCGCGCACGGCCCGCCCGAAGGCCGCCGCGGGCCCCGCCCCGGTGCGTACGAGACCGGGCGCCGGGTCCTCGATCCGCTCCAGTCGCGCCGTCAGCTCGCGCTCGACCGCTCTCAGGGTCTCCGGGGTCAGGTCGCCGTGCCCCACCGCCGTGATCATCCACCCGCTCGCTTCCTCGCCCTGCGGCGCTCATCGCTGTCGTCCGTCGTCACAGTGAACTGATCCCGTCGATCCCCCGACAGGGGCCGAACGGCCCTTCCCTGTCGCCGCCCGGTTGACCTGTACTGGGGTGGTCGGAGCCGATACGGCCCCTCCCCCACCCCCTCGGCCCACAGAAAGGGCATCGTGAAAGACGCAGGTGACGACGGTCGGCGGCGCACCGTCGAGCTGGACGGCGACGAGGCCCTGCGGCTCCTCGCCGGGGTGCCCCTCGGCCGGATCGTCTTCACCCGCAGCGCGCTGCCGGCGGTGCGTCCCGTCAACCACGTCGTGGACGACGGCGACATCGTCATCCGTACGCACGAGGGAGCGGCGCTGACCCTGCGGGCGCAGGAGGGCGGCGCGCGGGGTGTCGTGGTCGCGTACGAGGCCGACGACATCGACAGCGTCGCCCGCGTGGGCTGGAGCGTCGTGGTCACGGGCTACTGCGGTCTTGTGACGGATCCTCAGGAAGTGGCCCGCTATCGCACGTTGATCCAGCCGTGGACGGACCGGCAGGCGGATCAGGTCGTACGGATCCGCCCCGACCTGATCACGGGCATCCGCCTGGTCCCGGCCGACTGATCCCGCTCGCCGCCACCGCCACCGCCACCGCCGCTACCACCGCCGCCGCCACCGTCACGCGGCGGTGGCCATCGTCTCGTCGGCGGCCCGCTGTCCGCTCGCGACGCAGTTCGCGATGCCCACACCGTCGTACGCCGCGCCGCACAGCCGTATCCCCGGCAGCTTCGCGACCGCGTCCCGCATCCGTGCGACCCGCGCGGTGTGCCCGACCACGTACTGGGGAAGTCCGTCCTGCCAGCGGCTGACCTTCGCCGCCACGGGCGCCGCGGTCAGGCCCAGGGCGGCGCCCAGGTCGCGCCGCGCGGCCTCGACGAGGTCCGCGTCGTCGAGGTGCAGGGCCTGCTCGTCGCCGTACCGCCCGATCGAGGCACGCAGCACGAACAGCTGCGGCACCGACTCGCGCAGCCACCGCCACTTGTGCGTGAGCAGGGTCGCGGCCTTGATGGTGCGCCCGTCCACGGGCGGTACGAGAAAGCCGCTGCCGCCGGGCAGGACGGGCAGGTCCGCGCGGCGGAAGGCCAGGGTCACGAGCGCGGGCGAGGCGTACTCGACCCGTGCCAGCTCGGCGGCCGCGGCCGGTACCTCGGCCGCGAGGAGCCCGGCGGCGGACCGCGCCGGCGCCGCGATGACGACGCGGTCCGCCGTCAGGGAGCGGTCGGCCGTACGGATCCGCCAGGCGCCGTCCGCGCGGTCGAGCGAGAGGGCCGGGCTGTCGAGGAGGATCCGGCCGCCGCGGGCGCGTACGGCGTCGGCGACCGCGCCCGGAAGGCGTCCGATGCCGCCGCGGATCGACATGAAGACCGGGCCGGCCGGGGCGCCCTCGGAGGAGGCCCGGCGCAGCGAGGCGACGGCGTCGAGGAGGGAGGCGTGGCTCCTGGCCGCCTCGAAGAGCGCGGGAACGGTCGCGCGCATCGAGATCTGGTACGCGTCCCCGGCGTACACGCCGTCGAGGAGGGGCTCCAGGAGCCGGTCGACGACCTCTCTGCCGTACCGCTCGGCCACGTACGCGCCGATCGCGACATCGTCGTCGACGGCGGTACGGGGCAGGGTGCGGTCCTGTTCCACGCGGGCGATGCCCTCGGGGGAGATCAGGCCCGCGAGGGCCGCCGGCTCTCCCGGTACGCCCATGATGTGCCCGCGGGGCATCGAGTGGAGCGCGCCGCGGCTCCACACGTTCGCGGAGGTGGTCACGGCCGGTTCGAGGCACTCCCCCAGACCGACGGCCCGGGCCAGCTCGACCGCCTCGGGGCGCAGCGCGAACAGCGCCTCCGCGCCGAGGTCGACGGGCACCCCGGCGATCTCTCCCGCGAGGAGCTTGCCGCCGAGCCGCGCGGAGGCCTCCAGGAGTGTCACGCGGACACCTGCCTCGGCGAGCCGGTGGGCGGCCGCGAGACCGGAGATGCCCCCTCCGACGACGATGACGTGTTCCGGTGTCGCCCGACCATCCATGTGCTCGCCCTTCGCGTGGTGAAAACCGGCGGGCCGCCTCCGGCGCGGTTCGGTTCGGTTCGGGAGCGTCGGAGGGCTGTGGACCCGCAGGCAGTCAACGCCCCGCCCGCTCCGGCACACAGGGCCGAACGGCCCCATCCCGGTCTCCGGTCGTCCTTGTCCCACTCCCGCGCGCCCCCGCACGCCCCCACGAATTCCCGCATCGCCGCCCGTGGCCGGCGGGGCGCGAACTATCGTCGCCGGCATGAGCGCGGACGAGATCAGCCCCGAGCACGAGTGGCCGCTGCCTCCGGCGTGGATGTGGGAGTGCGACCGGTGCACGGACCTGTACCGGACGATGCGACGGGTCCTGGACGAGGTGGCGGAGGCCCGGCTCACCGGGGAACGGGGCATCGACTGGGACCCCTTCGACAGCAGCGTCACCCGCCAGATGGTCCTCGGCGAGCACATGGCCGCCGAGCACGTCACCCACCTGCCCGACTGGTCCTCCTCGTGCGACACCTGTACCTACCACCAGGAGCGCATCGCCCGCGCGAAGGAGCCCGGCCCGCGCGCCGACACCGCCGTCCGCCAGGGCGACGAACACCGCGCCCGCCACGTCTACGCCCCGCCCAGCAGCGTCGGCTTCCTGTGACCGGGAGCGCGTGACAATCGGCCCCCGGCCGGCCCGTCAGGCGATCGGCGCAACCTTCCTCCGGTCCCCTTGCGGGTCGAGGGCCGGTCCTCGAATCCGTTGCGAGGATGCGGCCATGACACCCAGCGCAGACGCCTCAGGAGAGCCCGCGACCGCACGGCTCGTCCTGCCGACCCTCGCGTCGGGGCAGTTCCTGATGGCGCTCGACAGCTCCGTCATGAACGTCTCGATCGCGACGGTCGCCGACGACGTGGGAACGACCGTGACCGGCATCCAGGGCGCGATCACCGCCTACACCCTCGTGATGGCCATGTTCATGATCCCCGGGGGGAAGGTGGGCGTCCTCATCGGCCGCAAGCGCGCCTTCATGATCGGCTGCGCGATCTACGGCTGCGGATCGCTGACGACGGCGCTCGCCCCGAACCTGCCTGTGCTGTTGCTGGGCTGGTCCTTTCTCGAGGGAGTGGGAGCGGCCCTCATCCTGCCCGCGATCGTGGGGCTCGTGGCCGGCAACTTCGCCGCGGAACGCAGGCCCGCCGCCTATGGACTCGTCGCCGCCGCGAGCGCCGTCGCGGTGGCCGTCGGCCCGCTCGTCGGCGGTGTCGCGACGACGTACTTCTCCTGGCGCTGGGTCTTCGTCGGCGAGGTCGTCATCGTCCTCGGCATCCTGCTCCTCGCGCGCCGCATCGCCGACGCGCCCACCGGCGGTCACGCCCGTATCGACCTCGTCGGCGCCGTGCTGTCGGCCCTGGGGCTCGGGGTGTTCGTGTTCGGCGTGCTCCGCTCGGGTGCGTGGGGCTGGTTCCGCCCCAAGCCGGACGCGCCGTCCTGGCTCGGGATCTCGCCGGTGCTGTGGCTGATGCTGGCGGGCCTGTTCCTCATCTGGCTCTTCCTCCGCTGGCAGGCCCACGTCGCGAAGAGCGGCGGGGAGCCGCTCGTGCCCCCGGCCCTGCTGGAGAACCGGCAGCTCACCGGTGGGCTGACGATGTTCTTCTTCCAGTACCTGGTGCAGATGGGCGTGTTCTTCGTCGTACCGCTGTACCTGTCCGTCGCTCTCGGGCTGTCCGCGATGGCGACCGGCGCACGCCTTCTTCCGCTCTCGCTGGCCCTGCTCGCCGCGGCGGTCCTGATCCCGCGCCTGTTCCCCGACATCTCACCGCGGCGGGTGGTCCGGCTGGGGATCCTCGCGCTGCTCGCCGGCTCGGTGGTCCTGATGGCCGCTCTGGACGCCGACGCCGGAGCGGAGATCGTCACCGTCCCGCTGCTCCTCATCGGCCTGGGCGTCGGCGCCCTGGCCTCGCAGCTCGGCGCGGTCACCGTCTCCGCCGTATCCGACCGGCAGACTGCGGACGTAGGCGGTCTCCAGAACGCCGTGACCAATCTCGGCGCCTCGATCGGCACCGCGCTCGCGGGATCGATCCTGATCGCCTCTCTGACGACCTCGTTCCTCGCCACCGTCCAGCAGAACCCCGCGATCCCGGCCGAGGTCAGCGCCCAGGCGTCCGTCAGGCTCGAAGGCGGCGTACCCTTCCTCTCCGACGCCCAGCTCCAGACCGCCCTCGACGAGGCGGGCACGGCGCCCGAGATCACCGAGGCCGCACTCGACGCGAACGCCACGGCACGGATCGACGGCCTGCGCGCCGCCCTCGCCGTGCTCGCCTTCACCGCCGTCCTCGCCCTGTTCTTCACCTCGCGCATCCCCACGACGCAGCCCCGCTCGCCCGGCCAGGCCTAGGGGCGCGGCCTCTCAACGAAAAGTGACGGGCAGTCAGGAATAGTCGGCTCGCGTGTTGACACGCACATTTCCCGCAGGGAATGTGATGAGCATGCCAAATTCGCGGGAGCGTGTGGTCGCAATCCTCGTGCTGCTGGTCTCTCTCCTCACCCAGGCAGGCACCCCCACGGCGTCGGCCGGCCAACCGGCCGACGCCCTCTGGTTCGACGGACCGGCCGCGGCCGTCCTCACCGTCGAGGGCGGGCGGTTCACCGACGGGCTCGGCCGTGAGGTGGTGCTGCGCGGATACAACGTCTCCGGCGAGACCAAGCTGGCGGAGAACGACGGACTGCCCTTCGCCTCCGCCGCCGACGCCAGGACGTCGGCCGCCGCGCTGCGGAGCCTGGGTGGCGGCAACACCGTGCGCTTCCTGCTCTCCTGGGCGTCCGCCGAGCCCGTACGCGGTCAGGTCGACCGCGCCTATCTTGCCGCCGCGACCGAGCAGATCCGGGCCTTCCTCGACGCGGGTGTCCGGGTGTTCCCCGACTTCCACCAGGATCTCTACTCCCGGTATCTGTTCCACGAGGGCAGCTGGTACACCGGCGACGGAGCACCCGGGTGGGCCGTCGAGGCGGGCGGGTACCCCCGGGAGTCGTGCGGGGTGTGTCTGTTCTGGGGCCAGAACATCCAGCAGAACACGGCCGTGACGCGGGCGACCTACGACTTCTGGCACAACGCCCACGGCGTACAGGACGCCTTCCTCGCCACCGCCCAGACCACCATGGCGTACCTCGCCGAGCACCTCACCCCGGCCCAGTTCGCGGGCGTCGCCGGCTTCGACCCGTACAACGAGCCGTACGCGGGAACGTACGACTCCGGCCAGAACAACAGGAGTTGGGAACGGGACGTGCTCTGGCCCTTCTACGAGAAGTTCCGCGCCCGCATGGACGCGGCGGGGTGGCGGGCCAAGCCCGCCTTCGTGGAGCCGGGGCTCTTCTGGAACGCCAACCTGTCGTTCCAGAGGCAGGAGGGCGGCTTCCTCGACGCGGGGACACTCGGCCCGCGCTATGTCTTCAACACCCACTTCTACGACCAGAAGGCGATCTCCGGGATCTTCATGTGGGGCAAGGCGGGCGACGGCCAGTACACCGGCGACTTCGGCACCGTGCGCGACCGGGCCGCCGCGACCGGTACGGCCGCCGTCGTCAGCGAGTTCGGCCACCCGCTGTCGGGGTCCACCTCCGACAAGGCCCCCACCGTCGACAAGGCGATGTACCAGGCGCTGGACTCCCGTGTGCCCGGGGCCCGTTGGTGGTCCGACCCCACGGGCTCGGGTCCCGTCCTGTCCTCCACCCAGTGGCAGTGGGACATCTACAGCGGCCGCCACCACGAGCTGATGAACGGCAACCCGGACAAGGTACGCACCGAGGGCGACGCCTGGAACGACGAGGACTTCTCCGGCGTCCGGCTCGACGACTCCGGCCGGGCCGTCCTGCGCCAGGACGCCCGCCTGCTCGACCGGCTCTACCCCAGCGCCACCGCCGGCCGCACGGTCGCCTTCACCTACGAGGACCGCTCGCGCGACGGCTCCACCACCCTGACCTGGAATCCCGTCCCCGCCGGCCTGCCCCATGTCGCCAGGCTGGTCGGCTCCGGCCAGTACGGTCTCCTGCTGTGGCGCTCGGACGGCGGCTCCGCCCCCACCGAACTGCACCTGCCGGCGTCCTTCGCCACCGCCGCGACCACCGTCGTCTCCGACCTCGGCACGGTCCACGGACCGCCCCCGTACACCCGGGACACCCCCATCGCGGTGACGCCCGAGCCGGGCGGCACGGGCAGCCGCCGGCTCCTGCTCACCGCCCCGGGTGCGGACGCCCCGCACTTCGCCCTGGTCACCAACGGTGCGACGGCCCCCGATCCCCAGCTGCTCGACGCCGCTCGGACCGAACTGACCGCCTGGGCCGCCGCCCACCGCTGACCTCTGCCTGTCCCTTCGGCGTCGCGATGCGCTGCGCTGCTACCGGCGTACCGGCGTGACGCTCGGGGCCCTCACGTGACGGCCCTCACGTGACGGCCCTCACGTGAGGGTCGTCCCCGCTCGCGCGAGCGCCTCCCGCAGTCTGTCGAGCGAGGATCGCGCCCCGAAGGCGCCGCATCGCGGCTTGGCCGACCGCAGGTCGACGAGGCGGGCCAGATGCGCCACGACCACGTCGAGCGGCGGCCCGCTCGCCGTCAGATCGGCATGCTCCTCCTGCGGGGCGCGCGCGGCGGGGACCTGAAGGAAGGGCGCCACCAGTCGATGATGGTGGAAGGCGGACACGGCCCCGTGCCGACGGCAGACAGCGAGGAACAGCTCCGCGTTCTCCCGCAGTTGGGCGGTGACCGGACCCCTCGCCGTCTCCCGGAGGAAGGCGGCGAGCAGGGGTTCGACCAGGACCGTGGCGCGCAGCACGGCCTGGTCCTCCGGCGGCACGTACGGGTACTTCTCCGTCAACACCCCTTGGTAGAAGGGGTCGTTCGGTGAGCAGAGGCCGAGCAGGACGTCGATCTCGTTGATCGCCGCGAAGTCACCGGCGTTCGCGCCCCGATACTCCGCTCCTCCCACGCGGTACGGCTTGAAGTACGGCCGGATGGTGAGGAAGAACCGGTCGACACCGAGGTTCTTGCTCAGCGTCCTGCCGAAGTCCATGACGTCGTCGAGCCCCGCGTGCGCCTCCCGGAGCAGAAACGCGGCCAGGGGGCTGGACACCCCGAGCGTCGGGATGCGCCGCAGCGCGGCCGCCGTGCGCTGGTACGCCAGGACGGACAGCCCGTTGTAGACGATGAAGTCCCGCTCGTCGTCGAGCAGGGTGAACGTGCGGAACCTGTCGCCGATCGCCTGGTTGAACAGCGCCTGATGGGCGAAGACGAACCGGGGGGCCACGCCGAGCGAGGCGGCGAGGGAGCTCGCGAGGGGCCAGGCCGAGGACTGCGGACCGTCGATCTCGTGGCGGCGGCAGGCGCCGAGATAGAGCCCGACGGACCCGAGGAGCTCGTACCGGGCGTGCGGATCCCCCGGAACCGCACGGCCGCCCCCCTCAGCGCCCGCGTCCGCGCCCGCGACCGCGCCCGCGACCGCGATCCGGCGGACACGTTCCGCGCCTTCCCGGGCGAGCTTCTCCTTGAGTTCTTCGAGTTCCGTGACGCCTCGGAGGATGTGCGTCCCGGCCGCGAAGTAGGCCTCCTCCAACCGCGTGTTGAGGGCGACGAAGTCGGTCCTGATCCATCGGTCGAAGTCGTCCAGGGCGTTGTTCATCCCGCAGGCCTCCGCGGCATCGGTCGTGAGCAAGGTACGCAACCATCCGACCGCCGGGATGGTCCGGTCGCCAGTACCATTGGGTGCCTTGTGAACCGGACCAATCAGAGCGGCCGAGGATCCGATTTCCTTCAGCTGCGGCGCCCGTCCGCACCGCCAGGAGGGTTGACCACCTGGCTGGTGGACGCGGTGCGCGACGCCGTCGCCGACGGGCGTCTGACGTCGGGCGTGTACCTGCCCGCGAGCCGCGTGCTCGCGGACGATCTGAAGGTGTCGCGAGGCGTCGTGGTGGAGGCCTACCGGCGCCTGGCCGAGGAGGGGCTCGTGAGTGGGCGCCCGGGCGCGGGCACCCGGGTGACGGCGGAGATCGCACGGACTCCGCTCCCCGGGGGCGTTTCTCCGCCGCCCGAGGGCGCGCATCCACCCGCCGCCCGCCTCACACCGTACGGTGATTCCGTACCGCGCCTGCCCCTCGCGCGGCCCGAACCTCCGGTGGACATCGACCTCTCCCCCGGGCTGCCGGACCTCTCCGGCTTCCCGCGCTCCGCCTGGTGGCGTGCCGAGCGAGCGGTCCTCGGTCGGGCGCCGGCGGCGGAGTTCGCGTACGGCGATCCTCGTGGGTCGCTCACGTTGCGCCAGGAGCTGGCGAGTTGGCTCGGTCGGGTGCGCGGGGTCCGCGCGGAACCCGAGGACATCATCGTCGTGGGCGGAGTCGCCCAGTCCCTCGCGCTCGTCGCCCAGACCCTGCGGGCCGCGGGCGGCGCGCGGATCGCCGTGGAGGACCCGGGTTCTCGTGGAGCCCAGGATGCGCTGGCCCACTGGGGCATGCAACCGGTGGCCGTGCCGGTCGATGAACAGGGCCTGGTGGTGGAGGAGTTGGTCCGCAGCGGTCTGCGTACGGCTCTGGTCACGCCGGCCCATCAGTTCCCCACGGGTGTCGTCCTGGCCCCGCAGCGCCGCCGCGCGCTGCTGGCCTGGGCGAACGAGGGCGGCCTGGTCGTCGAGGACGACTACGACGCCGAGCACCGCTACGACCGCTCACCGGTCCCCGCACTCCAGGCGTCCGCTCCCGAGCGCGTGGTCCACACCGGCAGCATCTCCAAGACCCTGGCTCCCGCCATGCGGCTGGGCTGGCTGATCGCTCCGCGCTCCCTGCGGGACGAGCTGGTCGCCGCGAAACACGCGAGTGATCTCGGGTCGCCGATCCTCCCGCAACTCGTCCTCGCCCGGCTGATCTCCCACGGCGACCTCGACCGGCACCTGCGGCTCACCCGCGGCCGCTACCGCGCACGGCGCGACGCCCTGCTGACCGCGTTGACCGCGCGTCTCCCCTCTGTGCACGTCCAGGGCATCGCGGCGGGACTGCATCTCCTGGTCGTCTTCCCGGAGTTGACCGGGAAGGTCGCGGACACGGATCTCTCGGAGCGCCTGCTGCGGGCCGGCGTGCTGACCCACCCGCTCTCCTGGCACCGCGGAAACCCGGGCCCACCGGGGCTCGTGCTCGGTTACGCCGCGCACCCGGCCGACCGGCTCCGTGAAGCCGCGCACCGCATCGCCCGGACCGTCCAGGCGGCGCGCCGGACCATTCAGGCGGCGCGCCCTTAGCCCTCGACGTCGAGCGCCGTGCCGTACAGCCGGTTCACGGCGAGCCGGACGACCACCCGGCGCTCGGCCACCTGCTGCTTCAGGAACGCTTCCTCGTCGTCCGGCTTCGCGGCCTCCGGGATCATCGCGAGCAGTTCTCGCCCGACCGCGTCACCCGGTACGGCGGTGGCCTCGGAGACCTCTGCCGTTCCCTCGGCGACGGCGAAGGACCACACGTCACCGCCCTGTACGTGGACGGCGGCACGCGGGTCCCGCCGCAGGTGCGTCACCTTGATGCGGTCCGCCGTGGTGGAGAACCGCACGATGCGGGCCTCGGGGTCCCAGCTGTAGAGCATGGTGGTCAGATGAGGGTGACCACTGCGCTTGTTGGTGGCGAGCGTGCCGAACCGCTGCCCGCGCAGCAGATCGGAGAGCGCTTCGTCGGACAGGGCACGGGGTGCGGGACCTTGAGTCATGACGCGATCAACTTCCCTGTGTGCCTGGGTATTCCACCGGTCAGGCGGCCGGCGAGCTCGCGCGGGTGAAGTGCAGACAGACGACGGGGGTGGTCTCGTCGACGCTGCGGCCTTCGGTGTCCTGCCAGAAGCCGAGGTGGACGCGGCGCCAGTGGTCGAGGTCGGTGTAGCCCTCGCCCTCGGCCTGGGCGAACGCCCAGGGCACCTCACTGAAGGGCACGGTGGTCACGGCGGTGACGTCGAGTTCGGCGAGGACCGCGCCGTGGTTGTCGAGCAGGGCGAGGCGTTCGCCCGGGAACTCGAGCTCTTCTCCCTCCTCGGTGTACTCCGTCAGCAAGGTGGCGGTCGCGGTCTTGGTGCCCGCCAGGACGAGAGCATTGAGATCGTCACGGAGGCTGCCGGGGCTGCCCAGCTCCAGCGTCCGCATTCCATCAATCCGTGGCCACATCCGGCCGAGCCTACCGACCCCGCCGACGTGCCCGAAGTACGGGCACCGCCTGGCTCAGCCCTCCCGCTCGCTGATGTCGATGAGCCAGGTGATGCCGAACCGGTCCGTGCACATGCCGAACACGTCGCCCCACATCTGCTTCTCGAGCGGCACCGAGATCGTGCCGTCACCGGAGAGCTTGTCCCAGTAGCCGCGCAGCTCGCCGTCGTCGTCCCCGCTCACGCTCACCGCGATGTTGTTCCCGGGCTTGTGCTCCATCCCGGGCGGGATGTCCCCGCACATGAGCGTGAAGCCGCCGGCCGTCTCCAGCATGCTGTGCATGATCTTGTCGGCGGCCTCGCCGGCCTGCTCCTCGCCGAACTCACCGTAGGTGCTCAGCGTCAGGGTGCCGCCGAAGACCTCCTTGTAGAACTCCATGGCCTGCCGGGCGTTTCCGTCGAAGCTGATGTAGGGGTTGAGTCGAGACGTCACGAGTGGTCCCTTTCGCGGAGATGCTTTCTATTCTTCGGCGTCGAGCTGGTGGTCGGCCCAGACGTAGCTCTCGGGCAGAAGATCGGTGATGGCGACGGTCCGGAGGCGGTCCCCTTCACCGACGATGACCCCGAGGGCGGGAAAGTAGTCGAGAAGGACTTGCCGACACCGGCCGCACGGCGGAACGACCCCGCGCTCGCGGTCGCCCACCGCGACGATTGTGTCCAGCTCGTAGGCGCCCTGCGCGGCCGCCGCGCCGATGAGGACCAGTTCGGCGCAGGGGCCTCCCGTGAAGTGGTACGCGTTCACCGCCGTGACGATCCGGCCGTCCCGCGCGCGGGCCGCGGCCGCCATGGTGTGGTTGTCGCCCCGGCAACGCGTGCGCGCGACGTGGGCCGCGGCCTGGATGAGTTCGTCGTCGACGTCGTGGGTTCGCGTGTTCATGCGCATGGTCGATTATTTCTGGGTACGCCCCGTCCATGCGGATCGTGCCCGCCACGGAGCGAAATCGGATCGCGTGGCGCGGTCGGGGCCTGGCACGCTGCCTCCCATGGAGCATCCGGAAGTACTGCTCATCGGAGGGCGTGCCGGTGTCGGCAAGACGACGGTGGGCTGGGAGGTTTCGGCACGGCTGCGCGCCACGTCGGTGCCGCACGCGATCGTCGAGGGTGACTTCATGGGCCAGGTGCATCCGGCTCCGGAGGGAGATCCCCACCGCGCCGAGATCACCGAGAGCAATCTGACGGCCGTCTGGGCCAATTTCGCCCGGCTCGGCCACCGCCGCCTGATCTATACGAACACCGTGAGCGTGCTGCCCGAGGCGACGGGCATGTTCGAGCGGGCCATGGGGGCGGGCGTGCGGATCGTACGCGTGCTGCTCACCGCCTCCGATGCCACCGCCGCCGCGCGGCTGGCAGCCCGGGAACTCGGCTCGGAGCTCGAGAAGGAACTGCGGGGCAGCGCCCGTAAGGCGCGGCTCCTGGACGAGCGGGCGCATGCGGACACGGTGCGGGTGGCGACCGACGGGCGGGCTGTCATCGACATCGCCCGTGACGTGGTGGCCGCCACCGGCTGGATCGGGCGGCACCCCACCGGGCGGTCCTGATCCGGTGAGGCCGGGGATCACCCGGCGGCCGAGCGCGTCGACGACCTTCGTGGCCGGGCCGACGGGGGGCCATGTCGTGGTCGTCGCCGACCACGCTGACCCTCCCGTCGCGGAGGGCGATCGGCTCGGCCTGGGACCCACCCCGCCAGGCGCCTACGGAATCGCCCACGGGATATGCCACATGACGATCCGGTGACGGCGCGTCCGGCGACGTGCCCGGTGTCCGCCGCCGGCGTTGTTCCGGGTGTGAGCTGCTTCGAAGGATCAGACGGTCTCGCCCATCCGGCGGCCCTCCTCGGTGCCTACTGGCTCGACCGGCCGGAACACGTAGCGGGCACGTGCGGGGGGTGCCGGCGTCTCGCTCTGCCCGCCGGTCGCCTCAGGATGGTGGCGCGCTACGCGATGGCCTGGCTGGCGGCGCTGACCGTCCTCGCCGCGCTCGTGGTCACGCTCGCGGGCCGGGCACCTCGCTGACCGTCATCCCTGTCGCCCTGGCCCCTGCCCAGCGCAGCCCAGCCCAGCCCAGCCCTCAGGCCGTACCGCGCTGATCCGTGCTGTCCCGGCGCAGCTCTTCCGCGCGGTGGAGGAGGCGGTCGACGGTTTCGGCGAGGTCGGGGCGGGTGGTCCGCAGGTGGTCACGGATCCCGGCCAGGGGGGCGACGAGCGCGGCGGCGTCGCTCTCGGCGAGGGCGCGGTCCAGCTCGGCAAGGGGCGTTCGCGCCGCGTCGGGCAGGTCCGTGAGGGCGGTGATCTGCCCGGCGAGCCGGCGCAGGTCGGCCGCGTGGCCGCGCGCCCAGGCGACGACGGCACGGTCGGCGGCGCGCCGGTCGCGGGTGGCCCTGACGCGCTGTTCGGCGGTGGTTCCGTCGGCGCCGGGCCGGAGCCTCAGGTAGCGGCGCTCGGCAGCCTGGCGGCTGGCCACGCCGAGCGGGTGGGCGAGCTCGGCCCAGCTGGCCCCGGCGTCACGGGCCGCCTCGATGAGCCCCGATTCCCAGCTGCCGAGCTCGTCGCGCACCTCGCGCAGCAGAAGCAGCGAGGCGAGCGCCCGCTCCGGCCCGTCCGCGCCCGGCGCGACACCGGTCCCGTCGGGGCCCGCGGTGCGTGCCGCACGCAGAGCCGCGCTGATGACGTCGAGCGCCGCGGTGGCGGCGAGGAGGGATTCCGGCCCCGTACGCACGTCATCGCTTCGGCTCCGGTCGCTCACGGTCACGTGATTCCTTCCGATCCGTCATCCCTTGGACGACTTTCTCCTTGTCATCACATGGATGACATGTTACAACGGAATCAGGTGAAGCGCATGGGCAGATGACGACTGAACCGACTGGAGGTGTTCGTGATGCTGATGCGCACCGACCCCTTCCGCGAGCTCGACCGGCTCACCCAGCAGCTGCTGGCACCCGGCACCTGGTCGAGGCCGTCCGCGATGCCGATGGACGCGTACCAGAAGGGTGACGAGTACGTCGTCGCGTTCGATCTGCCCGGAGTCTCCCCGGACGCGATCGACATCGACGTCGAGCGGAACATGCTGACCGTGAGGGCCGAGCGGCGACCGGCAGCGGACAGGGACGACGTCCAGATGGAGCTCTCCGAGCGGCCGCTGGGTGTCTTCTCCCGGCAGATCATGCTGGCCGACACGCTCGACACCGAACACATCGCCGCCGCATACGAAGCAGGGGTCCTGACCCTGCGTATCCCCATCTCCGAGCATGCCAAGCCCCGCAAGATCACCATCGAGAGCCGGGGCGACCGCAAGGAGATCAGCGGCTGACCGGAGCCGACCGACCGCACCTGTCGGCTCCACGGCGGAGGACGAGGGAGGCCCCCGTCCTCCGCACCCCACCTTCCGCCTCTCACGAGGGGACAGCAGCGATGCTCACGGACGTGTTCCTCAAGGAAGTCCGGGAACGCGGAAGTTACGACACGACCCGCGAGGCCGACCGCGCGGCCCGTGTGGTCCTGGCGCTCCTCGGCGCCCATCTGGTCGGCGGCGAACGCGCCGAACTCGCCGCCCGACTCCCCGAGACGTACGCGTTGATCCTGCTCAACCCGCTGCAGGCCGCCGAGCCCCTGTCCCCCGAACGTTTCGTGCGCGCCACCGCCGCATGGATCGAGGGAGCCACGGACGAGACCGCTCAGTGGGACATCGGCGCCGTGCTCAGCGCGACGGCGGACGCCGCCGGCGGAGAGCTCACGCACCGCATCCTGATGCAGCTTCCCCCCGGGTACGACGTGCTCTTCGGACGACCGATGCCACTGTGACACCGCGTCCCACCGGTGGCGGGACCGGCGGCGGTCGCTGAAGATGGGCGTACCTCTCGTACTCGCGCTGCCGTGCCCGCCCCCGCGCGCTCGGCCTGAGACGAAGGGACACCAGATGGCGATACCCCTCCCCGCGGCGGAGTCCTCCAGTGAGGACGCGACCAGCCGCGCACCCCACGTCATCGGATCGCCCACCCAGGCCGTGGCGATCGGCATGCTGATGGCCAGGACGCCCTGCACCGCGCCGGCGGCCCGCGAGATCCTGGCGGCCGCCGCGCACGGAGCCGGCGTCACGGTGCCCGAGATGGCCCGGGCCGTCGTGGACCGCTCACGCGGTCTGCCCCTGCCGAGCGGCATCGACCGCGGACTGCGGGTCGCCGTCGAAGCCGCCCGCACCCCCGCCACCGGCGTGCTGCGCGGGCTCCTCCCCGGCAGAGGCCGTACGGCGGAGGTGCTGAACCGCTTCCGCGAGTGCCAGGCGCGACTGCGCCGGGCCCCGGGAGACGCGGCCGCGCACACGGCCATGGACGACATCGCGTACACGCTGTGCGTGCTCATGGCCAGACGCACGGTGCACGAGGCCGTCACGGCGGCGGAACAGCACCTCGCCGCGCCCCCTCGCGCCTAGGCCGTGTTTTAGATCGGGGTTCCGGTCCACGCCTCACGCCGTGATGATCACGGTGTGGGGCGTGGAGATCTTTCTGATGAGCAGTGGTCGGTGCTGGAGTCGGTGCTGCCCTCGGCGGGTGTGAGCCGTAGGTCCGGGAACCGACGGCGGTTGATCAATGGGGTTCGGTGGCGGGTTCGGACGGGTGTTCCGTGGCGGGACCTGCCGCGTGAGTACGGGCCCTGGCAGACCGTGTATGGGCTGTTTCGCCGATGGCAGCGCGAGGGCGTCTGGGCCCGGATTCTCACCTTCTTGCAGGCGAGGGCCGATGCGGCCGGGCTGATCACGTGGGAGGTGAATGTCGACTCGACGGTCTGCCGGGCCCATCAGCATGCTGCTGGTGCCCGCCGGGACGGGGCCGGGCAGAAGGAGCCCCCGGGAGGGGTCGGGACCGAGCCGGAGGATCACGGGCTGGGCCGGTCGCGGGGCGGGTTCTCCACGAAGATCCATCTGGCGTGCGAGCAGGGCCAGAAGCCGTTGTCGTTGTTGGTCACGGCAGGCCAGCGGGGTGACAGCCCGCAGTTCGAGCCGGTCCTCGAAGCGATCCGGGTACCCAAGCCGGGTGGTGGTCGTCCCAGGCGCAGGCCGCTGCGGGTGCGTGGTGACAAGGCGTACTCCTCGCGCGCCAACCGTGCCTACCTGCGCAGACGCGGGATCCGCTGCACCATCGCGGAGCCGGCCGACCAGGTCCGCAATCGCAAGCGCCGTGGCCGCTTCGGTGGCCGGCCGCCGGCCTTCGACGGGGAGGACTACAAGGCCCGCCACGCGGTCGAGTGCGGGATCAGCCGCCTCAAGCAGCACCGGGCTGTTGCGACCCGGTATGACAAGCTCGCCGTCCGGTTCGAGGCGACCGTCCAGATAGCGGCGATCCATCAGTGGCTGTGAACCAGCCGCCGCCCGCGCGGTCGTGCCATGCTGATCACGGCATTGGGCAGCACATCATTGGGGAGGGTTCAGTGGCCGCCAGGTACTACTGCGCCGACAGCGAGAACGGCGACCACGTCGACGACCCGTCCGAGGACACCCTGTTCATGCTGATCAGTGACCTGAACGACTCGGACAACACGTTCGTCGTGATCCAACCCGACCAGGACGACCCCGTCTGGTTCGCCTCCGTCGCCGTCCTGGACGAGGGCGGATACGAGGTCGTCCGCCGCGACACCACCCGCCGCGAACACGACGTCACCGTCGAGGCAGACACCGACCGCATCGCGGGCGACCTCACCAAGTGGCTGGCCGCCCGCGCTTCCCAAAACACGGCCTAGGCGCCGGCGCCTGGGCACCGGAGCCTGGGCACCGGCAGGAGCGCCCCGGTCACTCAGGGGGTGCGTCGTCGTCGGGATGCCAGAGGCAGGAGGCGACGACCACCAAGGGCCACAGGGACTGCATGCAGGTCACCAGGCGTTCGGCGACGCCGGCGGCACCCTCGCGGTGCATCTCGATCAGGAACCAGCCCGCGCCGACGCTCATCAGAGTGGTCGCCGCGACGGCGGGCACGGGCCGCAGCCCCCAGGGGGCGGCTCCCCCGTCGCGATCGGCAGCCAGCACCGGCCACAGCGCCAGGAGAGCGAAGCCGACCACGGCGACCGAACCGTGGGGCAGGGAGCCCCCGCTGCTCGGCGCCGGGAGCATGGCCACCACGAACGCGGCCACGCCGCCGGCGCCCAGCGCCACACGTCCGGCGAACGCGGCGGGACGCAGCCCCCACGCGGTCAGCAGGTGGCAGACGCCCAGGGCGAGGAAGGCTCCGGTCATCACCCAGAATCCCGCGGCCCCGTAGGCCCCCAGGACGCTGATCGTCTGCGCGACGGGATCGTAGGCGGGCCCCTCCAGCGCCGCGGCGATCGACCAGCCTCCGATCAACACGACAGGGGCACACCCCGACGACAGCAGGGCCCACCTCGGAACGGCTCGCATCAGCCCACCGTACGGCGCGCGGTCGTGCCTCGGCCGCGCACACGCAGGCGGGTGGAATCCGAATGGGCCTGTGCCGGCCGCGACGCAACCCGGGTGGCCGACGCGCGTTCGTGCCCCGCCGCACCTCGACGGCGGGGAGCCGCGTCAGCGGGTGGGTGCGGGCAGCTGTCCCGCGACGATCGCGGCGAGAGCGAGGCCGAACCCCACCAGTTGAACCGGGCCGAGGGTCTGGTCGAGCAGGACGGCGCCGAGAGCCGCGGCGACCAGCGGCGAGAGCAGGACGAGAACCGCGACGGAGGTGACGGGCAGGGTGGTGATGCCGCGGAACCACAGGACGAAGGAGAGCAGACCGCCGACCAGACCGAGCCACAGGTAGCCGAGAGCGGCGCTCAGGTCGACGGCGGGAGGAGCCCCCTCGACGAGAAGGGTGACGGGGACCAGGAACAGGCCTCCTGCGGTGAGTTGCCATCCGGCGAAGGCGGTGGGGCCGGCTTCGGCGGGATGTCCCCAGCGCTTGGTGAGCGTCACGCCGAGCGCCATGGTGGCCGCGCTGCCGAGGCCCGCGACCACTCCGACGGCGTCGAACGCCGCCTTCGGACCGATCACCACCAGGCCGACGCCGACCACGCCGATCAGCCCCCAGGCGAGGCGCCGGGCGGACAGGCGCTCGCGGAGGACCGCCACGGCCAGGACGGCGACCATGAGCGGCTGGGCCGCCGCCAAGGTACCGGCAACGCCTCCCGGCAGACGTTCGGCCGCGATGAACAGCAGCGGGAAGAGCAGTCCGATGTTCAGCACGCCGAGCGCCGCGGCCTTCCCCCACCACGCTCCGCGCGGCAGCGTCCGGGCGATCGCCAGCGCGATCAGACCGGCGGGCAGCGCACGCAGGAGTCCCGCGAACAGGGGGTGCCCCGGCGGGAGAAGCTCGGTGGTGACGACGTACGTCGTGCCCCAGGCCGCGGGAGCGAACGCCGTCAGGACCGTACGCGACGGATTTCCACGGGGAACACCGCTGCCGGCACCGCCAAGAACCCTCTGTGCTGCTGGACTTGTCATGACTCGCAGTCTCGGCCGAGCGTGATCGATGAGTCCAACACATGTTTGTCAGTTCATCCATCGCGATACACGATGGATCCATGGAGCTCCAGCAGATGCGCTACGTCGTCGCCGTCGCCGAGACGAACAGCTTCACCCGGGCCGCCGAACGGTGTCTCGTCGTCCAGTCCGCGCTCAGCCACCAAATCGCGCGCCTGGAACGGGAACTGGGCGCGCGGCTCTTCGAGCGCACCAGCCGCCGGGTGCGGCTGACACCGGCCGGTGCGGCGTTCCTCCCCGCCGCCCGTCAGTGTCTGGACGCCGCCGAGCGGGCGGTCGCCGAGGTCGCCGCGGCCGTCGGCGAGGTACGCGGACGGCTCGCCGTGGGCCTGATCCCGAGCGTCGCCGCGGTCGACATCCCCGGCGCCCTGCGTGGCTTCCACCGGCAGTACCCGGACGTGCGCATCGGCCTGCGCGTGGGCGCGAGCGAGGAGCTCGCCGAGCAGGTCAGGGAGGGCGCCGTCGACGTGGCCTTCCTCGGGCTGCCGACCACGGCGCGCCCGCGAGGTGTCGCCGCCCGTGAACTCGCCCGCGACCGGCTCGTCGCCGTGGTCGCACCGGACCACCCCCTCGCCGAGGAGGAGGCGGTCGACCTTCGCCGGCTCTCCTGCGAGGTGTTCGTGGACCTGCCGGCCCAGACGGCCGGACGTGTCCAGTCCGACCAGGCCTTCTCGGCCGCCGGCCTCAGCCGCGACGTCGCGTTCGAGGTGACCAACGCGGACTTCCTGGCGCGACTGGTCGGACAGGGCCTCGGCATCGCCATGCTCCCCTCCGCGTACGTACGTCAGCTCACCGGCGTGACCACCATCGAGGTCACCGACGCGCCGGCCCGCGTCGAGTACGTCATCTGGAGCCGCGCCGGCCGCACCCCCGCGGCGACCGCCTTCCTCACCATGCTGGACATCCCGGCCACGCCCGGTACGGACGGGACGGAGCAACCTCTGTAGGCGGACATCCCACCGGGCACGCGGAACTGACGGGCCATCCGGTGTTCACCACGGCGTCCGGCCGACTACACCCGCCGCCCCTAACGTCTCACGGGTCCGCAACGCTACTGAGGAGTACCGTGAGCGCTTCCGCTCTGACCGCTCTGGCCGCCGCGCTCGTGATGGTGACCGGAGCCTTCGCACACGACCCGGTATCCGTCACCGCGCGCGTGGAGACGCCCGCCGTCCACGACGACGAGGCCGGTGGTCACGCCAATGCCGATGATCCCGCCGTCTGGGTCGACCCCGACCACCCTGGCCGCAGCCTCGTGATCGGCACGCTGAAGGAGGCCGGGCTCGATGTCTACGGTCTCGACGGCAGGCGCCTGCAGCACATCGCCGCGCCGAAGGCTCCCACCGAGGAGGCCGCCCCGGGCCGGTTCAACAACGTCGACGTCGTCTACGGTTTCGAGCTGGACGGCAGGAGGACGGACCTGGCCCTCGTGAGCGACCGGGGCCGTGACCGGATCCGGGCGTTCGCGATCGACCCCGCCGCCGTCGCGGCGGGGAGGCCGCCGCTGCGGGACGTGACCGCGCCGGACGTCGAGCCGGTCTTCGCCGCGACCGAGTCCGACGTGGACGATCAGCGCACGGCATACGGCCTCGCCGCGTTCAGCGACGACGACGACGCGTACGTCGTGGTGTCGCAGCGGGAGGAGACCCGCCTGCGACTCCTGGAGCTGGAGGACCGTGACGGGCGGGTGGGCTACAAGACGGAGGACACCCTCGACCTGCCCCGCACCTTCGCCCTGCCCGACGGAACGAGCTGGGCGCCGTGCGCCGACCCGGGGGAGCGCCCGCAGGTCGAGGGCATGGCGGTCGACCAGGAGGAGCACGTCCTCTACGCCGCCCAGGAGGCCGTGGGCCTCTGGCGCATCGAGCTCGACGACGAGGAGTTCGAGACCCCGGAGCTGAAGGACCGGGTCCGTGAGTTCGGCACGCCGTGGACGTACGACGCCGAGGAGGAGGAGTGCGTCCTCGACACCGACAACGATCCCGGCTTCGGCGGCGAGAACCTGAGCGCCGACGCCGAGGGCGTCACCGTCTACCACGGCGCCGACGGAGCCGGCTATGTGCTCGCCTCCAGCCAGGGGGACGACACCTTCGCCGTGTACGAGCGGGAGGGCGACAACGACTACGTCGGTTCCTTCGCCGTCGTCGACAGCACGGCCACGGACGGAGTGCAGCACTCGGACGGCTCCACCGTGGTCAACGTCCCCCTGGGCAGGGCCTTCCCTCAGGGGCTGCTGATCACCCACGACGGTGAGGCCACCCCGGCGGACGGGGACAGGGAAGCGACCAACTTCAAGCTGACGCGGTGGGAGGCCGTGGCCGGCGCGTTCCCCGAGCCGCTGACCACCGACACCACGTCGTTCGACCCGCGGGACGCCGACTGATCCAAGGGCGCGACGGCGGCGATGTGCGCGACGGCACATCGCCGCCGGCTCATACGGACGCGCCTCTGTTGAACCAGCCGCCGAACGCCTGCTCCTCGGACTCGGCCTCGGCCGCGCGCCGCTCGGCCTTCTCCAGCGCCTTCTCGGCCTCGGCCCGCCATGTCGCCGCGTCCGCGCGGGGCGGCGGAAGGTACGGACCTCGCTCGGGCGCCTCGGCAGCGGCTCCGAAGAAGTCGCCGCCCTTGCGCCTGTGGTCGTCCGTTCCCCACGCGCGGCCGGGGCCGCGCGGCGGCACCTTCTGCAGGTGCGGGATGTGCTTGGCGCAGTGGATGTACGCCTCCTCCACGGCGATCTCCACCCACGCCTGGGCACGGCGGCCGGGCACGGGGTCGATCGCGAGCCCGGCATGGGCGCGGCGCATGTCGGCGTCGGCCACGATCCGTGCCCTGCCGTTGACGTGGAGACCGATGCGGTCCCGGAGGAAGTCCACCATCAGGATGCCGACGTGGGGGTTCTCCTCGATGTTGCCGAGGCTGGCCTGGACGCCGTTGCCCCGGTACTCGGGGTAGGCGAGGGTCCGGTCGTCCAGGACGTGCAGGAAGCCGGGCGGGCCGGCGCGGAAGGTGTTGTCGCACTCGCCGTCGCCGTCGGCGGTCGCCAGGAAGAACATCTCCTGTCGTGCCACGAACTCCCGCATCCGGGTGTTGAGCCGGTCGAGGACCTGCTCGGCGTAGAACGTGTCGGCGCGCTCGGTGGTGCCCGTGCGCTGCTGGACCAGATGTTCGCCGTCGCTGCCCGGGCGGGTGGTGCGTGCCGGCGTCCCCTGCCGCGTCCCCTGCCGCTGCCGCTGCCCGGTCTGTTCGAATGTGCTCAATTCCTTGCCCCGACCAGTTCCTCGATGGAGTCGTGCCGTATGCGGGAGGTGGGGATGCCGATGCCCACCAGGGTGTCGACGCTGCGGCGGATCATGCCGGGCGGGCCGGACAGATACGCGTCGTAGGTGTGCCACGGGCCGTACTGGCACACGGCATCCGGGAGCCGGCCGCACAGGTTGCCGACGGGGCCGTCGTCGACGACCGGACGGACCGAGAGCCAGGGGTGCGACTGCTGCATGCGGAGCATGGTGTCGATGTCGTACAGGTCGTGGTCCCGGCGGGCTCCGTAGAACACCTGGACGGAACGGCGGTGGCCGTGCCGCGCCACGTCCTCGACCATGGCTTTGATGGGCGCGATTCCGGTGCCGCCGCCGAGACACAGCAGCCCGTTGTCGGTGGTGTGGTCCACGGTCATCGATCCGGCGGGTGGACCGAGACGGATCACGTCTCCCGGGCGGGCGCGGTGCACGAGGGCGTTGGAGACCCAGCCCGCCGGAACGGCCTTCACGTGGAAGGAGAGCAGCCCGTCGGAGCGGGGCGCGGAAGCGAAGGAGTAGTGCCGCCAGACGCGCGGCCACCAGGGGGTCTCCAGCGCGGCGTACTGCCCGGCGAGGAAGGGATAGGGCTGGTCCGGCCGGAACGTCACGACCGCGACGTCCCTGGTACGCATGTCATGGGCGACCACCTCCGCGTGCCACCAGGCGGGCGCACGCAGCTCGTCCTGGGCGGCGGCGTCGATCATGATCTGGGAGATCGCGGTGTAGGCGCCCACCCAGGCGGCCTCGGTCCTCGGCCCCCAGCTCTGCGGCGCGTAGCGGGAGAGGGCGCCGATGAGGCACTCCCCCACGGCCGGATAGTGCTCGGGAAGGGTGCCGTACTTCCGGTGCCCGCGGCCGAGGTGGGAGAGGTACGCGGTCAGGGTGGCCGGGTCGTCCGCATGGGTCGCGGCGGTGAGCAGTGCCTTGAAGAGGCGGTCGCGCTGGGTGTCCATCGCGGCGGGGAAGAGGGCGCGCAGGTCGGGGTGGCGGAGGAAGAGCAGGGCGTAGAAGTACGAGGTGACCTTGTCGGCGATCGGCTCGATCTCGGCCATGGTGCGGCGCAGGAGAGCGGCGTCGGAGGTGTCCTCGGGGCGTCTCGCTGTGACAGGGCCGCCGGGTATTCGGTCCGCCCCATCCTCCCGGGCCTCCCGGACCTCCGGGGCCTCCTGTGCCCCCTGTGCCCCCTGTGCCCCCTGTGCCCCCTGGTGATCCTGCCCGGTCCCGGTCGTTCCCCCGCTCGGGTCTCGCCCGAACCAGCCGTCGGCCGACGTGGTGGTCGGAGCATTCATCGGTTCGCCTCGCCTCGAACATCATTCGGTCGGTCTTCGCACGTGGGGTCCGAGTGTGCCCCGTTTTCCCTCTCCCTTTCGGAATTACCGGTGATTCACGCCCACTCCTTCAAAGGTGGTGGTATATGCCGCACTTGACGGGCACCCAGGCGTGCGAGCGGGCTCGACCATACCCCGCCCGCGTAAATCCATGAATGCGTCTCCGGCCGTCACCACCGCACAGAGTTCTGCCTGGTCAGCGCGGTGCATGGCCAGGACCTCGGGTTTCGTCGCGAGTTACCGATGAGTTCGCATGATGCGACAAGCCGCTCCCCGCACGGTTATGAGGAATTCGCCGACCGAATAGGCGCGAGTGCGACCCGAACTCCTCACAGAGTTCGTGCGGCTTCTTCACGTCAGACCCGGAACACCACGAACCCGGCCGCGACCGACCCCAGGACGGCGCCTCCGTAGCAGAAGACGATGATCGCCTTGCTCAGCTTCTTCAGCCGCAGGCCGTCGTACAGCGTGTAGCGGAAGCGATGCGCCCAGTGGAAGAAGCAGAGGACGCACAACGCGAAGAGAATCGCTTTGGTGAGGGGGTGACGCAGCACGGAGAGCAGATGCGCGTGACCGGGGTCCCCGAGCCAGCCCAGAGGAAAGGCGATACCGAACAGGAACAGCAGGACCGGGACCAGAAGCGCGGCGGCCATTCCTCCCGCGCTGAACAGCAGCCACATCAGCGGTTCCGGCGATTTCCTGCCCATCGCCCTACCCCTCCAGGATCAGCCACGCCGTGGCCGCCGTCAGCAGCGCCCACAGCAGGTAGTGCAGTGCCACGATCGAACGCGGCCGGACGCGGCGGCCGCGCAGTCGTACCACCAGGGCGCGCGGTGCCAGGTTGAACCACGTGAGGGTGTGCAGCAGGACGAAGAGCAGGGCGATCGTGTTGAGCAGGATCATCCACCAGTTGTCGCTCCAGTCCTGGAACCGCTCGTACGCGCCCTTGCCGTCGGCGATCGCGCCGACCATGAGCAGCAGGAACACGACGAACCAGGCGACGAAGACGCTGCTGAGCTCCCGCAGCACGAAGACGAGATAGGCGCGGCGCCCCAGCCACCAGAAGGTGGGGACGGGCTTGCGGTACAGGGCCGGCCGTGGTGTCCCGCTCATCGCGCGCCCCGGGGCCACAGGAGGTCCTTGAGCGACTGTGTGGCCGCCGTCAGCTTGTAGCGCTGGATGGCACCCGCCGGGTCGACCCCTTTGGGGCAGGCCGTGGTGCACTCGCCGACCAGCGTGCAGGCCCAGACCCCCTCGGCCGACGACAGGACGTCGCGCCGGTCGGCGGCTCCCTCGTCCCGCGGATCCAGGTTGTAGCGCTGCGCGAGAGCGACGGCCGCCGGGCCGACGAAGCCGGGGTCGAGCGCGTACACCGGGCAAGCCGAGTAGCAGAGCATGCAGTTGATGCACATGCTGTACTGCTTGTACTCGTCCATCTCGTCAGGCGTCTGCAGATACTCGCCCTCGTCGAGCGGCTTGTGCTCGTCGCGGATGATCCAGGGCTTGACCTCGGTCAGCTTGTTCATGAAGTCGCCGATCTCGACGACGAGATCGCGGATGACGGGGAAGTTGGCGAGTGGTTCGACCCGTACCGGGCCGGGAGCCGAGTCGGTCAGGAAGGCCGAACAGGTCAGCCGGGGCTCGCCGTTGACGGTCATGCCGCAGCTGCCGCAGATGCCCATCCGGCAGGACCAGCGGTAGGAGAGGGTGCCGTCGATGTGGTCCTTGATGTGGTTGAGCCCGTCCAGGACGGTCCACTCCTTGCGCAGCGGCACCTCGTAGGCCTGCCAGGTCGGTTCGGTCTCCTGCTCCGGCCGGTAGCGGGCCACCTGGAGGGTGATCCGGTCCGTCATGGCCCCTGCCTCCCGTACACGCGTTCCCCGGGTGCCCAGCGGGTGACGGTCACCGGCGGGTACTCCACCCGTGCGGTGCCGTCGGGTTCACGGTGGATCAGCGAATGGGCCAGGTACCGCCGGTCGTCCCGCGCGGGGAAGTCGGTGCGCTGGTGCGCGCCCCGGGACTCCTCGCGGCGCAGCGCGCTGTGGACGATGCTCCCGGACACGTCCAGCATGAACGACAGCTCGAGCAGGGCTGTCAGATCGGTGTTGAACGTCCGGCTGTGATCGTCGACGGCCGCACCGCCGAACCGTTCCCGCAGGTCGAGCAGTGTCTCGGCGGCCGTGGTCAGGGAGTCGCTGTCCCGGTAGATCCCGGCACCGCTCTCCATGGTGTCCTGCATCGCGCTACGGATGTCCGCGATGCGGTCCCGGCCCTCGGCGTGGTGCGCGACGAGGCGATCCAGCCGGCGGTGCTCGTCCCGGGCCTGCGCGAGGATCGCGGCGCTCGGGCCGGACCCCACGGAACCGGCAGCTCTCGCGGCGTACTCGGCGGCCGCCCGGCCGGCGCGGGCGCCGAAGACGAGCAGCTCCGGGAGGGAGTTGGAGCCCAGCCGGTTGGCGCCGTTGATGCTGACGCAGGCCACCTCGCCGGCGGCGTACAGGCCGTCGAGACCGGTGGCGCCGTGGATGTCGGTGTGGATGCCGCCCATCATGTAATGAACCACCGGCCGCACCGGGATCAGCTCCCGGACCGGGTCGATGTTCTGGTACTTCAGGCACAGTTCCCGTACGAAGGGGAGCTTGGTGTCGATGAGTTCCGCGCCCAGATGGCGCAGGTCGAGGTGGACGACGGGCCCGTGCGGCGTCGGCGTGGTCCTGCCCTTGTCGAGCTCGTGCACGAAGGCCTGCGACAGCCGGTCCCGCGGCCCCAGCTCCATGCTGCGCAGCACCGGACCCGGTTCGGGCCTGCCGAGGTCGTAGTCCTGCAGATAGCGGTAGCCGTCCTTGTTGAGGAGTGTGCCGCCCTCGGCGCGGGCTGCCTCCGTGATCAGGATGCCGGTGAAGGGCAGACCGGTGGGGTGGTACTGGACGAACTCCATGTCCTTGAGCGGTGCGCCGGCCCGGTAGGCCAGGGCCATGCCGTCGCCGGTCTTGATGTTGGCGTTGGTGGTGAACGGGTAGACCCGGCCGCAGCCCCCGGTGCACACGATGACGGAGTGGGCGGTGATGGTCTCGACCCGGCCGGTGGCCAGCTCGATCGCCACGACGCCGCGCACTTTGCCGTCGTCGACGAGCAGGGTGCTGACGAACCACTCGTCGTAGCGCACGATGTCCCGGTAGGACAGCGCGGTCTGGAAGAGCGTGTGCAGGAGGTGGAAGCCGGTCTTGTCGGCGGCGAACCACGTACGTTTCTTCTTCATGCCGCCGAACGCCCGTACGGCGATGTGTCCGTCGTCCTGGCGGCTCCAGGGGCAGCCCCAGTGTTCCAGGCGGAGCAGTTCGCGGGGCGCCTCGGCGACGAATGCCTCGACGGCGTCCTGGTCGCACAGCCAGTCCCCGCCGGACACGGTGTCGTACGCGTGTTCATCGAGGCTGTCGTCGCCGCCGGCCACAGCGGCGGCTCCGCCCTCGGCGGAGACGGTGTGGCTGCGCATCGGGTAGACCTTGGAGATGATCGCCACACTCAACCGTGGATCGGTCTCCGCGATGGCGATGGCCGCACGCAGTCCGGCGCCTCCGCCCCCGATCACCACGACGTCATGGGAAGCGGTCATGTCACCACCTGTCTGTCGGCGCTGATCCCGCGCGGCCCGTCATGCCTCGTGCTCGGCGCTGCGCTCGTCCAGCAGGACCGTGCCGTCGTGGCGGACGATCCTGACGTGGGTGCTGCCGTCATGGAACGCGCGACGGACCTGCAGGCAGCCGCATGCGTAGGTCACCTCGTCGATGAACAGCCCCGCGGTGTCGTCCTCCTGGTAGCGCAGCCCATCGACGATCCACCCGCACGGTGCCCGTTCCTCGGTGAAGTCGATGGTGTTGCCGACCATCGCCCACCTCCTCGACGACCGCCGTCGGCACCGCCCAGCCGATCACTGTACGTAGGCACAGGTGGACGCTTTGACCTCATTGGCCCCATCGTGCCCGGCGCCGACGCTCACAGCGAGCGTACCGCCGGGGCATCGCCGCCGCAGCGGACCGGCTCACCGCCCCCACGCGGGACGGCGGTGGCACCGCCTGCGGCGGTTGATAGTGTCCCGCGCGGAGGTCGGACATGAACGGGAGCGCAGACGCACGCACAGGCGGTGTCCGGGGACACTTCCTGCTCGTCGGAGTGCTCGTACTCGCCGTGTTCGTCATGCACTCCGTGGGCCATGCGGATGGTTCGCCGGTCCACGGCATGGCCGCCGCTTCGCACAGCGCGGGACGAGCCTTCGAAGAACCTACGGCCGACGGCTCCGCGCACCCCTCGGATCGGCACGACTGGTCGTCGGCGCTCACCGACCCCCTCGGCGCCACGGACAAGGCGGCACTGTGTGTCGCGGTGATCAGCACCTCCGCGGCCCCTTCGCCGCTTCGGCCCGCGCTTACCCGTCACCCCGCCTGGTCGCCCACGTGCGGGGCGGGGTTCGCCGGAAGCCCGCGATCCGCCCCACCGTCACGAGAACCCCACACCACCCGGTTGCCGGTCCTACGGCTATAGGCCGCCGCGCACCTTCCCCAGCGGCTCCCCGTACGACCGACAACCCGAGGTGAATCACGCATGCCCGCCTTCACGCTTCCGTTCCGCCGACCGCGCACCCGCTCACTCGCCACCGCAGGCTCCATCGCCGTCGGTGCGCTCCTCCTTGCCGCATGCGGCAGCGGCACCACCCCCGACGACGCCACGGCCGGAGGCGATCGGGCCAAGCCGGCCCCCGCCCTGCACAGCCACATCCACGGCCTGGGAATCGACCCGGAAGACGGCAGGCTCTACGTGGCCACGCACGAGGGAATCTTCACCGCGGACGACACGGGAAGCCCGCGGCTGGTCGGGGACAGCAGGGACGACTTCATGGGCTTCACCGTGGCCGGTGCCAGGACCTTCCTGGCCAGCGGCCACCCGGCGCCCGGCAGCGATCAGCCGGCCGACCACGGACTGATCAAGAGCACCGACGCGGGAAGGTCGTGGAAGTCCGCCTCGCTCAAGGGCGAGGCCGACTTCCACAGCCTGGACCACGCCAAGGGCGTCATCTACGGGTACGACAGCACCCGCGGCCTGCTGCGCGTGAGCAAGGACGACGGTACGAGCTGGCAGAACCGTGCACAGCTGCAGGCCCTTGACTTCGCGGTCGATCCCGCGGACCCGAGTCGGGTCGTCGCCACCACGGCGGAGGGCGTCGCGCGCAGCACGGACGGCGGCGCGACCTTCGGTCCCGGCGAGGGGCCGGGGATGGAGTACCTGTCCTGGGCGTCGCCCGGCTCACTGTTCGGCATCGACTTCACCGGCGCTCTGAGCCTCAGCTCGGACGGCGGCTCGACCTGGAGGAAGACGGCCACGGTGCCCGGAGGACAACCTCAGGCGCTGACGGCCGTCGACGACCGGCACCTCCTCGCTGCCACCCAGGACGGGATCTACGAGTCCCAGGACGCGGGGAAGACCTTCACCAAGCGCCTCTCCGTGGAAAGCGGCGACCACCACTGACGTACGGCGATGCACCCGGGTGCCACTACGATGCCGCTCGTGACCACCGCCGCGCCATCCCGCCTCAGGCTGCTGCCTGTGCTGCTGGTGGCGTGCGTCGTCACACTGTGCCTGACCGGGATGGCCCGTCCGGCCACGGCGATCCCGGGCATGGCCGGCTCGGTGCGGTCCATGAGCGGCGTGGGCCACATGGTTCCCGGGATGCACGCGGACGAGGCCGGCCCGGCCTCGTCCGTCTCCGACGCGCACAGCCTTCAGCGGCCCTGCCCGATGTCGAGCGTGAGCGACTGTGCGCAGTCGTCCGTCCCGCCGGTCGGCGGCGAGCAGAGTGCGTGCTCGCATGCCGGGGCCGCGAAGTCACCGGCGTTCATGCAGCCGGGACCGCCGCGCTCCGGTGTCCCGCCGCCCCTCGCTCCCCCCTCCCCTCCTGAACCGACCCGTCTGTGCGTCATCCGGACGTGACGGCGCCCCGTCCGCGGAATCCCTTCCCCGGACGCAGCAGCCATCACGTCCACTTCGGCACGCGTGCGTGCCGCCCGTCCCGTTCAGGAGTCCCGACGCATGCCGTCGTCCATCGCCCTGCTCGTCACCGGTCTCACGACCGGTCTGATCGCCGGGGGCGCCTCGTGCGCCGCCGTCCAAGGGGGCCTGCTCGCCGGTGCGGTGACCCGCCGCGCCTCCGCCTCCGCCACCGCAGCCCCCGCCCGCGTCCGAATCCACGTCCCCGCCATGGCAGGCGCGGGCCCTTCACCCGCGAAGGCGATGCCCGCCGCTCCCCCGGAGCCCAGGGCGCTCGTCCCGGTCGGCGCGTTCCTCGCGGGCAAACTCGTCTCCCACACCTTCCTCGGGGCGCTCCTCGGTGTCTTCGGTGACGTCCTGCAGCCCAGCCCGCGGGCACGGGCCGTGATGCTCGTGGCGTCCGGCCTCCTGATGGTGCTGTTCGCGCTCGACCTGTTCGGGGTCAAGGCGGTGGCTCGCTGGGTGCCGCGCGCGCCCGCCTCGTTCGGCCGGCTGTTCCGGCGCAGCGCCAGGACCGAATCGCTCGCCACTCCTGCCCTGATCGGTCTCGCCACCGTCCTGGTCCCCTGCGGTGTGACGCTGTCCGTGGAGCTGATCGCGGTGGCCTCCGGTTCGCCGGTGGCCGGCGCCGCCGTCATGGCGGGGTTCGTGATCGGTACGGCTCCGCTGTTCGCCGCCCTCGGCTACCTCTTCCGGCGCGCCAGTAGGGCCGTGTCCGAACAGCTCGCGGCGCTCACGGGCGTGGTGGTCCTGGCCGTGGCGGTCTGGACGGTGGCGTCCGGGCTCCAGGCGGGCGGCTGGGTCAGCCTGAACCAGGGAGGTACGCGTTCGTCGGCGGCCGTGCCCGTCTTCTCCCCCGAGCCCGGCGCCTCGGACAGCCCCGACGGTGCCGAGGAGCCGCCCGCCCCGAACGACGCACCCGTGCGCGTCGACGCCTCCGGCCGCCAGGTGATCACCCTGACCGTGACGGACTTCTACACCCCGACGCGGTTCACGGCCAAGGCCGGCGTGCCCACCACGCTCGTGCTGCGTGGCAAGGACTCGGGCGGCTGCGCGCGGGCCTTCACCATCCCGGAACTCGGCGTCCAGGAGATCGTCGAGCGCAACGGCGACACCGAGATCGACCTGGGCACCCGCGATCCCGGAAAGCTCCTGTTCTCCTGCGCCATGGGCATGCAGACCGGTTCCATCGACTTCGAGAAGGCGTGATCATGCGACTGTTCGGCGGCAGGAAGAAGCGGGAAGCGGTCACGGGAGCCGTCGTGGTCCTGGAGATCGACGGCATGCACTGCACGAGCTGCGGTCTGCTCATCGACGACGAGCTGGAGGAGATCCCCGGCGTTCGATCGGCGCGGACGGACGTCCGGGGTGGGCGCAGCACGGTCCGCTTCGAGGAGGGTGCCGAGGTGGACACGGACGTGCTGGCGGCTGCCGTACGCCGGGCCGGTGAGTACGAGGCCCGTCCCGTCGGCTGACGGGCGTGAGCTGCGAGGAAGGCGGCCTGGCCGGGAGCTCCCGGCCAGGCCTACGGCGAGGGCGGGGCGGGGCGGTACAGCGTGCCGCTGGAAGCCGAAAGCCCCGGCCTGGCGAAGCAGGGACTGGTCGGCCCAGCGCCCTGGGACCGGTAGGCCCTGTATCCACGGCCGAAACCGAGCGACCATGACGGTGGCGGAGCTGCCGAGGAGGGCGCCGGGCCCACACTCGCCGTCCGGAGCCGCACGTCGCGGGCCCGCTGTCTCCCGAAGGAGGCGCCGTGATGAACAACAAGAACCTCGGCCTGTACGCGATCGCGCTCGCCATCGCCCTCGTCGGTGCGCTGGCGCTCGGCGTGCCCGTGGGCACGCTCGCCCTCTTGGCCCTCGCCGTCGCCTGCCCGCTGATGATGTTCTTCATGATGCGCGGCATGAACGGCATGAACGGCGGCAACGGCAAGGATGACGAGCCCAGGGACCACGGCGATCCGCCGCACAAGCACGACCATCACCAGCACCCCGGATCCGGGCGGCCCTGACCGACCGGGTCGCCCACGTCGACGGCATGACGGGGTGAACGCCATGAGCGCCCGCACGCGGAGGTGAGACGGACATGGACACCCTTGTCTGGACCCTGATCCTCCTGGGATACCTGGCGACCATCGCGTGCGCCGTCCACCTCGCCCGCCGCCACCGTCGCGCCCCCGCGGGACTGGACCGTACCCTCCACCGCACCGCCCTCGTACTCCTGGCCGTCGGCGTGCTCCCCGTACCCGCCCTCCTGACCGCCGACGCGCCCGCCGCCGCCTGGGGCCTGTGGGGCGCCTCCGCCATCGCCGCCGCGCTGGTCCACGCCTACGCCGACACGCTGCGCGACCTGCCGCCTCACCCCCGTGAGGGGGCCGAGGACCGGAGCCGGCCGTGAGCGTTCACCACGCGGTACTGGAGGCGACCGGGATCGAGAAGGCCTACGCGCACGGCCTATGGCCGGCACGACACCGGATTCCGGTGCTGTGCGGCGTCGACATCACCCTGGCACCGGGCGAAGTGGTCGGCATCGTCGGCGAGAACGGCTCCGGCAAGAGCACCCTGATGAAGATCCTCGTCGGCCTGCTGACCGCCGACGCCGGTACGGTGACGTACACGGGGCGACTGGGCTACTGCCCACAGGAGCCGGTCGTCTACGAACGCCTCACCTGCGACGAGCATCTCGAACTGTTCGGCCGCGCCTACGCCATGACCCGCGAGGCGGAGCGGCGCGCGCGACGGGAGATCTACACGGCGCTCGGCTTCGAACACTACGCGGGCACCCGTGCGGACCACCTCTCCGGCGGGACCCTGGCCAAACTCAACCTGGGCCTGGCCCTGCTCGCGGACCCCGAGGTGCTCCTCCTTGACGAGCCGTACGCGGGCTTCGACTTCGACACCTATCTGAAGTTCTGGGACCTGGTCGGCGAGCGTCGCCAAACGGGACGGGCTGTTCTGATCATCAGTCACTTCGTCACCGACGAGGAGCGTTTCGACCGCATCGTCGACCTGCGGGACGGGCGGGCGGTGCCGCGATGACGTCCGCCCTGCCGTTCGTCCGCCGGTTCCTGGCCGAAGCCGCCCGGACCCCGGTGAACCTGCTGGTGCTCGTGCTGGTGCCTGTCGTGTTCGTGGTGGTGGCCGCGCGCCCGCTGGCGGACGCCGCCGAACTGCTCGGCGGTACGGGAGGGCCCGCGGTGCAGACCGCCACCGCCGGGTGGGCCGCGGGCTTCATCGCCGCAATCGCCATGTACTTCCAGATGCGCGCCGCCCGCGCGGCCGATCGCCGCCTGGTCCTCGCGGGGCTGGCCCCCCGCCGCCTCGTCACCGCCCGCATGGCCACGGGTCTCGCGTTGGCCCTGCTGGCCACGGCCGCAGCCCTGCTGACCCTTCAGCTGCGGACAGGACTCGGCGAAGACCCAGGGCGCGTGCCGGCCGGAACCCTCATGTACGCGGTGATCTACCTGGCGATCGGGGCGCTGATCGGCACGACGGTGACCAGCCCGGTCAACGGCACGGTGCTGCTGCTGTTCGTGTGGCTCCTGGACGTCTTCTTCGGCCCGGTGATGGGTGCGGCGGACCGGCCGGTGACCCGGGTGCTGCCGACGCACTTCGTGACGCTGTGGATGGTGGACCTGCCCTCGGGGCACGGTGGGCGGGTCGGCGATCTGGGCTGGGCCCTGACCTGGGCGGCCGCGGCCGTCGCGGTCGGTTGGGCGGTGATCACAGCCACCAGCCGCACAGCCGGGCCCCGCCGCCACGCCCGGCCCGGCTCGACCACCGCCCAACTGGCCGCGGGAGTACGGGCGGGGCTGCGGGAGGCCGGCCGCAACCGGGTGCTGTGGGTGCTGCTCATCGCGGTGCCGGCGGTCTTCGTCCTTCTCGCGGTGGCCACCACCCCCGCGGAGTTCACGTCGCTGACGGTGCGAGAAGGCGGGCTGACCACCGTCCAGCGGGCGTGGCTTCCCGACATCCACGGCGGCACCATGGCGCCGATCGCCATCGCCTCCCTCGCGGCGCTGTTCGGGCTGTTCACCGTCCTGAACGCGCGCGCGGGTGATCAGCGTCTTTCCCTCGCCGGTTTCCGCCCGGCTGCCTTGCTCGCCTCCCGTCTGAGTGTCGTGGTCCTCGGCGCGCTCTTGGCGACCGCCGCCTCCCTCGCGGTGACCGCCACCGTCTTCGACGCCCGCCAATGGGGCCTCTACATCGCCGCCAACGGCCTGATCGCCGTCACCTACGGCCTGGTCGGCGTCCTCCTCGGCCCGCTGTTCGGACGTGTCGGCGGGGTGCTCATCGCCTTTCTGGTGCCCTTCGTCGATCTGGGCATCGAGCAGAGCCCCATGCTCCGCCCCGATCCGCCCGGCTGGGCGCACGCCCTGCCCGGCTACGGCGGCACCCGAGTCCTGATCGACGCCGCAGTCACCCCGGGCTTCGACGAGACCGGCCCCCTCCTCATCGCACTCGCCTGGCTGGCCGGGCTGACCCTCGCCGCCACGGCACTGTTCCGCCACGTCATCACCCCAGCGCGCACCGGACGGACGTCGTGAAAAGCGGAGGCTCCGGTCGCGACGGGAGCGGGCGCCTCGGCGGCGTGGCGCCCGCCGGCACGGACCGTCCGCCGCGTACAGGTATGTCCTGATCCCCTTCGATCCGAGGAGCCCCCATGAAGACCACCCCTCCCCTGCATCGCCGTAGCGCCGTTGCCGCCGCCGTCGCCGCCTCCGCGCTCCTGCTGGCCGGCTGCGGTGACGACGGCAACGGCGGTGCCGCCACCTCTCCCAGCCCCACCCCGTCCGTCTCCGTCTCCGTCCCGGCAGGCGAACACAACCAAGCGGACGTCGCCTTCGCGCAGGGCATGATCCCGCACCACCGCCAGGCCGTCCTGATGGCCGACATGGCCGAGACCCGGGCCTCCTCCAGCGACGTCAAGGCCCTCGCCGCGAAGATCAAGAAGGCGCAGGAGCCGGAGATCGAGACCATGTCCGCCTGGCTGACGGCCTGGGGTGAAGAGGTCCCCCAGGGCATGGACGGCATGGACGGCATGGACGGCATGGACGGCATGGACCACGGTGACGCCTCGTCCATGCCCGGCATGATGAACGACCAGCAGATGGACGACATGCGAGGCCTCTCCGGCAAAGCCTTCGACACCATGTTCCTGACCATGATGATCGAGCACCACGAAGGCGCCGTCGAGATGGCCGAGACGGAGAAGAAGCAAGGCGCCTACGGCCCCGCCAAGGAGCTCGCCGACGACATCATCACCGCCCAGAAGGCGGAGATCACCCAGATGCGGACGATGCTCGGCACGAACTGATACCGAAAGGCACGATCACGAACCAGCTCTTCGCGTGATCGACGACGGGGCCGCTGGACCATGCCTTCCGGCCACCGGATAGGGTCACGGCGTGATCACGGCCCGGGCTGCATTCGGCACGACGCGGTCCCGCCGAACGCCGGGACCGCTGCGGCTGCTGTGGTTGGCCGCTCTGCTGTTCGCCTTCCTCTACACCCACGCCGCCGGGTCCGACAGCGCCTCCGCGCACGTCACCGGCGCCGCCGCCGTGCCCCAGCCGGTGTCCACCAGCACCGACGACGGTCATCACCACGGCGGCTCGACACCCGATGGACGCGGTGACGGCCACGGGGACTCCCATCCCGCCGAGGAGTGTGCCTCGGGCCAACCGCAGCAGGGCTGCGAGCTGCCCGTTCCGCACCCGGATCTCCTCGCCGATCGGACCCCGGCCTTCGCTGAGGCCAGGCCGCAGCCCTGGACCCGGACGTGGCCCTCCGGCCTTCCTCCCCTGCGAGATTTCCTCACCTCAGTGGTGCAGCAGGTGTAGATCCGGGCTCTTTGCCCCCATCTGCCCTGACTCTCATCGCCGACCCCGGACCCGCCCGCCTGCGGCTCGCCGGGTGATGAGCCACGTTCGCAGCACCCCAAGGAACCCGCACACATGACCACCTCCCAGCTCCTCGACGCCCGCACGACGGACAGCAGGCCGGACGCTCCGGCCATGGGACGGGCCGCCCGGCGCAAGGCCCAGTCCCGCAAGCGCGCGCTGGCCGCCCGCTACCTCGGCTACGTCGGCTACTTCGTCGGCGCCGGCCTCATCAGCGGCGCCGTCGTCCACCACCCCCTCGACCCCGACCGCTACACCCGCATCGCCGCCTACGGCGCGCTCGTCTTCCTCGCCGCCACCGTCCTCAACGAGTTCGTCCTCACCCGCGAGCGGCCCGGACTGCGGCGCATGGCGGCCGTGATCGGCTCCTCGCTGCTGCTCTCCTTCGGCATCGGCATGCTCAGCGGCGGCCTCCAGCACTTCGACGACTTCCCCGCCCGCGGCGCCGTCCTCGTCCCCGCCGGCATCGTCGTCTCCTTCGTCGCCTACGTGATCAAGGACGCCGACACTCCCTGGCAGCGCGTCTTCAGCCTGCTGGGCCTGACCGTTCTCACCGTGGCGGCCCTCGCCTTCTTCGGCCTGCGCGAGGTCGCGGCCTCCACGCAGACCACCCCCGGCGGCGGCCACAGCCACGGCACCGCCGAGGAGCCCCCGGCGGACGACCCCGCCCCCGCCACCAGCCCTTCCAGCGCCGCCACCACGGCTCCGGCCTCCACACCCCCGGCCCACGACGACGGACACGCTCACTGACGGCACAGGACACCGGCGGCGCGGTTCGTGCGGGTCGCGGTCAGGGCCGCGGTGGAGAAGACTGGCGGACGTGACCACCGCTCCCGAGCCTTCGCGACAGCGCGACGCTGTCCGCGTGCTCGTCGCGTACGCCGGTGTCCACGGCTCGACCCGGAGCATCGCCGAACGCATCGCCGCCCGTCTGGAGGAGCAGGGAGTCCAGGCGGACGTGCGGCCCGTCGACGCCGTGGACGATCTTCGCGCGTACGACGTGTTCGTCGTGGGCAGCGCCGTTCACGACATGGCGTGGCTTCCCGAGGCGCTGACGTTCGTACACCGAGGTGCCGAGCTGCTGGTCCGTCGCGGCGTGTGGATCTTCAGCGTAGGGATGCCTGCCGCACTGCGAGGCCCGTGGAAAGCGCTCGTGGCCAAGGAGGAAGACCATGTGGTCGGCGGCCTGATCGACGAGCTGCATCCGCGCGGGCACCGTCTGTTCTCGGGCGCCATCCAACCCGAGCACCTGTCGAGGACCGGGCGCATGAAGTTCCAGGCGATGGGCCTGCGCTACGGGGACCACCGTGACTGGCCCGCGGTCGACGCATGGGCCCGGGAGATCGGCCGCGATGTCGCCGAGGGCAGCGTGGATGCCGATGACGCGTCGACATGACACCGGCGGGTGCCCGCGCGCCCGGTGGATGGCCGCCATTCGGCTGCACGCCGGATGATCGGCGGGGTCACCCCGCAGTCGGACGGCGCCTGGTGGCGGAAGATCGACTGCGGGGCGATCGCGGCGCCCGCGCCCAAGGCCGGCAGCACGCGGTGCGCGAGGAGCGTGCCGATCCGGTGCCGTGGCCGGCGCGGTTCATGCGTGCCGCGCGGCTCCTGGCGGGGCCTGGGCCGCGGTTGTCGACCGGTGGCGGCGCCGCACGCCTCTCGGCGCCGCCGACGGCCGCTGGTGGACGATCCGCAAGCGGTGGCTCTCCCGTGCGAGTTCGCGGTCTTCGGCGTCGGTGAACCGCCCCCTCACGTCGTAGGTTCCGCAACTCGCCCGCCCGACGGGAAGCCGCTCGGCCGGCAGCTCGATCTCGTACGGTCCGCCCGGCCGGAACCCGCCGAGTGCGCTCCGGGTGGTCGCGACGAGGTGCCCCGCGCGCCACCGTTCCTCCTCGAAGGCCAGGCCGTCGACCTCCTCGCCGACCCGGAAGGTCAGGGCAACGCTGACCACCGCGCCTTCCGGCAGGTCGACGACTTCCCGCCCGCCCGTGTCCAGCGGAACGGCGACCCGGCCGAGCTCGTCCGACACCAAGGCCACGCCCATCAGCTCGAAGACCGCCATCTCGGACTCACGACCTCTCGCTCCGGGCTCACGGTGGGCATGGCGTCCGCCGGTCGCCGTTCCTGCATTCAGCCCCGTGCCATCCACCGTACGCGGTACTGCGGGCGAACTCCGGCGTCGCTGGGACCACCACACGATCAGTCCCACCAGGAACGAGACGATGTCGGACGGCTTGATCACGATGCCCCCAGGCGTCGGGTGCCGCAGCGGAGCGTGACGAGTCGGGCGCGGGCCGCGTCATGGCCACCTTCCGCCCTACCGATGGCTCCTGCCGCGCGCCTACCCGCCGTGCCCTTCACCACGCACCGCTCGCGCCTCGGACGAGGCGTCGATCGCACCCGCGCTCTGCCGTCTGCCGTCTGCCGTCTGCCGTCTACCCTCGACCGTTATCCTCCGGGTTCGCAGCACCCAAGTGCCCTGGCGGGCCTACCTGTAGGCCGTCTCTCGCCAGGCAACGAAATCCAGGAAGACCGGAGGACCCATCATGCGCGTCAAAGCCTTCGACCACCTCGTGCTCAATGTGACCGACGTCGACAAGGCGCTCGAGTTCTACACCGGCCCCCTCGGCCTCGCACCCGAGAGGGTCGAGGAGTGGCGGGCCGGCAAGGTGCCGTTCCCGTCCGTGCGCATCGACGAGAGCACCGTCATCGACCTCTTCTCGCGCCCCCGAGGCGAGTCCAACGTCGATCACATCTGCCTGGTCGTGGACCCTCTCGACTGGCAGGAGGTCATCGATTCCGGGACGTTCGACGTCCTTGAGGGCCCCGTCCCGCGCTGGGGCGCCCGCGGCTCGGCGCAGTCGGTGTACGTCAAGGACCCGGACGGCAACACGGTCGAACTGCGCTGGTACCCGCAGGACGCCGACAGCTGAGCAACCCGCCGACGGTCGGCCGTGAGCCCGGTGACGCGGATGCCGGGTTCGGCCGTCGGTGCGTGGCACCACACGGCGCCACCACGGCACACCAACGCCCCTCTTGGCGCCATGTGGCGCCACAATGACTTGCCATGGCGCCACTCTGATGCCACTATGACGTTATGGACCTGACGCCCTACGTCGATCACCTCCGCCGGGAGCTCGCGGTCGCCGCGAACGCCGGCGGGGACGAAGCACGAGCCCTGGCCGAGCGGCTGACCGCGCCCCTGGAGTCGGCCGCTCGGCTGACCCTCCTGAACGCGCTGTCCGCTGCCTCCGAGGAGATCACCCGCGACCTGGCCCCCGGCTCGGTGGACGTGCGGCTGCGGGGGCTCGACCCCGAGTTCGTGGTGACGGCGCCGCCCGCGCCCGACGCCCCGGGCGAGGGTGTGCCCGACACGGTGGCACCCATGGCGCCACCCGTGGCGCCGGTGGCACCACCGGCCGCGGACGGCGACGAGGGCGGTACGGCCCGGATCAACTTCCGGCTCCCGGCCCCCCTCAAGGCCCGCGTCGAGGACGCCGCCGGCCAGGAGGGCCTGTCGGTCAACGCCTGGTTGGTACGGGCGGTGGCCCTCGCCCTCGAGCCGGGCGGACCGGCCCAGCCCGCCGCACGCACCACCCGAACGGGCAAGAGTTACCGCGGTTGGGTCCGCTAGCCGGAGCACCACCACATCACCCGCGCCACCCGCGCACCACCACCGCATCACCCGCGCGAACACACACCAGAGCCAAGAGGACGGGACAGCCATGCCTTCTTTCGAAACCCCCGAGCCCATCACCGCGATCATCGAGTTCGAGGTCGGCAACGTGCGGATCGCCGCGAGCAAGCGCACCGACACGGTCGTCGAGGTGCTGCCCAGCGACGGCGCCGAGGAGGTCGACGTACGGGTGGTGCAGCAGACCAAGGTCACGTACGCCAACGGCGTCCTGACCGTGAAGGGGCCCAAGAAGCGCTCCCCGTTCGGCAAGTACGGATCGATCGACGTGACCGTCGAACTGCCCGCCGGCTCGCGTCTGCAGGCCGCCTCCCCCCTGGGGGACTACACCTGTGAGGGCCCGCTCGGGGAGTGCCGGGTCAAGACCTCGCTCGGCGACATCCGGCTCGACGAGGCGGGTGTCACGAACCTGCGTACGAGCACCGGCGACATCCGCGTCGGCCGTGCCGTCGGCGACGCCGAGATTCACGGAATGGGCCGGGTCGAGATCGGCGAGATCGTGGGCGCGGCGACCGTCAAGAACGGCAACGGCGACACCACGATCGGCGAGATCACCGGTCATCTGAAGGCCACCTCTTCCAACGGCCGTATCACGGTCGGCGTCGCCCACGCGTCCGTGGAGGCCAAGTCCGCCAACGGCGCCATCCGTATCGACGATGTGGCCCGGGGCGTGATGCAGCTCCAGACCGCCGCGGGCGACGTGGAGGTCGGCATCCGCGAGTCCACCGCGGCCTGGCTGGACGTCAACTCCCGCATCGGCACCGTCCGCAACTCGCTCGGTGCCGCCGAGAACCCCGACACGTCCGACGAGACCGTCGAGATCCATGCCCGTACCGGCGTCGGCGACATCGTGATCCGCCGCGCCTGATTTCCCCACCAGCCGCCGAGCTCGCCTCGGAGGCGCAATGCTCCCCGTGAAATGTCACATTTCCCAGCTTCCCGAGAGGCGGGCTGCATGACCACGACATCCACCGCCACGGCCCCGCCGGCGATCTCCGCCCGCGGCCTGCGCAAGTCCTACGGTGACAAGGTCGTCCTGAACGGCGTCGACCTGACCATCCCGACCGGCACGATCTTCGCCCTGCTCGGCCCCAACGGCGCCGGCAAGACCACCACCGTCGAGATCCTGTCGACGCTCATCGCGCCCGACGCCGGCCAGGCCCGGATCGCGGGCCACGACCTCGCCGAGCGGCCCGAGGGCGTGCGCGCGGCCATCGGGGTCACCGGCCAGTTCGCCGCGGTCGACAACCTCCTCACCGCCGAGGAGAACCTGCTGCTCATGGCCGACCTCCAGCACCTGCCCCGCGCCGAGGGCAGGCGGCGCGCCACCGAGCTCCTGCACCGTTTCGAGTTGGCGGAGGCCGCCCGGAAACCCGTGAGCACCTTCTCCGGCGGTATGCGCCGCAAGCTCGATCTGGCGATGACGCTGGTCGGCGACCCGCGGATCATCTTCCTCGACGAGCCGACCACGGGGCTCGATCCCCGCAGCCGTCGCACCATGTGGGAGATCATCCGCCATCTGGTCGACCAGGACGGTGTGACGATCTTCCTCACCACGCAGTACCTGGAGGAGGCCGACCAGCTCGCCGACCGCATCGCCGTCCTCGACCACGGCAGGCTGGTCGCCGAGGGAACCGCGGACGAGCTCAAGCGCCTCATCCCCGGCGGGCACATCCGGCTGCGGTTCGCCGACGCCGGCCAACTCGACGTCGCCGCACGCCACTTCGGCGCGGCCGCACGCGACGCCGAGGAACTCACGCTGCGCATCCCGAGCGACGGCAGCATCCCGACCCTGCGGGCCGTACTCGACGTTCTCGACGGCGCGGCCGTGCGGGCCGAGTCGCTGACCGTGCACGCCCCCGACCTCGACGACGTCTTCCTCACCCTGACCGGTCACGGCACCCCCGACACCACCGTGGAGATGGCCCGATGAGCACCCTCGCGTACGCCATCAGCGACTCCAGGACCATGCTGCGGCGCAACCTCAAGCACGCACTGCGCTATCCGGCGATGACGTTCTCCACCGTCGCCATGCCCGTCATGATGCTGCTGCTGTTCACCTACGCGTTCGGCGGCGCCCTCGGCACCGGAATCTCCGGCGCCCCCACCGGCGGCGGCGCCTACATCGACTACGTCGCGCCCGGCATCATCCTCATGACCGCGACCTCCGGCGCGGTGGCCACGGCGGTCGGCGTCTGCGTCGACATGACCGAGGGCATCGTCAACCGGTTCCGTACGATGTCGATCTCCCGTGCCGCGTTCCTCACCGGGCACGTCGTCGGCAGTGTCATCCAGACGCTGGTCGCCATCGCGCTGGTGATCGGCGTCGCGCTCGCCATCGGCTTCCGCCCCGACGCCTCACCCGTCGAGTGGGTGGCCGCGCTCGGACTCCTCGCGCTGCTCAGCCTGGCTCTGACCTGGCTGGCGGCCGGCATGGGCCTGGTGGCCAAGACCCCCGAGTCGGCCAGCAACACCCCACTGCCGCTGACCTTCCTGCCCTTCCTCGGCAGCGCCATCGTGCCGACCGACTCGATGCCGACCGGGCTGCGCTGGTTCGCCGAGTACCAGCCCTTCACCCCTGCCATCGAGACCCTGCGCGGGCTGCTGATGGGCACCGGGATCGGCAACAGCGGATACATCACACTCGCCTGGTGCGTCGGCCTCACCCTCGTCGGCTACGTCTGGGCGCGGTCCTCCTTCGGCCGCACCACGAAGCGGTAAGTACGGCTCCTCTCCCGGCACTTCGTTTCGCACGACACGTTCACCACACGTCACTCTCCACGGAGGACACCATGCAGCACGAACCGTCGACCCGACTCGAGACCACTGAGACCACTGAGACCACCGAACCCGTCACGCTCCCCACGCAGCGCGCCGCCGGCTGCCCCTTCGACCCACCCGCCGGCCTGACCGAGCTTCGCCGGGCGAGCCCGCTGACCCGGATGACGTACCCCGACGGGCACGTGGGCTGGCTGGCCACCGGCTACTCCACGGTCCGCTCGATCATGGGCGACACCCGCTTCAGCTCGCGGTACGAGCTGATGCACTACCCCTTCCCCGGGGGGCCCGAGGGCCCACTGCCGCCCGCGCCCGTCGGCGACATGACCGGGATGGACGCGCCCGAGCACACCCGCTTCCGGCGGCTCCTGATGGGCAAGTTCACCGTCCGCCGGATGCGGCAACTCTCCGACCGGGTCGCGGAGATCACCGCCGAGCACCTGGACGCGATGGAGCGCCGCGGGCCCGGAACCGACCTGGTGAAGGCCTTCGCCCAGCCCATCCCCGCACTGATGATCTGCGAGCTACTCGGTGTGCCCTACGCCGACCGTGAGCGCTTCCAGGACCACACCCACACGCTGATGGCCATGGACGTGACGCCCGAGGACCGGTACGCCGCCATGGTCGGACTCCAGGGGTACATGGCCGAGTTGGTCGCCGCCAAGCGCGCCGCGCCCTGCGACGACCTGCTCGGCGACCTGGCCCAGGACTCCGACCTCACCGACGAGGAGCTGATCGGCGTCGCGGGCTTCCTGCTCGCCGCCGGGCTCGACACCACCGCCAACATGATCGCCCACGGCACGTTCGCGCTGCTCGGCAACCCGGCCCAGGCCGAGGCCCTGCGCACGGACCCGGACCTCGCCCCCCAGGCGGTCGAGGAGCTGATGCGCTACCTGACCATCGCCCACACCAGCGTGAAGTCCGCGCTGGAGGACGTCGAGCTGGAGGGCCGGCTCATCAAGGCGGGCGAGAGCGTCACCATCTCGATGGAAGCCGCCAACCGGGACCCGGAGCGGTTCCCCGACCCCGACGTCCTCGATCTGCACCGCAAGGCCACGGGACACCTGGGCTTCGGGCACGGCATCCACCAGTGCCTGGGCCAGCAGTTGGCCCGCGTGGAGATGACGGTGGCCCTGCCCGCGCTGCTGAGGCGGTTCCCCACGTTGCGCCTCGACGTGCCGGCCGAGGAGGTGCCCCTGCGGACGGACATGAACATCTACGGCGTGCACCGGCTGCCGGTCACCTGGGACGAGAACTGATCCCATGGACGTCCATGTCGATCGCGACCGCTGCCTCGGCGCCGGAATGTGCGCCCTGACCGCCCCTCAGGTCTTCGACCAGGACGAGGACGAGGGCCTCGTCGTCCTGCTGGACGCCCGGCCGCCGCAGGAGCGGCACGCGGCAGTCCGCGTCGCCGCCGGTGTCTGCCCCGCCGTGGCCATCACCCTCACGGAGCGCGGCTCCTCCCCCGCCTCGTAACCGAGGCAAGCTCTCCACGAGCGTCACCGAAGTCGCCCCGAGCGACCGCCCCTCCGCGGGCAACTCCCCACCGACACCGGTCCGCCCCTTGCGCGCGGTGTCCCTGGTGCCCGATGAGCACCGTTCCTCCCCCGCAAAGACCCGGTCCGTCGCCGACGGCGCCTCTGGCGTACCTCCGGTGTGCCGTCGGCGGCGTGACCGCCTCACAGAACAGGACTCCTCCACTGTGGCCATGTTCCTCTCCCGACTGGGCCGCTTCGCCTTCCGAAGGCGGGGCCTGGTCGTCCTCCTGTGGCTCCTTGCCCTGGTCGGTGCGGGCTTCGCGGCCTCCACCGCCGCCGCCCCGCCGGCCGACACCTTCTCGATGCCGGGCACGGAGTCGCAGAAGGCGTTCGACCTCCTCCAGGAGAAGTTCCCGGACGCCCGCGCGGACGGCGCCGCCGCCCGCGTCGTCATCCGCGCCCCCGGCACCGAGAAGATCACCTCCCCCGTCCGCAAGGAGCAGGTCGAGCGGCTCGTCGCCGACCTGGCCGAGGCGCCCCAAGTCGAGCGCGTGGCCGGCCCGTTCGAGGCGAACGCCGTGAGCGGCGACGGTACGACCGCGTACGCCTACGTCACGTACGGGGCGAAGGCGACCGAGCTGACCGACGTGGCGCACGACGGTCTCACCGACGCGATGGAGCGGGCCCGGGAGACGGGTCTCGCCGTCGAGGCGGGCGGCGACGCCGTGAAGATCGAGCAGGCGATGGGCGGTACGGGTGAGCAGATCGGCATCCTCGTCTCCGCCGTGGTCCTGCTCCTCACCTTCGGCTCCCTGGTGGCCGCCGGAATGCCCCTGCTGACGGCCGTGATCGGCGTCGGCATCGGCGTCAGCGGCATCACGGCGCTCGCGGCCACCTTCGGCCTGTCGTCGACCACCTCGATCCTCGCGATGATGATCGGTCTCGCCGTCGGCATCGACTACGCCCTGTTCATCGTCTCCCGCTACCGCTCCGAGATCGCCGAGGGACGCGAGCGCGCGGAGGCCGCCTCGCGCGCCGTGGGCACCGCCGGCTCGGCCGTCGTCTTCGCCGGGCTCACCGTCATCATCGCCCTGGCGGGACTCGCGGTGGTGAACGTCCCGATGCTCACCAAGATGGGCCTGACCGCGGCCGGCACGGTCGCCGTGGCCGTCCTCGTCGCCATCACGTTCGTGCCCGCGCTCCTCGGCTTCGCCCCCGTCCGGGTCCTCGCCCGCCGGGACCGCAAGCAGTACACCGGCAAGCCGCTGTCGGAGCGTCAGCAGCGCGGGGCCGCCAAGCGCGCGGCCCGCCGCAAGCCGAACCTCGGCGCCCGCTGGGCCGGCCTCGTACTGCGCCGCCCCCTCACCGTCCTCCTGCTCGGCGTGCTGGGCCTGGGCGCCGTCGCCCTGCCCGCCACGAGCCTCGACCTCGGCCTGCCGGGCGAGGGCGCCATGGCCACCCACACCACCCAGCGCAAGGCGTACGACATGCTGTCGGACTCCTTCGGTCCCGGCTTCAACGGGCCCCTGACGGTCACCGTCGAGGCGAAGGACGCGAAGAAGGCGGCGGAGCGGGTCCGTACCGCTCTCGAAGGGGTCCCCGGAGTCGACGCCGTCTCCCCCGTGACCACCAACCCGTCGGGCGACACCGCCCTCGTCAACGTCGTCCCCGACACCGGCCCCACCGACACCAGGACGGAGGACCTGGTGCGTTCCCTGCGAGGCATGGCGAGCGGTCTCGAATCCCGGACGGGCGCCGCCGAGATCATGGTCGCCGGTCAGACGGCGATGTTCATCGACTTCTCGCAGACCCTGGACGACGCCCTGCTCCCGTACCTCGGCCTCGTCGTCGGCCTGGCCTTCCTCCTGCTCATGCTGGTCTTCCGCTCCGTGCTCGTGCCGCTCAAGGCGGCGCTCGGCTTCCTCCTGTCGGTGAGCGCGGCCCTCGGCGCCGTCGTCGCCGTGTTCCAGTGGGGCTGGCTCGCCGACGTCGTCGGCGTCGACCAGCCGGGCCCGGTCATGAGCACCCTGCCGATCTTCATGATCGGCGTGGTCTTCGGTCTGGCGATGGACTACGAGGTCTTCCTGGTCTCCCGGATGCGTGAGGCGTACGTCCACGGCGCCCGTCCCGGCGAGGCGGTCGTCACCGGGTTCCGGTACGGCGGCCGGGTGGTCAGCGCGGCCGCGATCATCATGACCAGCGTGTTCTCCGGCTTCATCGTGGAGGACAACGACTTCGTCAAGATGATCGGCTTCGGTCTCGCCGCCGCCGTCCTCTTCGACGCGTTCGTCGTCCGCATGGCCATCGTGCCCGCCCTGTTCGCCCTGCTCGGCACGTCCGCCTGGTGGCTGCCGAAGTGGCTCGACCGGCTCCTGCCGAACATCGACGTCGAGGGCGAGAAGCTGTCGGACCACCGTGCGCTGCCCTCGGAGCACTCCGCACGGGAGAACCAGCTCGTGGGCTGACCGGCCGGCGCCCCACCGCGTACGCGGAAAGCCGCCCTGCGAGCCCGGATACGGGCCCGGCAGGGCGGCTTTCGGGCGACGACGACCTGTCGGACCTGCCAGAAGGCGTGCCCCCCGCGCGTCAGCCTCGGACCCGCGGTTCCAGCCGGCTGTCCGTCGGGAGGGCCGCTGTGCCATCGGTGACGAGGCTGCGCAGCTCGTCGAGCGACACGTCTTCCAGGCTGTCCGCGAAGGTCCGCCTCTGCCCCGAGGGCACCGGCAGCAGGGAGGGGACGACCAGGACGCGGCACCCTGCGGCATCGGCGGAGGCGGCTCCGTCCGGCGAGTCCTCGATGGCCACACACGCCTCCGGGGACGCCCCGAGCCGTCGAGCGGCCGCGCGGTACGGGTCGGGGTGCGGCTTGGTCCGGTCGGTGTCGTCGGCCGAGAGGGTGAAGGCGAACGGAACGCGCGCGAGCGCGCCGCCGACCACCGAGTCGACGACCGACCGGGGTGACGCGCTCACCAACGCGAACGGCACACCTTCCTGCTCCAGGTCGGCCAGCAGCCGCCCCGCACCCGGGCGAAGGGGCGCGCCCTCGTCGACGCGCTCCTGGAAGGCGGTGGTCAGCGCCGTCACGACCCCGTCCCTGTCCGGCGCGCCGGTGATGCGCACCAAGTGGGCGGCGGTGTCCTCGACGGCCCGTCCGACGACCTCGGGTGCGTCGGTGTGCGTCAGCCGGTGACCGAGACGCGCGGCGATCTCCTCGGTGGCGTCCCACCACAGGACCTCGGTGTCCACGAGGGTGCCGTCCATGTCGAACAGGACGGCGGCGAGTGCGCTCACCGTGTCGTCCTCGGCGCGACGAGCACGGGATGCGCGGCGAGGCCGACGGTGACCCGGACGCCCGGGGCGAGCGCGCCCGCTTCCCGCGAGGGAAGGTCCGCCTTGACCCGCGTACCGGCGTGGTCGAGGTGGACGCGGGTGACCGAGCCGAGGAAGGACGTGGAGACGACCGTGCCGTCGCCGTCGGGGTCCGCGGTCACGGTGACGTTCTCGGGCCGGACGAGCACGTCGACGTCTCCGGCGGCGGGGGCCTCGCCGTCGACGGGCAGCCGGGTGCCCGCGACCTCGACGAGGCCCGAGTCGGTCAGCCGGCCCGGGAGCCGGTTCATGGTGCCGACGAACTCGGCGACGAAGGCGGTCGCCGGCCGGCGGTACAGCTCGGCCGGGGCCGCGCACTGCTCCAGCTTCCCGGCGTTGAGGACGGCGACGCGGTCCGCCATGGACAGCGCCTCCTCCTGGTCGTGGGTCACGAAGACGGTGGTGATGCCGAGGGAGAGCTGGAGCCGCCGGATCTCCTCGCGCAGGCTCAGCCGGACCTTGGCGTCGAGCGCGGACAGCGGCTCGTCGAGCAGCAGGACGCGGGGCCGCAGGGCGAGCGCCCGGGCGAGCGCGACCCGCTGCTGCTGGCCGCCCGACATCTGGTGCGGGTAGCGGTCGCCGTGCTCGGGCAGCCCCACCAGGTCGAGGAGTTCGGCGGCACGAGCGCGGCGCTCGGCCGCCCCGACCTTCCGTACGCGCAGGCCGAAGGCGACGTTGTCGCGGGCGGTGAGGTTGGGGAAGAGGCTGTACGACTGGAAGACCATGCCGGCGTCGCGCCGGTTGGCCGGCACGTGGGTGACATCGGCCCCGTCGACGAGGACTTCGCCCGCGTCGGGCCGTTCGAAGCCGGCGAGGACGCGCAGCGCGGTCGTCTTGCCGCAGCCCGAGGGGCCCAGCAGGGCGAGGAGTTCTCCGGGTTCGACGGTCAGGTCGAGCCCGTCGAGGGCGACGGTGTCGCCGAACGCGCGGCGCAGGCCATGGAATTCGACACGCGCTCCCGTCGCTGTGGCGGGCTCGAGGCGCTCCGCTGTGGCTGAGGACATGATCAGGACTCCTTGCGGGAGGTACGGCGGTCACCGGGCGTGCTGGTCGAGTCCGTGCCCGCCCGGGACAGGACGAGCAGCAGGAGCCAGGTGATGAGCAGGCTGAGGAGGGAGACGGCCACCGACATCCGGGCCTGGGCTCCGGAGATGGAGACGATCCACACGGCGAACGGCTGGAAGCCGAGGAGCGAGGCGATGGTGAACTCGCCGAGGACCAGGGCCAGGGTGAGGAACGCGGCGCCGGCGAGCGACGTACGCAGGTTGGGCAGGATCACGCGGAGCATCACGTGGGGCCGGCTCGCCCCGCAGTTGCGGGCGGCTTCGACGAGCGTGGGTACATCGAGGGCGCGCAGTCCCGCGTCGAGGGAGCGGTACACGAACGGCAGGGCCATGACGGTGTAGGCGAGGACCAGGACGAAGGGGAAGTCCTCGTTCTGGACCGCGAGGAACGTCTGGTAGAGCGGGGTGCGCGCGAGGTGGTCGGGTCCCCAGCGCAGCACTGTGCTGATGCCGGTGACGAGCGCGATCGGCGGCACGACGAGCGGCAGCATGCACATCACCTCGACGACCGGCCGGAGCCGGGGCGCGCCCAGCCGTACGGCCACCAGGGCGGGTACGGCGAGCAGGAGGGACAGCGCGATGGTGGCGGCGGCGAGACCGAGGGAGAGCAGCAGGCTCTCGGTGAAGCCTTCGGCGGTCAGGAGCGCGGTGTACGCCTCGAAGGAGACGCCCTGGCCGGGGGTGTGCACCGTGAACACGAACGACGCGATCAGCGGGACGAGGAAGTACGCGCCGCCGAGGCCGAGGACGAGACCGCGCCACAGGCGGGGGCGGGGGCCGGATCGGCGGCCGGTTCGTGCGGGGGTGGCGGGCCGGTCCGCCCGCGCCCCGCCCTCCGGTGCGACGTCCGGGGCGGTGGGGGTCATCGCAGCCATCGGGCGCTCCTGCGCTGGAGGGGAAGGTAGACGGCCATGACCGCGCCGGCGATCAGGATCATGTCGAGGCCGAGGGCGAGGGCCACGTTCTCCTGGCCGACCAGAACGTTCCCGGAGAGCGCGTCCGCGATCTTCAGGGTGACCAGGGGTACGGATCCGCCGACGAGCGCGGCGGCCGTCGCGTGGGCGGCGAAGGCGCTGCCGAAGAGCAGCACGAACCCGCCGAGCAGCGAGGGCGCGAGGACCGGGATGCCGACGTGGCGCCAGTACTGCCGGCCGCCGGCGCCCGCGTTCTGTGCGGCCTCGCGCCACTGGGGCCGCAGGCCGTCGAGCGCGGGGAGGATCACCAGGACCATGAGCGGGATGAGGAAGTACAGGTAGACGACGGTGAGGCCGGTGAACGAGTACAGGTTCCAGCCGAGGGAGGTGAGGTCGGCGAGCTGGGTGACGACGCCGGAGATGCCGAGGGTCGCGATGAACGCGAACGCCAGTGGTACGCCACCGAAGTTGGCGAGGACGCCGGAGGCGGTGAGGACGGCGCCGCGCAGCGCCCGGGAGCGGGAGGTGACGACGGCCTGGGCGATGAGGACGCCGAGGACGGAGCCGATCAGGGCGGTGAGGGCGGACAGCTGCACGCTGCCGACGAGGGAGCCCAGGTAGGGGCCCTGGAGCGAGCGGCTCAGGTGCTCACCGGTCAGGGCGGTGGCGCCGGTGGCCGGGTCGGTGCGGGTCACGGCGCCGTACAGCAGGGCGCAGAGGGGCAGTCCGAAGCACAGGCCGGTGAAGACGATCAGCGGGAGGGCGGCGAGCCAGGTGCGCGGGCCGCGCCGCCGGCGGCGGGTGCCGCCGGCGGTTCCCTTCGTGGGGGTGGAGGAGACGGACGGCATCAGGAGACGGCCTTGTCCCACTTCTCGGCGAGCGTGGCCTTGGCCTTGTCCAGCTCGGCGGAGGTCGGGAAGGCCGGGGTGCCGTCGACCTTGGGCAGCTTGGCGACGAACGTCTTGTCGGCGCTGCCGTCGGCGGTCATGGCGGGCAGCAGGACGGGGCGGGCGTATCCCTTGAGCCAGAGGTTCTGGCCCTCGGTGCTGTAGAGGAACTCCATCCACAGGCGGGCGGCCGCGGGGTGCGGGGCGTCCTTGTTGATGGCCTGGGAGTAGAACTGGGCGTACACGCCGTCGGCCGGGACGGCGACCTTCCAGTCGACGCCCTTGTCCTTGAACTGGTCGGCGTAGCCGGCGTTGAGGTAGTCCCAGTCGATGCTGATGGGCGTCTCGCCCTTCTCGACCGTGGCCGGGGTGGACTCGACGGGGATGAAGTTGCCGCTCTTCTTCAGCTTGCCGAAGAAGTCGATGCCGGGCTGGATGTCGGCGAAGGAGCCCTTGTCGGCGAGGGCGGCCGCGTACACGCCTCCGAAGGCCGAACCGGACTTGGTGGGGTTGCCGTTGAGCGCGACCTTGCCCTTGTACTCGGGCTTGAGGAGGTCGGCGAAGGTCTGCGGGCAGTTCGCGATCCGCTTGGCGTCGCAGCCGATGGAGACGTAGCCGCCGTAGTCGTTGTACCAGCGCCCGGTCTCGTCCTTCTGGCCCGCGGGGATCTTGTCCCACGCCTCGACCTTGTACGGGGCGAACAGGCCCTCCTCGGCGCCGCTGCGGGCGAAGGCGATGCCCAGGTCGAGGACGTCGGGCGCGCGCTTCTGGCCCTTGCGTGACTTGACGGCGGCGATCTCGTCGGCGCTGGACGCGTCCGGGTTCTCGCTCTCGACCTTGATCCCGTACTTCGTCTCGAACGCCTTGATCAGCTCGCCGTAGTTGGCCCAGTCCGGCGGCAGGGCGATGACGTGGAGCGTGCCCTCCTGCTTGGCCGCCTTGACGAGGGCGTCCATGCCGCCGAAGTCCTCGGCCGAAGCCGCGGTGGCCGCCTTCGCGCCATCGCCTGCGGCGCCCGCCGCGCCCTCGGGTGCGGCTCCACAGGCGGTGACGGTGGTCAGGACGACGGCGCCGAGCAGGACGGCGGCGCCGCGGACGGAGGTTCTACGCACGGGTTCTCCCAGGAGCGAGTGACGGAACTTGTCTGAACAAGCCGCCCCTAGTTCGCCCGCGCATGCTGTCCGAGAGATGAACGGGACATGACGGCCCGCACACGGCTCCCGGAAGAGCCGGTTGCGGTGAACCGCAGGTGAATGCAGGTGACTTGAGACGGGCGGGAAGAAGCACCGGCCGCGGAACCCGCGGGTTAGGGTGAGCGGGGAACAGCACACGTCGTGACGGACTGTGCGCAATCGCGGACACAAGGAGGGGACGTCGTGACGGCGATCTACGTGGAGATCGCGGAGGGACTCCGCCGGTCGATCCTCAGGGGCGAATACCCCGTCGGCGCCCGCCTGCCGTCCGAGAGCGACCTCGCCGCCCGCTGGTCCGCGTCGCGCGGTACGGTGCGCCAGGCCGTGGCCCTGCTCACCTCGGAAGGGCTCATCGGCTCACGCCAGGGTGCCCGCCGCATCGTGCTCCGCAAGGAGCGCCGGCACAGCTTCGCCGAGCTCCACAGCTTCGCCCAGTGGGCACGGACCATGGGTTACGAAGCGACAAGCCGCTTCCTCCACCGTGAACGCCGCCGCGCCACCCCGGAGGAGGCGCGCCGTCTCACCCTCCCCGAGGGGGCCGAGATCCTGGACGTCCTGCGGCTGCGCTTCCTGGACGGCGAACCGGTGATGGTGGAGCGCACCGCATACGCCGACTGGGTCGCACCCACCGTCGAAACGCTGCCCGTCGACTGCGCCTCGATCATGGACAGCATGGCCGAGGAAGCCGGAATCGTCGCCCACTACGGCGAACACCTCATCGACGCCGTCCCCGCCGGAAGCGACGACGCCCGTCTGCTCCGCGTCCGCCGGGGAAGCCCCCTCCTCCGCCAACGCCATCTCACCAGCAACCCGGACGGCCGCCCCATCGAATGGACGGACGACCGCTACCGAGCGGGGAGCATCACCTTCAACGTGAGCAACTCCGTGGGTACGGCGCCCCTGGTCCGAGACCCGGGTTCCCGGCTCATGTGACGGGCCGGGCCTGGCGTGGGCCCTCCCCGGACGAAGCGTCAGCGGCGGGTGAGGTGGCGTAGCGCGACGAGACCCTGCAGGGCGGCGGCCGGCCGGAGCAGGGTGGGGCGGGGCCGCTCGGGCATGGCGCCGCCGCGCAGCGCGATCGCCGTGACGGTGACGACGGGCAGCGCCCAGGCGGCGACGGCGGCTGCCCGTACGGTGCGGCTGGGCTCGTGGCCCAGGGTGAGCCAGGTCCAGTAGGCGGCGTCGGCGAACGTGTCGGCGTAGTCGCCGAACGGGGAGGCGGTGCCGTGACGGCGCGCCAGGCGGCCGTCGGCGAGGTCGAGGGTGATCGCCAGCAGCCCGGACCAGCGGCTCGCCCCGCCGGGCAGCGCCGGGAGGTTGGCGCGGATGAGGGTGAGCGTGTCGGCGGTGGTGAGCCGTTCGCGCCGTTCCAGCAGGCCCAGGTGCAGTGCGGCGAGCGCCCAGCTGGTCGCCACCCAGCGGCGTCCCGGGCGCCTGCCCGCGGCCAGGGCGAGAAGCAGACCGTGCAGGGCGGTGAGCTCGGCCAGGGCGCGCGGGCGGTCGGCCGCTTGCCGTAGTGATCTGTGGGCGGCCTGGCTCATGAACCGTGCGAGGGCAGGCGGCGACATGCGGCCTTCCCGCAGGACGCTCAGGAGGGCATCGGTGGCAGCGCGGCTGTCGGCGTACTCGGATACGGACTTCGCTGCGGACTCCACGCCCGTGTCCCTTCGTGGGGTGACGGTCGTACTCACGGTATGCGGCCGGACGGTGGTCGAAGGTGGGCGCGCTCACCGATCAGCAGGGGCATCCGCCCTAGCCTCGGTCCGAGACGGAGGAACAGGCCGAGCAGGAAGGACGCGGGCATGGCATGGGTGACCGGCGGGTTGGTGGCCGTGGGGGCCGTAGGGGGTGCGGTGGCCGGGTATCTGGGGCTGGTGACGGGGGCGCTGCCCCTGGACGTGGGTATCGGCCGCAGGACGCGCCCGCTGGGGCCGCAGACGGTCGACATCGCGGCGCCCCGCGAGACGGTCTTCGAGGTGATCGCCCAGCCGTATCTGGGGCAGGCCACGCGGGCGATGCGGGAGAAAGTGCAGGTGGTGGAGCGTGGTGCCGACATGGTGCTGGCGGCGCATCACACCCCGGTCGCGGGTGGCCGGCTGACGTCGACGACGGTGGAGACGGTCAGGTTCACCCGGCCGGAGCGGGTCGACTTCCGGCTCGTACGAGGGCCCGTGCCCGCCGTCACGGAGTCGTTCACGCTCAGCGAGCGGGGGCCGGGAACCCGGCTGGTGTACGAGGGTGAGCTCTCCACGGACCTGTGGCGGGCGGGCCAGTGGTGGGGCGGCGTGGTCGCTCCGCGCTGGGAGGCGACCGTCGCGGCGTCCCTGGCAGCGGTCGGACAGGAGGCGGAGAGACGCTCGGCCCTGTCGTGAGCGCGCTTACAGTTCTCCGCTCCGATCCGGGCCTAGCGTTCGGATCATGGTGCTGCGGATCGTGGCGCACTCGCGAGCAGGAGGAGTCCAGGATGACCCAGGCCACCCCCGAGCCACGGCGCAAGGTGGACCGCGACGAGGTGTTCGTCGAGTTCACCAAGTCGATCTGCCCGATGTGCAAGACACCGGTCGACGCGCAGGTCAACATCCGCGACAACAAGGTGTACCTGCGCAAACGCTGCCGCGGTCACGGTGAGTTCGAGGCCCTCGTCTACGGGGACGCCGAGGAGTACCTGTCCTCCACCCGTTTCAACAAGCCCGGCACGATCCCGCTCGTCTTCCAGACCGAGGTGAGGGACGGCTGTCCGTCGGACTGCGGGCTGTGCCCGGAGCACAAGCAGCACGCGTGCCTGGGGATCATCGAGGTCAACACGGGCTGCAACCTGGACTGCCCGATCTGCTTCGCCGACTCAGGACATCAGCCGGACGGCTACGCGATCACCCATGAGCAGTGCGCGCGGATGCTCGACACCTTCGTGGCCAGCGAGGGCGAGGCGGAGGTGGTGATGTTCTCCGGCGGAGAGCCCACTGTCCACAAGCACGTCCTGGACTTCATCGACCTCGCCCTGGCCCGCCCGATCAGAAACGTCACTCTCAACACCAACGGCATCCGCCTGGCCACCGACCGCACGTTCGTCGCCGAACTCGGCAAGCGCAACCAGGTGCCGGGCAAGTCGGTGAACATCTACCTCCAGTTCGACGGCTTCGACGAACGCACCCACCTGGAGATCCGCGGCCGGGACCTGCGTACGTTCAAACAGCGGGCCCTGGACAACTGCGCCGAGGCCGGTCTGACCGTCACCCTCGTCGCCGCCGTCGAGCGCGGCCTGAACGAACACGAACTCGGCGACATCATCGAGTACGGCATCGATCACCCCGCCGTACGCTCCGTGGCCTTCCAGCCGGTGACCCACTCCGGCCGGCACGTGGAGTTCGACCCGCTGAACCGGCTCACCAACCCCGACGTCATCCGGCTCATCAACGCCCAGCGGCCGGAGTGGTTCCACAAGGGCGACTTCTTCCCGGTGCCGTGCTGCTTCCCGACCTGTCGCTCCATCACCTACCTGCTTGTGGACGGCGAACCGGGCAACCGCACGGTCGTGCCCATCCCGCGGCTGCTCAACGTGGAGGACCACCTCGACTACGTCACCAACCGGGTCATGCCTGACGCCGGGATCCGCGAGGCCCTGGAGAAGCTGTGGTCGGCCTCCGCGTTCATGGGCACGGAGACCACCGAGGAGAAGCTGCGCGCCACGGCCGAGGCCCTGGACTGTGTTGGGGGTACCTCCCGTGCCGAAGGCTACGGGGGAGCGTGCGGCATCGACCTGCCCGAGGCCGTGAAGGACCTCAACGACAGGGCGTTCATGATCGTGGTGCAGGACTTCCAGGACCCCTACACCCTCAACGTCAAGCAGCTGATGAAGTGCTGCGTCGAGGAGATCACGCCCGACGGGCGCCTCATCCCGTTCTGCGCGTACAACTCCGTCGGCTACCGGGAGCAGATCCGCGCGCAGATGTCCGGCGTGCCGGTCGCCGACGTCGTCCCCAACGCCCTGCCGCTCGCCGGCCGCCTCACCACCACACCGTACGGCTCCAAGACCGTGGAGGAATCCCGCGATGGACAGTGACGCGATCAAGTCCTGCTGCGCCGCCGCGTACTCCTCCGACGTCGTCGCCCTGCTGCTCGGCGACTCCTACCACCCCGGCGGCACCACGCTGACCCGACGCCTCGCCGACGCCCTCGCACTCACCCCGGGCGCGCGGGTCCTGGACGTCGCCTCCGGGCGCGGAACGACCGCCCTGCTGCTCGCCGACGTGTACGACGCCGAGGTCGAGGGGGTGGATTACGCGCCGGCGAACACCACCCTCGCCCAAGGCGCCGCCCAAGCGGCCGGACTCACCGACCGGGCCCGGTTCACCACCGGGGACGCCGAGCACCTCCCGTACCCGGACGGCGTCTTCGACGCCGTGGTGTGCGAGTGCGCGCTGTGCACCTTCCCCGACAAGCCACAGGCCGCGGCGGAGTTCGCCCGGGTGCTGAAGCCCGGCGGCCGGCTCGGCATCACCGACGTCACCATCGCCCCCGACCGGCTCCCGCCCGAACTCACCGGCCTCGGCGCCCACATCGCCTGCATCGCCGACGCCCGCCCGCTGGAGGAGTACGCGGAGATCCTGTCCGTCGCCGGCCTGCGCACCCTGCGCACGGAACGCCACGACGGCGCGATGCTTCGGATGATCGACCAGATCGAGGCGAGACTGACCCTGCTGCGCATGACCGCCCCGTACAAGCTCACTGCCACCGGCATCGACCTCGCCGCCGCCCCCACGGCCCTGGCGGCCGCCCGCACAGCCGTGGCGGACCGCGCGCTCGGCTACGCGCTGCTGACGGCGGAGAAGGCGCGTGGGGGGATCTGACGCCGCGTACGTCGCCCTCATGAATTTTTTCATGCCCTTGCGTACTCGACGGTATATTTATTTACTACTCAGTGTCGGCCGCACCCCGCCGAACAGGCCCCTTCCTAAGGCGACAACGATGTCCCATCACCGCGCTCCGATCAGCACCGACTGGCCGTACTCGGTCACGACCCCCGGCAACCGCGATTGGGAAAGCACGGCCGTCCGCTGGCTGCGGGACCTCCTGCCGGCCCGGTACGCCGGCTACACCACCCTCACGCGCCATCCCGTTCTCCTGGCCCGGCACGCCCAGCTGCAGATCGAGCACGAGATCCGCGCGGTGCGGGTGGCGATGCAAACCTGCCGCGCGGAGCTGCCCACGCTGGGCGTGGCCGACCCCACGATCGAGAGCACGATCAGGCTGTACGCCGTCGAACTGGACCAGCTGAGCCGCCTGGCCCGGGGTGTCCGCCTCATCAACGAGGCACTCCTCGCGAGCGACCAGGCCGCTCGGCGACGAGCACGGGTCTGAAGGACCCGCCCCAGACAGCACATACCCGGAAACCGGCCTCGGCTACAACGTCTTCCACCGGGTCGGCGAACTGTCGCGAGGCCAAGCCCGACTCAGGTGTGCCACCCGATGATTCGGCCCCGCGGGTTCAGGGGACTTCAGGGCTCAGCAGCGTCGGCAGGACCACGTCGTCCACGTAGCGGCTGAGGAACTCGGGGTCCGCTTCGGCGCGGTCGACGACCGGTCGGGCGAGGGTCGCCCCGGCGATGAGGTGGGGCAGGAAACCGAGTGCCAGGTTCTTCGCCGTCACCTCGCCACGCTCGACGGCGCGGTCGATCACCGCGCGCATCGTCTCCAGCTCGGGCTCGACCATGCTCTCGTACACGGCGTCAGCCAGTTCAGGACGGGCCTGCGTCGCGCCGCCGAGTGCCCGCAGCAGCGGACGTCCACCTGATCGACGGCTCTCTCGTCCCGCAGTTCGCCACCTCCGACACGGTCACCGTCGGCCACGAGGTCTCCGGTGTGATCCACACGCTTGGCCCCGACCTCAAGCGGGGCCTGACCGTCGGCACCCGCGTGACCCTGGAGGCCGGCAAGACCTGCGGCCGGTGCGCCGGCTGCGTGCGCCGCCGCCCCTGCACCCAGATGCTCACCGCCGGAATCGACTACGACGGCGGCTGGGCCCAGTACACCCTCGCCCGCGAGGACACCCTCATCCCCATCCCCGACGCGGTCTCCACCCCCTACGCCGCCGTCGTCACCACCGCCGGCGTGCGCCCCGCCCAGGCCGTCGGCGTCTGGGGCGTGGGTGGTGTGGGCGCGCACAACGTGCGCCTGGCCCGCCTGGTCGGCGCCGCGCCGGTCATCGCCATCGACCCACTGCCCGGCGCCCGGTCGCGCGCTCTGGCCTTCGGCGCGGACGTCGCCCGCTACCCGACGGCCCCCGACTTCGCCGACCACGTCCGCGCGGCGACCGGCGAACGGGGTCTGGACTTCGCCTTCGACTGCGCCGGCGTGCCCGCCGTCCGCGAGCAGGCCGCGTCCGTGCTCGGTCAGGGCGGTGCCCTGATCCTGGTGGGCATCACACCGACGCCGCTGACCATCACCGAGGGCCTGACCTTCAACTACCTGGGCAAGCAGGTACGCGGGCACTACGGCGGCACTCCGGAGTCCGTCACCGAGCTGGTGCGGCTGGCCGCGGCCGGCCGCCTCGACCTGGCCCCGTCCATCACCGACCACATCCCGCTGGCGGATGCCGCCGATGCGGTCAACCGGCTTGAGCACAAGGTCGGCGACCCGATCCGTCTCGTCCTCGTCCTCGTCCCCTGACGACTGCTGAGGAGTCATCCCTGAGTCACCTCGGGCAGGGGTGAGTGGGCGCCGGTGCTCGTTCTCGGTGAAGTCGTCGGCAACCTTTGTGCCTCCTGTGGCCACTGAGGAGTACACCGTCGAATCGATCTTCCGAACGGACAGGCATGATGACAGCGAGGCAGGCCGCGCGGCGGCGCAGACGCAGGCAGAGGCAGAGGCAGAGGCTAGGGGCGGGCGCCGCGGTGGCGCTTGCCGCTGCGGGCGTCATCGCCTGCCTGGTCATGGCCTCGGCCCCCGACCGCGAGACCGGCGCCGCGTCGGTCGCGGTCGCGCCCGGCGCCAGTACCCAGGTGAGCGCCCCGACCGAACCGCCGACCGGCACTCCGCCACTGAACGGGAGCCCCACCCCGACAGGCGGCCCGGATGCGACGGGGACCCTGGCCCCGACGGCCGGTGCGTCCACCACGGCGGCGCGGCCGTCGGCCACCAAGGCGCCCCGGACGACACCCGCCGCGGCGCCGGCGGCCGGACGGATTCAGCCCGGGACCACCTACCAGGGAGTCGCCACCGTCTACGAGGCCGGGAACGGCGACGGCTCCTGTCTGTTCGGCCCGAGCGACAGCATGATGATCGCGGCGATGAACACCACCGACTACGAGTCGTCCAGGGCGTGCGGCGCGTACGTGCTCGTCCGCGCGGCGAACGGCAACTCCGTCACGGTCCGGATCACCAACGAATGCCCCCTGCCCTGCGCGCCCGGGCAACTCGACCTCAGCGAACAGGCCTTCGCCAAGCTCGTCGACCCCAAGCTCGGCAGGATCCCGATCACCTGGAGCCTGCTGAGCCCGCGCACGTCCGACACGATCTCCATCCGGTACAAGGTCGGGTCCAGCCCCTATTGGTGCGGCATCCAGGCGATCGGCCACCGCAATCCGCTGGCGCGGCTTGAGGTCCGCGGCAGCAACGGCTGGCGGCCGTTGCCCCGTACCGACTACAACTACTTCCTCTCCGCCGACGGCAGCGGGTGCGGCGGTGCGATCAGGATCACCGACATCTACGGCGAACGACTGACGGTCGACGGGATCGCGCTGCGTCCGAACGTCGTGCAACCGACCCAGGTCCAGTTCGTCCGGCACTGAGCCCAAGAAGCTCAGCCGAGCTGGGGCAGCGGACGCCGGGTGACCTCGTGGGCGTCCTGCGCGGGGACGCCGAGCATGCGCAGGACCATCTCGGCCAGGTCGGCGGCGGCCTCGTCACCGTCGAGGTCGGGGTGGGCCAGCCGCAGTGCGACGAGGGACATCAGGGTCCCGCCCACGGCGGACAGGGCGATGGTCGCGCTGGTGCAGGTGAAGCGGCCCGAGGCGATGCCGATCTCCAGGTCGCGCAGCGCTCGTGGGGCGAGGCCCCCCTCGGAGTGAATGTGGGCCAGACCGCGATCGCGCAGGATCCGCAGGAGTTCCGGGTGGGAGTCGGCCATCTGGGCGGTCAGCCGGAAGCCCGCCGCGACGAGCTCGGCCGGGTCCTCGATCCCTCGTACGCGCTCGTCGATGACCTGCCCGAACTCCTCGAGGGCGTCCGCCACGGCGGCGTCGAACAGCTCCGTCTTCGACTCGAAGTGGTTGTAGAAGGAGCCGAAACCCACGTCCGCGCGCTCGGCGATCGCCTGGATGCTGGCACTGGTGTCGCCCGTCTCCGCGAGGATCCGCCGGGCCGCACGGACGAGCGCGAGACGGGTCTCGGCGCGGCGTCGCTCGAAGCGGTTCTTGGGCGGGGCTGACGTCGGCATACGGCCAGTCTAGCAACCGTGACGATGAGTCCCCCATGACTGATGGATTTATCAATTCTCTGGCTTCAAGCTATTGACGATGAGAAGCGCCAAAGTTGATGATTTCCTCATTACGGCAGTGTTGCTTGGAGGACACCATGCCCCCCACCCCCGTTGACAGGGCCGCTCCCCAGACGCCCCACCAAGACCTTCACAGCGAGCGGGGTGCCCTCCGCGGCGAGCACCCCGGGCGCGCCCGGAATCCCGTGATCAAGGTGGCCGACCTGGCCTGGCTGGAGTTCGAGAAGCCGGATCTGGACCGAGCCGAGGTGTTCGCGCGTGACTTCGGGTTCGCGATCGCCGCCCGCACCGAGCGGGAGCTGTGGCTGCGCGGCACGTTCGCGGGCTCCCCCTGCATGGTCATCCGGCGCGGGCGCACCTCCCGCTTCATCGGACCGGCGTTCCGCGCGGCCGAGCGGAGCGACCTGGACCGGTTGGCCCGCGCCACCGGCGGTGCCGTCAGGGACATCGACGTACCTGGAGGAGGACAGTCGGTCGCCCTGCTCGACCCCTCGGGCTTCCCGGTCCGGGTCGCCCACTGTGCCGAACAGCTGCCCGCGCTACCCGAGCAGCAGCCTCTGTCCCTCAACTTCGGCACCGAGCACCGCCGTACGAACACCACCCAGCGACCGCCCCGTGAGCCGTCCCGTATCCAGCGGCTCGGCCACGTCGTGCTGGAGACACGGGTGTTCGCCCGCGCCCTGGACTGGTACCTGGACACCCTGGGGATGATCGTCAGCGACTTCCTGTTCCTGGACGGACAGCGCGAGCGCGGGCCGACCATGGCGTTCATCCGTTGTGACCAGGGCGGCCTGGCCGTGGACCACCACACGCTGGCCATGCACCTGGGACCGGGCAACGGCTACGTCCACTCCGCCTACCAGGTCACCGACCTCGATGCGATCGCCGGAGGCGGTGAGTACCTGGCCGAGCGCGGCTACCGGCGCAGCTGGGGCATCGGCCGGCACATCCAGGGCAGCCAGCTCTTCGACTACTGGCGCGACCCCGACCGCTTCATGCTGGAGCACTTCGCCGACGGCGACCTGTTCTCCTGCGACATCGAGCCTGGCTGGGCGTCGATGTCGGCGAGCGGCCTGGCCCAGTGGGGCCCGCCGGTCACTCGCGACTTCCTGGGCACGAACCCGTCCCCCGCCAAGCTCCGCGAGGTCATGGCGGCCCTGCGCGGCGACAACGAACTCGACCCCGCACGCCTGCTGGGCCTGATGAAAGCGATGAGCTCATGAGTACCAACGTTCTGCGCACCACCGACGGCTGGTGGGTCGTCCGGGACGACCGCGCCGTCCGCATCCAGACCAAGGCGGTCACCACCGCCGAACTGCTCGCCGACCGCGCCGCCGTACGAGAGGCCGCGGGGAGCGAGGATCCGGGCACTCCCGTCGCCGACCTGGTGGCGCTTCCTCCGGTCACCACCCCGTGCCGGGTGGTCGCCCAGATGGTGAACTACCGCAGCCACGCCCGCGATTCGGGATTCACCGGCGAGATCCCGCCGACCTTCTTCCGCAAGGCGTCCGGCTCGGTCAGCGGCCCGCACGAGGCGATCGTCCGCCCCGCGCACGTGAAGTTCCTCGACTACGAAATCGAACTCGGTCTCGTCATGGGCGCCCCCCTGCCCGTGGGCACCGTCGTCGAGGAGCGGGACCTGCCGCGGTACGTCGCCGGACTCGTCCTCACCAACGACGTCAGCGCCCGGGACGTCCAGCTGACCAAGACCCAGTTCTACGAGAGCAAGTCCTACCCGACCTTCACACCGACGGGGCCCTACCTGGCCCTGCTGGAGCCCGAGGACTTCGCTCATCTGCTCGACCTGCGGCTGAGGCTGTCGGTCAACGGCGAACCGCGCCAGGACCGCACGCTCGCCGACATGATCGTACGGCCCGCGCAGGCGCTCACCCTGCTCGCCCGCTTCCAGACCCTGGATCCGGGCGACCTGCTGCTGACCGGTACCCCCGGCGGCACGGCCCTGAAGGCCCCGCCCAAGCCGGTCGAGAAGATCGGGGCGTTGCTGCCGCCCGCGCTGAAGTGGAAGGCGTTCTTCAACGGCCAGGCCAAGAACCCCCGTTACCTGCGCGAGGGCGACCTCATCACCGCGACGATCGCCACGCCGGACGGACGGATCGACCTCGGCGAGCAGCAGACCCCTGTGACGGACGCGACGTGAGCGCCGCGTCCCGGATACCGGTGGTGATCATCGGGGCGGGGCCCGTGGGAGTCACGGCCGCCCTCCTGCTCGCCCGCCACGGAGTGCGCAGCATCGTCCTGGAACGCCACCGGGACGTCTACCCTCTGCCGCGTGCCGTCGCCGTGGACGACGAGATCCGTCGGATCCTGCAGAGCGTCGGCGTCCACGAGGAGTTCGCCGCCCTCGCGCGCCCGGCGCGCGGGCTGCGGCTCCTGGACGCCCGGCGCCGCGTGATCGCCGAGTTCCCGCGCTCGGCTCACGGGCACCACGGCTTTCCGCAGACCAGCATGTTCGACCAGCCCGAGCTGGAACGCCTGCTCCGCGCAGCTCTGGCGCGGCGTCCCGAGTGCGAGCTGCGGGGCGGCGTGGAGGTCGTGTCCGTCACCCAGGACACCGACGGACCGAACGGTTCGACGGGTCCGGTCCGGGTCGCCTTCCGCCGCGACGGCAGCGACGGCAACGGCAGCGGCGAGGTGGAGCACCTGTGGGCCGATGCCGTCCTCGGCTGCGACGGCGCGGGCGGTCTCACCCGCGACGCCATCGGCGCCGTATGGGAGGACCTGCACTTCGAGGAGAGCTGGCGAGTCGTCGACGTGCGCACCAGCCGCCGCGTGTCCACCTGGGAAGGCGCAGAGCAGATATGCTGCCCGACCCGGCCGGCCACCTTCATGCGCATCGGCGAGGACCGCTACCGCTGGGAGTTCCGGCTGGCCGGCCACGAGCCCCTGGACGGCCCGGAGGGGCTGGAGCGCCTGCGCGAGCTGGTCGCCCCCTGGGTGGACCTGCCGCGTGATGCCGCGTCGGGCGGCGACTTCGAGGTGATCCGGCAGGCGCAGTACACCTTCCGGGCCCGCCTGGCCGACCGGTGGCGCCGGGGTCGTGTCTTCCTGCTGGGCGACGCGGCTCACCTCACCCCGCCTTTCGTCGGGCAGGGGCTGTGCGCGGGCCTGCGCGACGCCCACAACCTCACCTGGAAACTGGCCCGCGTTCTCCAACAGGGCGCGGACGAAGCACTGTTGGACACCTACGAGCGCGAACGCAAGCCGCACGCCCGCCACCTGATCCGCATCGCGGTCGTCGTCGGCTGGGCCATGACCGGCGGACAGGACCGCGCCGCGGCGATCCGCAGGGCCGTCGTGGGCGCTGCCTGCCGCATCCCAGGCGTGACAGCGACAGTGAGCCGCGACCTCAGCCCCGCCCTGGCCGCCGGTCCACTGGTACGGCGCCGCCCACGCCTGGTCGGCCACGTGCTTGCCGGCACCTCGTGCCCGCAGCCCTGGGTGGTCGTCGACGGCAGACGCGTGCGTCTGGATGACGTCCTCGGGGATTCCTTCGCCGTCCTGACCACCGTGCCACCCACCCCGCGGGTGACGGCCGTGGCCACGTCGATCGGCGCACGCGTGATCCGCGTGGACGACCTGGGCGACGACGGCACCCTTGCCGCCTGGCTGGCACGCGGCCGGGCGGATGCCGTCCTGCTGCGTCCCGATCGCGTCGTGCTGGACACGGTCCCCGCCGGCACCGGCGACTTCTCCGACACCGCCGCCTGGGCCCTGCTGCTGCACACGGCCCGCCGCCCCGCCGAGGGCCTGCCCTCACCCCTGCCGAGGAGCACCACACGATGAGCATCCCGCACGCCACGCCGTATCCGGAACCCTTCTTCACTCCCGACCCGGAGGCGGCCGCCGGCAGCCGCATCGCCGACTTCGCCCGATGGGCGGCCCGGCACCAGGGCGCAGAAGGCGTCCAGGACCCCACCGACTACCAGGCCCTGTACCGCTGGTCGGTCACCGACCTGGAAGGATTCTGGGCCGCGGTGTGGGAGTACTTCGGCGTCGACGCGGCGACGCCGTACGAGCGGGTGCTGGCCGAGGAGACCATGCCGGGCGCCCGCTGGTTTCCCGGCGCCACCCTGAACTACGCCCACCACGCGCTGCGCGACCTGCGGCCGGACGCTCCCGCGATCACCGCTTTGGACGAGACGGGATCCGGCTACGAGATCACGGGTCGGCAGCTGCGCGACCAGGTCGCCTCCGTCGCGGCCACCCTGCGCGAGCTGGGTGTCGGACAGGGCGACCGGGTGGTGGGCTACCTGCCCAACACCCCGCACGCGATCATCGCCTTCCTCGCCACCGTCAGCCTGGGCGCGGTGTGGTCGGTGTGCGGCCAGGACTACGCCCCCAAGGCCGCCGCCGACCGATTCACCCAGATCCGGCCCACCGTCCTCATCACCGCGGACGGCTATCTCTTCAACGGCACCACACACGACCGCCGTGCCGCTTCGCTCGAACTGGCCGACGCGCTGTCGACGCTGAAGGCCACGATTCTCGTGGAGCACGTGGGCCTTGGCTGGCCCGAGGCCCGGCACGCAGGGCTGACGGTTCCCTGGGAGGACGCGGCGGCCCGCACCGAGCACCTCGGCTTCGCCCCCGTACCGTTCGACCATCCCCTGTGGGTCGTCTTCTCCTCCGGCACCACGGGCCCGCCCAAGGGCATCGTCCACGGCCACGGCGGCGTCCTGCTCGAACACCTCAAGACCCTCGGCCTGCACACCGATCTGGGCCTCGGGGACCGCCTGCTGTGGTACACCACCACCCACTGGATGATGTGGAACCTGGTCGTCTCCACCCTGCTCACCGGCGCGACCACCTGCACCTACGACGGCAGTCCGGCGCCGCTCGCGCGACCGGACATCCTGTGGCAGCTCGCGGACCGCCACAAGGTCACCGTCTTCGGTACCAGCCCCCAGTATCTGCTGGCCATGGCCAAGCTGGGCATCGACCTCTCCGCGCACGACCTCTCGGCCATCCGCGTCATCGGCTCCACCGGATCGACTCTGCCCGCCTCCGCCTACCCCTGGGTCCGTGACCACGTGGGCGCCGGCGTCCTCCTGGCCTCCACCAGCGGCGGCACGGACGTCGTCTCCGCCTTCGCCGGCAGCGCCCCCACGACCCCGGTCCGGGCGGGGGAGCTCTCCGCCCCCAACCTGGGCGTGGCGCTCGCCGCCTACGACGCCGAGGGCTTCCCGGTCATCGACCGGGTCGGCGAACTGGTCATCACCAGGCCCATGCCGTCCATGCCGCTGTACTTCTGGAACGACCCCCAGGGCAGCCGCTACCACGACGCCTACTTCGGGGCCTACCCCGGCGTGTGGCGCCACGGCGACTGGATCACCCTCACCTCCCACGGCTCGCTGATCGTCCACGGCCGCTCCGACGCCACCCTCAACCGCAACGGCGTACGCCTCGGCAGCGCCGACATCCACGAGATCGTCGAACGCTTTCCCGAGATCGCCGAGGCCCTTGTCATCGGAGCGGAGGAGCCGGACGGCGGCTACTGGATGCCCTTGTTCGTCGTCCCGGCGCCCGGCATCACCCTGGACGACGCCCTGCGGCACCGGATCCGCGACGCGATCCGCGCCGGCGCCTCACCCCGCCACGTCCCCGACGAGATCCTCTCCGTGCCGGCCATCCCGCACACGAGGACCGGCAAGAAGCTCGAAGTCCCGGTCAAGCGCCTGCTCCAGGGCATCCCCGCCGAGCAGATCCTCGACCCCGCGGCGGTCGACAACCCCGAACTCATCGACTTCTACGCCCAGCTGGGCGCGGCACGGAGCAAGCGCGCGGCACACCGTGGGCAGCCCGCCCCGGTACCAGACCATCCGCACACCGAAGCACGAGTGGCCTGTCGGCATGACCAGCGCGGCAGCCACTCCGAGGTCGATCCTGGTCCCCCTGATCAGCCCAGGAAGCTCAACCGCACCTGACGCTCCGGGTTGTCCTTGTTCGTGTCGACCAGGCAGATCGACTGCCACGTCCCCAGCTCCAGCCGGCCCCCGAGCACCGGCACCGTCGCGTGTGGTGGCACCAGGGCCGGGAGGACGTGGTCGCGGCCGTGGCCCGGGGAGCCGTGGCGGTGTTGCCAGCGGTCGTCGGCCGGGAGGAGGTGGTGGAGGGCGGCCAGGAGGTCGGCGTCGCTGCCGGAGCCCGTTTCGAGGATGGCCAGGCCCGCCGTGGCGTGGGGGACGAAGAGGTGGAGGAGGCCGTCGCGGCCCTGGGCCGCCTGGCTCAGGAAGTCCGTGCAGGCCGAGGTCAGGTCGGTGACGGTCTCGGTGGCGCCGGTGGTGAGCGTGAGGACGCGGGTCGTGAAGGTCGACATGAGGTCATCCTGCCTCTCGTCGTACGGGATCGAACGCATCCACGCCCGTCGCGGGAAGATCCCCGCACCCGCCGCCGTTAGTGGAATCGTGAACGATTTCGTGGCGGTACGGGACATCGACGTCGTGGTGATCGGCGCCGGTCAGGCGGGCCTCTCGGCCGCCTACCATCTGCGACGCTCCGGCCTCGAGCCGGACCGGGACTTCGTCGTGCTCGATCATGCCCCGCGTCCCGGCGGCGCCTGGCAGTTCCGCTGGCCCTCGCTCACCTACGGCAGGGTCCACGGCATGCACGCCCTGCCCGGGATGGAGCTGACCGGGGCCGACGATCGCCGGCCGTCCTCCGACGTGATCGGCGAGTACTTCACGACGTACGAGGACCGCTTCGACCTGCGCGTCCACCGGCCCGTCGAGGTGAGCGCCGTCCGTGAGGGCGAGCGCGGGCGCCTGCGCGTCGAGACCTCGGAGGGTACGTACGCCACCCGTGCCCTGATCAACGCGACCGGCACCTGGGACCGTCCCTTCTGGCCCCGCTACCAGGGCCAGGAGACCTTCCGCGGCCGCCAGCTGCACACCGCTAACTACCCCGGCCCCGAGGAGTTCGCGGGTCGAAGGGTCGTCGTGGTCGGCGGCGGCGCCTCCGGGACCCAGCATCTGATGGAGATCGCCGAGGTCGCGGCGGAGACGACCTGGGTGACGCGGCGCGAGCCCGTCTTCCGTGAGGGGCCTTTCGGCGAGAGGGAGGGCCGGGCGGCCGTCGCGATGGTCGAGGAGCGCGTACGGCGCGGGCTTCCGCCGCAGAGTGTCGTCTCGGTCACCGGCCTGCCGCTCACCGACGCGATCCGCGGCGCCCGCGAGCGCGGCGTCCTGGACCGCAACCCCATGTTCGACCGCATCACCCCGACCGGGGTGGCCTGGGCCGACGGACGGACGGTGGACGCGGACGTGATCCTCTGGGCCACCGGTTTCCGTGCCGCGATCGACCACCTCGCCCCGCTCAGGCTGCGCGAGCAGGGCGGCGGCATCCGCGTCGAGGGCACGCGCGCGGTGCGGGACGAGCGCGTCCATCTGGTCGGGTACGGCCCGTCGGCCTCCACGATCGGCGCCAACCGGGCCGGGCGCGCGGCCGTCACCGAGATCCGTCGGCTGCTCGACCTGGAGCCCGCGGCGAGCCGCTGAATCGGCCGTCAGCCTCGCGCCGCGCGCCGGTTCGCGTTGAACTCGGCGACGTTCGCCTGGTGTTCCGCGTAGTCGGCGGTGAAGCGGGTGTCCCCCGGCCGCACGGTCACGAAGTACAGCCAGTCGCCCTTCGCCGGTTCGATCGACGCCGTCATCGCCTGATCGCCCGGGTTGCCGATCGGGGTGGGCGGCAGCCCGGTGCGTTCGTACGTGTTGTACGGGCTGTCGATCCTGGTGTCCTCGTGGGTGGTGTCCACGGTGGAACGGCCCAGGGCGTAGTTGAGCGTCGAGTCCATCTGGAGGGCCATGCCCCGGGCGAGGCGGTTGTGGACGACCCGGGCGACCTTGCCCATGTCCTCGGCGGTGTCGGCCTCGGCCTGCACGATGCTGGCGATGATCACCGTCTGGTGCACGCTCAGGCCGTGGCGCTGGGCGCCCGCGCCGATGTGATCGGTGCCGAAGCGCTTGCCCGCCGTGTCGACCATGTAGCGCAGCAGGCTCTCGGGGGTGGTCGAGGACGCCACGGGGTACGTCGCCGGGAAGAGATAGCCCTCGGGGTTTCCGCCGGCGGCCGCGGGAAGCGTGAGCGTGGCGGCCCGGGCGGCCGCGGCACCGCGGGTGGTGCCTTCGGCGAGGCCGAGGGAGCGGTCGACGGCCGCGTACACCTGGGCCGCCCGCCAGCCCTCCGGGATCACCAGGGTCCGCAGCTTCTCGGGGGTGGGCTTCGGCTTGTCCTCGTCGAGGAGCAGCAGCGGCACGGTGATCGCCGCCGCCACCGCGAAGGCCGCGCCGACGAGCAGCGCGAGTTTGCCCCGGCGGGTGAGCCGGGGTCGGCGGCGACGGTGTTCGGGCTGCCAGGACCGGTACGTCATGGCCGCACGCTAACCCGGTCCGCCCGCGAAACCGCGGAGCCCGCACACACGTCGGTCATGCGGCGGCGCCGCCGGTCCCCTGGGACGGGGGACCGGCGGCGCCGCGCACTGCCCGTCTCGGACGATCAGGCGTCGGACGAGCGAGCGTCAGACGAGCCAGCCCAGGAAGTGGAAGACGCCGGCGAGCAGGTTGGTGATCACGTTCATGGTGGTGCTTCTCCTCGTACAGGTACATGTGTGGGACTGCGCAGTCGCGGTCTGCAGCCCGTCGCTTGCGCACCGTAATCATCAGTCGCCACAAGGGAGTCGAGCAACGAAAACAGGGACGATCACACGTTCTGGGGAACAACCGCTCCCGCGTTCGTGTGTTCGTCACGGCGCACCAGGGCCGCGTACCGGCCATCCCGCGCCAGGAGCTCCTCGTGCGTGCCCCGCTCGGCGATCCGGCCGGCTTCGAGTACGACGATCTGGTCCGCGTCCCGGACGGTGGAGAGCCGGTGGGCGATGGTGATGGTGGTACGTCCGGCGGAGAGGGCGTCGATGGCCTGCTGGACCGCGTGTTCCGTACGGGTGTCCAGCGCGCTGGTCGCCTCGTCGAGGATGAGCACGGGCGGGTCGCGCAGGATCGTGCGGGCGATCGCCAGGCGCTGCTTCTCCCCGCCCGAGAAGCGGTAGCCGCGCTCGCCGACCAGGGTGTCGTACCCCTCGGGCAGCGAGGCGATGTGGTCGTGGATCTGGGCGGCGCGGGCCGCCGCCTCGATCTCCTCGTCCGTGGCGTCGGGCTTGGCGAAGCGGAGGTTGTCGGCGACGGAGGCGTGGAAGAGATACGTCTCCTGCGAGACCACGCCGACGGCCCGGGCCAGGGTGTCGAAGTCGAGGTCGCGCACGTCGACGCCGTCGAGCAGCACGCGGCCGCCGGTCACGTCGTAGAGCCGGGGCACCAGATAGCTGAGGGTGGACTTGCCGGATCCGGTGGGCCCGACGACGGCGAGGCTGGCGCCGGCCGGGACGGTCACGTCGATGGAGTCGAGGGTCGCCCGGCCGGGCGCCTCGCGGTCGTAGCGGAAGTCGACGTTCTCGAACGCCACCTCGCCGCTGATCTTCTCCAGACGGACGGGGTCCTCGGACTCGGTGATGTCGACGGGGAGGTCGAGGTACTCGAAGATGCGCTGGAAGAGCGCGAGGGAGGTCTGGATCTGGACGCCGGTGGAGAGCAGGCTCACGGCGGGCCGGAACAGGCCCTGCTGAAGCGAGACGAAGGCGACGAGGGTGCCCAGCGAGATGGCCGGGCCTCCCGCCTGGAGGGAGAGGCCGGCGGCCCAGTAGATCAGCGCGGGCATGGCCGCCATGACGATGCCGATGGTGGACATCCGCCACCGTCCGGCCATGGAGGAGCGCACTTCGAGGTCGACGAGGCGCTCGGACTCCTCGGCGAAGGACGTGGTGAGCGAGTCGGCGCGGCCCATCGTGCGGCCGAGCAGGATGCCGCTGACGGAGAGCGACTCGGTGACGGTCGCGGCCATGACGGCCATCTGCTTCTGGCGCTGCGTGGTGATCTTCTTGCGCTCGCGGCCGACGCGGCGGCTGATCCAGACGAAGACGGGCAGCAGGAGCAGCGAGACGACGGTGAGCCGCCAGTCCAGCGCGAGCATCGCGACGACGGTGGCGACGACGGCGGTGAGGTTGGAGACGAGGGAGGTGGCGGTCGAGGTGACCGTCGCCTGCATGCCGCCGATGTCGTTGGCGATCCGGGACTGGACCTCGCCGGTGCGGGTGCGGGTGAAGAAGGCGAGCGGCATCCGCTGCAGCTGGGCGTAGACCGCGGTGCGCAGGTCGTGCATCACCCGCTGGCCGACGGTGGTGGAGATCAGAGTCTGGAGTACGCCGAAGACGCTGGTCATCACGGCGGTGGCGATCATGCCGAGGACGAGCAGGCTCAGCAGTCCCGTGCGGCCCTGCGGGATCGCGGTGTCGAGGATCTCCTTGAGCAGGAACGGCGAGGCGACCGACACCAGGGACGAGGCACCGACCAGCAGGCCGACGACGGCGAGGCGCCCGCGGTAGGGACGGAAGAGCCGCAGGATGCGCCGCATCTGCGCGGGCTCCTTCGGCTGCGCGGGATCACGCGCGGGAGGTGTCCATGTGGACTCTTCGTGGGGACGCATGGGCTCCTACGAGGGGTGAGAGGCAGGACATGAGATCAGTCGAGCAGATCAGAGCATAGCTCATTGTTACCTATGCTCACAATGAACATAGTCCTGATAATGTTCCCTCATGAGCACCCCCGACGCCGACGGCCTCCTCGCCGAGCAGCTGCTGCGCCTCACCCGACGACTGCACCGCATCCAGAAGCAGCATCTGGAGCCGGTCGGCATCACCCCCGCGCAGTCCCGGCTGCTGCGCACCGTCGCGCACTACGACCACCCGCCCCGGATGGCCGATCTCGCCGAGCGGCTCGAAGTCGTCCCCCGGGCCGTGACCAGCCTCGTGGACGGCCTTGAGGCCTCCGGCCGGGTGCGCCGTGTCGCCGATCCGAGCAACCGCAGGGTGGTCCGGATCGAGCTCACCGACACGGGCCGCGCCACCCTGCGCGCGTTGCGGAGCGCGCGTCGGGCGGCCGCAGAGGACATCCTTGCTCCATTGACCGTCGATCAGCGCGACGTGCTCGGAGGTCTGCTGTCCGCTCTGGTCGACCACGTGCCGGAGCGCCGCTGCTGACCGACGGGGCGCGGGGAGCGCCGAGGGGAGCCGTGACATGCCACTGCTGGAGCCGAACCCGCAGGCCCTGCGTCCCGGTACGAAGCGGAGTCCGGCCCCCGACCGGGTCCCCGACCTGCAGTCCCGCGGCACACCACGCAGACTGCGGGAGGAGCTGGCGGCGCTCCTCGGCCCCGAGAAGGTCCTCTCGAAGATCTCCGACCTGGTGCGGTACGCCTCCGACGCCAGTCCCTACCGGTTCGTCCCGCAGGTCGTCGTGGTCGCGGAGGACGTCGACGACATCTCCGCGGTCCTGTCGTACGCGCGCGGCAAGGGCCGCGAGGTGGTGTTCCGGGCGGCCGGGACCAGCCTGAACGGGCAGGCGCAGGGGGAGGACATCCTCGTCGACGTCCGCAGGCACTGGGTGGGCGTCGAGGTCCTGGACGACGGCGCCCGCGCCCGGATCCGCCCCGGCACCACCGTCGTACGGGCCAATGCCGCCCTCGCCCGGCACGGCCGGGTCCTCGGACCCGACCCGGCCAGCGCCGTCGCCTGCACGATCGGCGGGGTCGTCGCCAACAACGCCTCGGGCATGACCGCCGGGACGACCCGGAACTCCTACCGGACCGTCGCCTCCCTCACCTTCGTCCTGCCGAGCGGCACCGTCGTCGACACCGGCGACCCGACCGCCGACGCGGAGCTCGCCCGCGCCGAGCCACGCCTGTGCGAGGGGCTGCTGGCGATCAAGGCCGAGATCGAGGCCGACGAGGAACTGGTCCGCCGCGTCCGCGCCAAGTACGCCCTCAAGAACACCAACGGCTACCGCCTGGACGCCTTCCTCGACGGGGCGACGCCCGTGGAGATCCTGCGCGGGCTGATGGTCGGCTCGGAGGGCACGTTCGGCTTCATCTCCGAGGTCGTCTTCGACACCCTGCCCCTGGACCGGCGGGTCTCCACCGCGCTGCTGTTCTTCCCCTCGCTGCCGGCGGCGGCCGCCGCCGTGCCGCGCTTCAACGACGCGGGGGCGATCGCCGTCGAGCTGATGGACGGCAACACCCTGCGCGCCTCGGTCAGCGTCGCCGGGGTGCCCGCCGACTGGGCGGAGCTGCCCAGGGAGACGGCTGCGCTGCTCGTGGAGTTCCGTGCGCCGGACACGGCCACGCAGGAGGCGTACGAACAGGCCGCCGCCGAGGTCCTGGACGATCTGGAGCTGGTCGCCCCCGTCGCCTCGGTGGCCAACGCCTTCACGCGTGATCCGGGGACGATCGCCGGGTACTGGAAGGCCCGCAAGGCGTTCGTGACCGCCGTCGGCGGCTCGCGCCCCTCGGGCACGACGCTGATCACCGAGGACTTCGCCGTGCCGCCGGCCCGGCTCGCCGAGGCCTGCGCCGACCTGCTCGATCTGCAGTCCCGGCACGGCTTCGACGCGGCCGTGGCCGGTCACGCCGCCCATGGCAATCTGCACTTCCTCCTCGCCTTCGACGCGGCCGACCCCTCCGACGTGGAGCGGTACGCCGCCTTCATGGACGAGTTCTGCAAGCTGACCGTGGAGCGGTTCGACGGCTCGCTCAAGGCCGAGCACGCCACCGGCCGCAACATCGCCCCGTTCCTGGAGCTGGAGTGGGGGCCGAAGGCGACCGAGCTGATGTGGCGGATCAAGGAGGTCATCGACCCCGAGGGGGTGCTCGCCCCGCGGATCGTCCTCGACCGCGACCCGCAGGCCCATCTGCGCGGTCTGAAGACGATTCCGAGGGTGGAGGCGGTCGCCGACCCGTGCATCGAGTGCGGCTTCTGCGAACCGACCTGTCCCAGCCACGATCTGACGACCACTCCGCGCCAGCGCATCGTGCTGCGCCGGGAGATGATGCGGCAGAGCGACGGCTCCCCGGTCGAGGCGAGCCTGCTGCAGTCGTACGGCTACGACGCCGTGGACACCTGCGCCGGAGACTCCACGTGCAGGCTGGCCTGCCCGGTCGGGATCGACACCGGGGCGATGATGAGGGACTTCCGCCATCGGCGGCACTCCCGGCGCGAGGAGCGCCTCGCGGCGCTCACGGCCAGGAACTTCCGCGCGGTGGAAGCCTCGGCCCGTCTCGCGGTCGCCGCGGCCCACCGGATCGGCGACCGGGTCGGCGACCGGCTCCTGGAGTCGGTGACGGGCCTGGCCCGCAAGGCGGTGCGGCCCGATCTCGTACCGGAGTGGCTGCCGGAGGTCCCGGGCGCGGCGGCCCGGCGGCTGCCCCGGACCCACCGCCCGGCGGCCGTCGCCGTCTACTACCCGGCCTGTGTGAACCGTATCTTCGGCGGGCCTGAGGGCCTGCGGGGTCCTTCGCTCCCCGAGGCGGTGGTGGCGCTCTCCGGCCGGGCGGGCAGGCCGGTGTGGATCCCGGACGACGTGGCCGGTACGTGCTGCGCGACGATCTGGCACTCCAAGGGGTACGAGCGCGGCAACGAGGTCATGGCCAACCGGATCGTGGAGGCGGCCTGGGGCTGGACGGCGGGCGGGCGGCTCCCGCTGGTGGTCGACGCCTCCTCGTGCACCCTGGGGATCGCGCACGAGGTCGTGCCGTATCTCACCGACGACAACCGCGAGTTGCACGCGGAGCTGACCGTGCTCGACTCGCTGGTATGGGCCGCGGACGAGCTGCTGCCCCGGCTCGAGGTGCGCCGCACGGTGGGCTCGGCGGTGGTGCACCCGACCTGTTCCATGCGCCACTTGGGCGACGAGGAACAACTGACGGCGCTGGCCCGGGCGTGCGCCGAGGAGGTCGTCGTGCCCGACGACGCGGGCTGCTGCGCCTTCGCCGGCGACCGGGGCATGCTGCACCCGGAGCTGACGGCCTCGGCCACCGCGCGCGAGGCGGCCCAGGTGACGGAGCGCCCCTTCGACGTGCATCTGTCGGCGAACCGGATGTGCGAGATCGGCATGGACCGGGCGACAGGCCGGAGCTATCAGTCCGTGCTCCTGGCCCTGGAGCGCGCGACGCGTCCCTGACGCCTCCGCGGGACCGCCCGCACGTGAGGGGACTCGCCCGTCCCTGAGACCCCGGCACCCTTCGTGACACGAGGGCCCCTTACCCCATGTGGGTGAGCGGCCCTCGTCGTTTGCATGCTCCGGTGATCCGGAATGGAAGAGTCCAACCACCCGTCGCAAGAGTCCAATCCGCGCCCTTGCGTACCACCAGTCTCAACGGCCAGGGTCCTGAGCGGGATTCATGAGCCAGCCGTGCACTCAGCTACTGGAGGTTCCATGAACGACAACGCACCGCGGACGCCGAGTCGCCGCTCCGTCCTGCGGACCACGGCCGGTGTCGCGGGAGCGGGCATCGGCATCGGCGCCGTGGGCGCCGGCCCGGCCGAAGCCGCCGCGCCCGAGGCGGCCGAGGCTGCCGTCACAGCCGTCACGGCGGACGACACCACCGGGACACCCCCGCGCAGAGGCGCCACCATGGCCGGCATCCCCTTCGAGGGACGCTCCACCGTGCGCGTCGGGATCGTCGGCCTCGGCAACCGGGGCGCCAGCATGATCGACCTCTTCCTCACCCTCCCCGGGGTGCGGGTGGTCGCGCTGTGCGACCCCGTGAAGGCGAAGACGGAGCGGGCCGCCGCCAAGGTCGTCGCCGCCGGGCAGCCCTCCCCCGCCGTGTACACCCACGGCGAGGACGACTACGAGAACCTCTGCAAGCGCTCCGACCTCGACTTCGTCTATGTGGCCACCCCCTGGGAGGTCCACTTCGAGATGGCGCGGGCGGCGATGCTGAACGGCAAGCACGTCGGCGTCGAGTGTCCCGTCGCGATGCGGATGGAGGACCTGTGGGAGCTGGTCGACCTCTCCGAGCAGACCCGCCGCCACTGCATGCAGCTCGAGAACTGCTGTTACGGCCGTAACGAGATGCGGGTCCTGCGGATGGCGCACGCGGGCAAGTTCGGCGATCTGCTGCACGGCGCGGGGGCGTACAACCACGATCTGCGCGAGCTGATGTTCTCTCCCACGTACTACGAAGGTCCCTGGCGCCGGCTCTGGCACACCCGGCTGCGGGGCGACCTCTACCCGAACCACGGCTTCGGACCGGTCGCCAACTACATGGACGTCAACCGCGGTGACCGGGTGACGAGCATCAGCAGCTTCGGGACGCCCGCGCTCGGCCTTGCCCAGTACCGGGCCGAGAAGATGCCCCCGGGCGACCCGAGCTGGAAGGAGACGTACATCGAGAGCGACCGGACGATCAGTCTCGTCCAGACGGCGAAGGGCCGCCTCATCCGTCTGGAGCACGACGTCTCGACGCCGCACCCCTACAGCCGGATCAACAGTCTGGGCGGCACGCGGGGGGTGTTCGAGGACTACCCGGCCCGTATCTACCTGGAGCCGGACCACCAGGGACATCAGTGGGGGGACTTCGCCGCGTACGCCACCGAGTTCGACCACTGGCTCTGGAAGGAGCACGCCAATCCGCCGGGCGGGCACGGCGGGATGGACTACATCATGATCTTCCGGTTGATGCAGTGCATGCGCCTCGGGCTCGTCCCCGACTTCGACGTGTACGACGCGGCGACCTGGACGGCCCCGGTGCCGCTCAGCCATGCCTCGATCAAGGCGAAGGGCGCGCCGCAGGCGATCCCGGACTTCACCCGCGGTGAGTGGAAGAAGACCCGGTCGGGCGTGGACTCGGCCAAGCCGGCCTGAGCGGAGTGGGGGCCCGGCACCGGGCCCCCACCTCCGCCGTCCTCCGTCGTCCTCCGTCGTCCTCCGCGACGTCAGCAGCGCAGACGGTCCTCCGTGACCGTGCCCTGGGCCGTCCTCAGGGTCCGGTCGTAGCAGCCCCCGGAGCCGTGGAGCCGGTAGCGCTCGGCCGTCGTGCCGACCGCGTGGCGCTGATCGCGGGGCACCCCGGTGGTGTAGGTGGCGTCGCCGGTGTAGCTGTTGTCGAGGTGCGACCAGGACAGCCGCGTGCCGGACCGTACGACGACGGTGTCGGCGCGGTCGCCGAGCGCGAGCACGGTCCGCAGCCGGTTGTCGGGGCCGACCGTCGTCTCGCCGTCCATGGCGTACGTGCGGTGGGTGCGGGTGCTCGTACGGCCGACGGTCACGGTCTCGTCGTCGGTCCACCGCGCCGTGAGTGCGTCCGGGTTCTCGCCCTCGGACCAGCGGTGGACGGAGGTGTGCCCGAGCGTCCGGGTGACGGTGGTGTCGACGCGGCCGTGCGAGGTGTTCAGATGGCCGGCGACGGTGAGCGCGTGGGCACCTTCGGTGTCCAGTCGGTGCTCCGAACCCGCCATGTACACCGAGGAGTTGCGCGGCGCCGTCGCCTCGTGGCGGTCGAGGGACCCCGTGACCACGGAGCTGCCCTCGTCCTGCCAGAGCAGGAGGTTGGTGGGGGTGCTCCAGCCGGCCTGTCCGGCCGGGACGCCGGCCACGGACACCTCGACCCGGTGGGCGCGGCCGTCGTTGAGGAGCCCGGCGAAGGGGGTCAGGTCGTAGACGATCGGCTGGATGTCGAAGGCGCGCGGGCCGGGGGTGACGTACCAGAGGAAGGGGTTGGACCAGCCGCCCGTCCACACCGTGGGGAACGGGGCGGCGATTCCCGCGAGCTGTCCGTCGACGGAGATCCGCACCTCGCGGTAGGGACCGTCGGTCGCCTTGCAGGAGTACGGGGCCGCGTCGGGCACGGTCAGGTACCAGTACTCCTCACAGCCGCCGCCGGAGCCGGTGGCGTACACCTCGGCGAGGACGCGTTCGGTGTTGCGCGGAGTGGTCAGGCTCGGGGAGACGAGCGGTATCACCCGGTCGGGCGTGTTCGCGGCGGGCCTCACCTGCCCCTGCGCCGTGTAGAAGGTGAGCGTGACCCGCACGTCGAAGACGCCCGTGTACGTCTCGTTCACGACATTGCCGATGAGCATCTCGACAGACTGCGGGCGGCTGAGGGTGTCGCGGTAGCGGGTGACGTCCTTCTCGACCGACCAGCTGATGCCGTCGGGCGAGGGCTGGGGCGTCGAGGTGCGGAAGATCTCCACGCCGCCCACCGTGAGGTAGCCGAGCCGGTCGTACTGGCGCCCCTTCACGGCCCCTTCGAGCCGGAGCACGACCTTGTTCCAGCGGGTGCCGCACTCCTTCGGAGGTGCGTAACTCCCTTTATACGGCGTGAAGTCGCGGAACCGGGCCTCGGCGAGGGTCACTTCGCAGGAGCGCGTGCCGGGCCGGGCGACGGGCGGCGCGGCCGTCACCGGGTCGTGCCAGTCGCTGGTGAACTCGGGCGGGGGCGTGTCGTACGGAGCCTGCGCGGCCACCGGGTGGGCGGTGAGCAGCGCGCCGGCGGCCAGCACGAGGCCTCCGATCATGCTCATGATCTTCTGCTGTCTCATGGGACGGGAGTGAAGCGCGGGGGGTCCGGGGCGTCCAGAGGGCGTTGTTGGACCTTGGCGTGTTCTGTGCCCCCATGCGAATAAATCGATTGCCGCCCGCCGTCCCCCAGGGCGAACCTTGCACGGTTTGAGCCATCTGACGAAGAACCGGAAGACCCTGGGACGACATGCAGATTCGCGATCTACCGTACGCCGATCCAGGGATCCCCGATGTCCGCACGGGCACCCGGTTCCTCCTCTGGCTCGGCCGCAACCAACTCGGCGGACAGGTCAGGGCCACCCTCTGGGGCCTCCTGCTCCAGCTCTCCATCGCCGCGCTCCCGCTCGGCGTCGGTCTCTCCGTACAGGCGGTCGTGGACCGCGACGGCACGGGGCTCGCGCTGGCGGGCGGCCTGCTCGCCCTGCTCGGGGCGGGCATCGCGGTCGGCGACATGATGCTGCACCGTACGGCCGTCACCAACTGGGTCACCGCGGCCGCCCGTGTGCAGCAGCTGCTCTCCCGCAAGACCGCGGAACTCGGCTCCGTACTGACCCGGCGGGTCGCCGCGGGCGAGGTCGTGGCCGTGTCGACCGGCGACGTCGAGAAGATCGGCTGGTTCGTGGAGGCCCTGTCGCGGTTCGCCGCGGCAGCGCTCACACTGATCGCCGTCTGCGTCGGCCTGGTCGTCTACCAGCCCGCGCTCGGCGTCGTCGTCGCGCTCGGCGTGCCGGTGCTCGCCCTCGCCGCGCTGCCGCTGCTCCCCCGCGCCACGCGCCGGGCGGACGTCCAGCGCGAGAAGGCGGGCAAGGCCACCGAACTCGCCTCCGACACCGTGGCCGGACTCCGCGTGCTGCGCGGCATCGGCGGCGAGGAGCTGTTCCTCACCCGCTACCGCAGGGCGTCCCAGGAGGTCCGCAGGGCCGCCGTCCGCAGCGCCCGCATGTGGGCGCTGATCGCGGCGATCCAGGTGCTGCTGCCGGGGGTGCTGCTCATCGTCGTGGTCGCGTACGGGGCATGGCTCGCCCTCGACGGAACGATCACGGTCGGCGAACTGGTCACCGTCTACGGCGCGGTGGCGCTGACCCATCATCCGCTGCGGAACTTCGAGGAGATCGCCATGGCCTTCTCCTTCTCCCGGCCGTCCGCCAAGCGGGCCGCCCGGGTGCTCTCGCTGACGCGCACGACGACGGCGACCGACGCACACGACAAGGCGGCAACCGGCGACCTGTACGACCCGCTCACCGGGCTGCTCGCTCCGGCCGGGCGCTTCACGGCGGTCGTCTGCGGCGACCCGGACGCGGCCGGCCGGCTCGCGGACCGGCTGGGCGGCCACCCCACCGAGGCGTCCGGGCGGCACACCTCGGTCCTCCTGGGCGGCGTGCCGCTGGACGAGCTGGACCTGGACTCCGCGCGTACGGCGGTACTGGTCCAGGACAAGGATCCGGTGCTGCTCTCCGGCACGCTGCGCGAGCTCCTCGACGTGCCGTCCTCCGGAGCGGTCACGGCCGAGGACGCCCTGGCCGCCGCGCAGTGCGGGGACGTGCTCGACGCGCTGGCCCAGGCCTCCGTCGACACCGACGGGGACCCGATGCGGACCCGGATCACCGAGCGGGGCCGGTCCCTGTCGGGCGGTCAGCGCCAGCGCCTGGCGCTGGCCCGCTCCCTGGTGACGGACCCGCAGGTGCTCGTCCTGGACGAGCCGACCTCGGCGGTCGACTCGCACACCGAGGCCCGGGTCTCCGCGGGGGTGCATCGCCTCCGCGAGGGCCGTACGACGGTGGTACTGGCCTCCTCGCCGCTCCTGCTCGACCGGGCGGACCGGGTGCTCCTGATCCACGACGACGAGGTGGTGGCCGTCGGCACCCACCGCGAGCTGCTGCGCGCAGAGCCGCGCTACCGGGCCGTCGTCACCCGGGAGACCGAGGAGGAACCGGACCTGGAGCTCGAGGCCGAGCAGGAGGATTCAGTGCCGGAAGAGACAGTGCCGGAAGAGACAGTGCCGGATGAGACATGGGAAGCAGAGCTCGAAGGAGAGTCGGCATGATCGGCCTGGCGCCCCCGGAGTACGACCCGGCGGCCCCGCAGACCGCCACGACCCTGCCCGTCGGCACCGCCGCGACCGTACGGGCCTACGTACGCGAGCTGCTCCGCCGTCACCGCAGGGCGTTCGCGCTGCTCATCGGTGTCAACGCGGTCGCGGTGATCGCCTCGATGGCCGGTCCGTACCTGCTCGGCTCGCTCGTGGAGCGGCTCGCCGAGGGAGCGCGTGATCTCCATCTGGGGCGCACCGTCGGCCTGTTCGCGCTCGCCCTGCTCGTCCAGACCCTCTTCGTGCGGCTGGTGCGGCTGCGCGGGGCGATGCTCGGCGAGGAGATGCTGGCGGATCTGCGCGAGGACTTCCTCGTCCGGTCGGTGGGCCTGCCGCCCGGCGTGCTGGAGCGTGCGGGCACCGGCGACCTGCTGTCCCGTATCACCACCGACATCGACCGGCTCGCGAACGCGATGCGCGAGGCCGTGCCGCAGCTCGCGATCGGGGTGGTGTGGGCGGGGCTGCTGATCGGCGGGCTCGCCGTCACCTCGCCCCCGCTGACGCTCGCCCTGCTGATCGCGGCGCCGCTGCTGATCGTCGGCTGCCGCTGGTACTTCAGGCGGGCGCCGTCGGCGTACCGCTCGGAGGCCGCGGGTTACGCGGCCGTCGCCGCCGCGCTCGCCGAGACGGTCGACGCGGGCCGTACGGTCGAGGCGCACCGCCTCGGCGCGCGCCGCATCGCCCTGTCGGACCGGCGGATCCGTGAGTGGACCGCGTGGGAGCGGTACACCCTCTTCCTGCGCTCGGTGCTCTTCCCGGTCGTGAACCTGACGCACACCGCGGTCCTGGCGGGCGTCCTGATGATCGGCGGGGTGTTCGTCCTGCGGGGCTGGATCGACGTCGGGCAGCTCACCACGGGCGCGCTGCTCGCGCAGATGCTGGTGGAACCGGTCGGGATCATCCTGCGCTGGTACGACGAGCTGCAGGTGGCGCAGGTGTCGCTGGGCCGGCTCGTCGGCGTCCGGGACATCGAGCCGGACGCCGGGGACGGGGAGGTACGGCCCGAGGGACGTACGGTCCGGGCGGACGAGGTGCACTTCGGCTACCGGGAGGGCGTCGACGTGCTGCACCGGGTGTCGATGGACGTCGCCCCGGGCACCCGGCTCGCCCTCGTCGGCCCGTCCGGCGCGGGCAAGTCGACGCTCGGCCGGCTCCTCGCGGGCATCTACGCCCCGCGGACCGGCTCGGTCACGCTCGGCGCCGCCGAGCTGGCGAAGATGCCGGCCGAGCGGGTCCGCGAGCATGTGGCCCTGGTCAACCAGGAGCACCACGTCTTCGTCGGCTCGCTCCGCGACAATCTGCTCCTCGCACGGACGGGGGCCGAGGACGCGGAGCTGTGGGCGGCGCTCGGCGCGGTCGACGCGGACGGCTGGGCGCGGGCCCTCGACGGGGGCCTGGACACCGAGGTCGGTTCGGGCGGGCTCGCGCTCACCCCGGCGCAGGCCCAGCAGATCGCTCTGGCACGCCTGGTCCTCGCCGACCCTCACACGCTGGTCCTGGACGAGGCGACCTCGCTCCTCGACCCGCGGGCGGCCCGTCATCTGGAGCGCTCCCTGGCCCGGGTCCTGGACGGCCGTACGGTCGTCGCGATCGCCCACCGGCTGCACACCGCGCACGACGCGGATGTGATCGCGGTGGTCGAGGAGGGCCGGATCAGCGAGCTGGGCAGCCACGACGAGCTGGTGGCGGCGGACGGGGCGTACGCGGCGCTGTGGCGGTCCTGGCACGGGTGACGTCGTGACGTGGTGACGTGGTGACGTGGTGACGTACGAGGACGTACGAGGACGTACGAAAAGGGCCGCCTCCTGTGGGGGGCGGCCCTTCGTCGTCCGAGGGGGCTAGGGGGTGTCTTGTGGATCAGGCCGGATCAGCGAGCCCGGCAAGATCCACAAGACACCCCCTAGATGTAGCCGAGCGCCGAGGCGCCGCCCACGCCGCCGAGGAGCATGAAGGCCGGCATGAGGACCTTCAGCTCGACCCAGCTGCCCGCGCGGAACCGCATCCCCTTCGGCGGGCCCACCGGGTACCACCGCTTGCGCCCGACCGGGATCGGCCACAGGATCGGGCAGCCGGAGACGGTCAGCGCGTCGCCGATGTCGTGGACGAGCGCGCCGAGGACGATCGGCAGGCCCAGCCAGAGGTACTCCTGCCCGGGAGCGGTGAAGAGCCAGTCCGCGCCGTTGCCCGGCTGGTCCAGGACGCCCGCGAGGATCCAGGCGCTGGTGGCGCCGAGCAGCCAGACCAGGATGTCGCTGGACATCCGGGCGGCCCGCCACAGCAGGCCCTCGACGGCCAGGACGAGGTGGACGAAGAGGATCGCGAGGACGGCCCAGCGGCCGCCGGTGATCGCCAGGACCGAGGCTCCGGCGCCGATCAGGACCGCCCAGAGCCAGGTGTGGGTGAGCGTGCGGTGGCCGCCCGAGCGGCGGGGGTCGGCGGTGGAGCGGGTGGACTTGTAGACGGCGTACGAGAGCTTGTCGACGATCTCGCACAGGCCCCGGGAGATCGGTCCGAAGGCGCGCGAGATGGTCGCGGACTTGTGGTCGAGGTCCGGGGCGAGTGCCGCGCCCGCGCAGATGAGCGCTCCGACGACGACAACCGGCCAGGGCATGGGGTGGCCCGCGGCGGCCGCCGCCGCGCCGACGCCCAGCCAGGCCGCTGCTCCGGACAGCGAGTGCGCCGGTCCCATCATGGTCGTTCCCGCCCCATTCCTCCTGTGCCGGCGCTCAGTTGACGACCGGTCGACGGGGCATCGTACCGTTCGTGATCTTCTCGCCGGTGGCCGGTTCCCTCATCCGGGCGGAATCCAGGCAAGATGGGGGGCGTGACCCTTATCGATCAGCTGCCGCCGAACGCCGACCCCGACGCCCTCTTCGAGGCTTTCTCCTCATGGGCGGAGGGCCGGGGCATCACCCTCTACCCGGCCCAGGAGGAGGCGCTGATCGAGGTCGTCTCCGGTGCCAACGTGATCTTGTCCACTCCCACCGGTTCGGGAAAGTCGCTGGTCGCGGCGGCCGCGCACTTCACCGCGCTCGCGAACGACCAGGTGACCTTCTACACCGCGCCGATCAAGGCGCTGGTGTCGGAGAAGTTCTTCGACCTGTGCAAGCTCTTCGGCACCGAGAACGTGGGCATGCTGACCGGCGACGCGTCCGTGAACGCCGACGCGCCCGTGATCTGCTGCACGGCCGAGGTGCTGGCCTCCATCGCGCTGCGGGACGGCAAGTACGCCGACATCGGCCAGGTCGTGATGGACGAGTTCCACTTCTACGCGGAGCCGGACCGCGGCTGGGCCTGGCAGATCCCGCTCCTGGAACTCCCCCAGGCACAGTTCGTGCTCATGTCGGCGACGCTCGGCGACGTGTCGATGTTCGAGAAGGACCTGACCCGGCGGACCGGGCGGCCGACCTCGGTGGTCCGCTCGGCGACCCGGCCGGTGCCGCTCTCGTACGAGTACCGGCTCACCCCCATCACGGACACCCTGACCGAGCTCCTGGAGACGAAGCAGGCTCCGGTCTACATCGTCCACTTCACCCAGGCACAGGCCGTCGAGCGCGCGCAGTCGCTGATGAGCATCAACATGTGCACGCGGGAGGAGAAGGACCAGATCGCCGAACTGATCGGCAACTTCCGCTTCACCACCAAGTTCGGCCAGAACCTCTCGCGTTACGTACGCCACGGCATCGGCGTGCACCACGCCGGCATGCTCCCCAAGTACCGCCGCCTCGTCGAGAAGCTCGCCCAGGCGGGCCTGTTGAAGGTGATCTGCGGTACGGACACCCTCGGCGTCGGTGTCAACGTCCCCATCCGTACAGTGCTGTTCACCGCGCTGACGAAGTACGACGGCAACCGCGTGCGCACGCTGCGCGCCCGTGAGTTCCACCAGATCGCGGGCCGCGCCGGCCGGGCGGGCTTCGACACCGCCGGCTTCGTGGTCGCGCAGGCGCCCGAGCACGTCATCGAGAACGAGAAGGCGCTGGCGAAGGCGGGCGACGACCCGAAGAAGCGCCGCAAGGTGGTGCGCAAGAAGGCCCCGGAGGGCTTCGTCGCGTGGAGCGACACCACCTTCGAAAAGCTGATCGCCGCCGAGCCGGAGCCGCTGACCTCGCGCTTCAAGGTCACCAACATCATGCTGTTGTCGGTGATCGCCCGGCCGGGCAACGCCTTCGAGGCGATGCGCAAGCTCCTGGAGGACAACCACGAGCCGCGCAAGGCGCAGCTGCGGCACATCCGCCGGGCCATCGCGATCTACCGCTCGCTGCTCGACGGCGGCGTGGTCGAGCAGCTGGACGAGCCGGACGCCGAGGGCCGCACGATCCGGCTGACGGTCGACCTCCAGCAGGACTTCGCGCTCAACCAGCCGCTGTCGACGTTCGCGCTCGCCGCGTTCGACCTGCTGGACCAGGAGTCGCCGTCGTACGCCCTGGACATGGTCTCGGTCGTCGAGTCGACCCTCGACGACCCGCGCCAGATCCTGGCCGCCATGCAGAACAAGGCGCGCGGCGAGGCGGTCGGGCAGATGAAGGCCGACGGCGTCGAGTACGAGGAGCGCATGGAGCGGCTCCAGGACATCTCGTACCCGAAGCCGCTGGAGGAGCTGCTCTGGCACGCCTACAACGTCTACCGGACGTCCCACCCGTGGGTGGGCGACCACCCGGTCTCGCCGAAGTCCGTCATCCGTGACATGTACGAACGGGCGCTGTCCTTCACGGAGTTCACCTCCTGGTACGAGCTGGCGCGGACCGAGGGCATCGTGCTGCGCTATCTCGCGAGCGCGTACAAGGCGCTGGACCACACGATCCCGGACGATCTGAAGACCGAGGATCTCGAGGACCTGATCGAGTGGCTCGGCGAGATGGTGCGCCAGGTGGACTCCTCGCTGCTCGACGAGTGGGAGCAGCTGGCGAACCCGGAGGTCGAGACCGCCGAGGAGGCGCAGGAGAAGGCCGACCAGGTCAAGCCGGTCACGGCCAACGCGCGCGCCTTCCGGGTGCTCGTGCGCAACGCGATGTTCCGCCGGGTGGAGCTGGCGGCGCTCGACAACGTGGACGCGCTGGGCGAGCTGGACGCCGAGTCCGGGTGGGACGCGGACGCGTGGGGCGAGGCGATGGACGCGTACTGGGACGAGTACGACGACCTGGGTACGGGGCCGGACGCGCGCGGCCCGAAGCTGCTCTCGATCGAGGAGGATGCGGCCCACGGCCTGTGGCGCGTCCGGCAGACCTTCGCCGACCCGAACGGCGACCATGACTGGGGCATCAGCGCGGAGGTGGATCTCGCGGCCTCCGACGAGGAGGGCCGGGCGGTCGTCCGCGTGACGTCCGTGGGACAGCTCTAAGGAGATGAGACGGTGACCAATCCCGCCGAGAGACTTGTCGACCTGCTCGACCTGGAGCAGATCGAGGTCGATATCTTCCGTGGCCACAGTCCGCAGGAGTCGCTGCAACGGGTCTTCGGCGGGCAGGTCGCCGGCCAGGCCCTGGTGGCGGCCGGGCGTACGACCGAGGGCGACCGGCCGGTGCACTCGCTGCACTCCTATTTCCTGCGTCCGGGACGGCCGGGCGTGCCGATCGTCTACCAGGTGGAGCGCGTGCGGGACGGCCGTTCCTTCACCACTCGCCGGGTCACCGCGATCCAGCAGGGCCGCACGATCTTCAACCTCACCGCCTCCTTCCATCTGCCGGAGGAGGCCGGGTTCGAGCACCAGCTGCCGCCGCGGCACATGACGGACCCGGAGACCCTGCCGAAGCTCGCGGACGAGATCCGCGACCACCTGGGGGTGCTGCCGGAGGCCCTGGAGCGGATGGCCCGGCGCCAGCCCTTCGACATCCGCTACGTGGACCGGCTGCGCTGGACGAAGGACGAGGTCAAGGACGCGGACCCGCGCAGCGCGGTGTGGATGCGCGCGGTGGGCCCGCTCGGGGACGACCCGCTGGTGCACACCTGCGCGCTGACGTACGCCTCCGACATGACGCTCCTGGACGCGGTCCGGATCCCGGTGGAGCCGCTGTGGGGCCCGCGGGGCTTCGACATGGCGTCGCTGGACCACGCGATGTGGTTCCACCGTCCCTTCCGTGCGGACGAGTGGTTCCTCTACGACCAGGAGTCGCCGATCGCGACGGGCGGCCGCGGCCTGGCCCGCGGCCGGATCTACGACCGGGAGGGTCGGCTGCTCGTCTCGGTGGTGCAGGAGGGGCTGTTCCGGAAGCTGTAGGAATCCACCGGGATTGCCAGTGGTTCCTCACTCGTGTTGGGATCGCATCCTGTTTCGACGTTCGACGAGGAGCCTGTCCATGAGCCTGTACGACATTCCGCTGCGCACCCTGACCGGCGACCCGATATCGCTGGCCGACTACCGTGACCAGGCCGTCCTGGTCGTCAACGTCGCCTCCAAGTGCGGCCTGACGCCGCAGTACGCCGGTCTCGAGCGGCTGCAGAAGGAGTACGGGGAGAAGGGCTTCACGGTGCTCGGTGTGCCCTGCAACCAGTTCCTGGGCCAGGAGCCGGGCACCGCGGAGGAGATCCAGACCTTCTGCTCGACGTCGTACGGCGTGACGTTCCCCCTCCTGGAGAAGACGGATGTGAACGGCGAGGCCCGTCACCCGCTCTACGCGGAGCTGACCAAGGTCGCGGACGCCGAGGGCGAGTCCGGGGACGTCCAGTGGAACTTCGAGAAGTTCCTGATCGGCCGCGACGGGCAGGTCACCCGCTTCCGTCCGCGCACCGAGCCCGACGCCCCCGAGGTCGTCGCGGCCATCGAGGCGCAGCTCGCCGTCTGACGAGCGGGCCGAGCGGGCCGAGCGGAATGAGCGCGGTCGGGTGATCCACACGGTGCCGATCATGTAATGTGCGTGGCTCCGACAGCGGACGACCGAGGAGGTGGGACCCATCAACGCCATGCAGGCAGGGTGCTCCCTCGCGACGACCGTGTGGTCGGCCGGACACAGGTGACCACGGGAGCGCCCTCGGCTTCCCGGAAGGTTTCCATGTCGCTCGACCCCTCTTTCTCCCTCCGTTCCACCACCGTCTCCCGACTCCGCGCCGCGGGCTGCGTGTTCGCCGAGGACGAGGCGGAACTCCTCTTCTCCGCGGCCCACAGCGACGACGAGCTCGACACGATGGTCGAGCGGCGCGCCGCCGGTCTGCCCATCGAGCATGTCGTCGGGTGGGCGGCGTTCGCCGGTCTGCGGATCGCCGTCGACCCGGGGGTCTTCGTGCCCCGGCGGCGTACGGAGTTCCTCGTGGGCCAGGCCGTGGGCCTGGCCGGTCCCGGCGCCGTGTGCGTCGATCTGTGCTGCGGCTCGGGCGCGGCCGGGGCGGTGCTGCTCTCGGCCGTCGAGGACGCCGAGGTGTACGCCTCGGACATCGAGCCGGCGGCCGTGCGCTGCGCGCGGCGCAACATCGAGCCGCGCGGCGGGCGGGTCTTCGAGGGTGACCTCTTCGCCCCGCTGCCGAGCGGGCTGCGCGGCCGCGTCGAGGTCCTGGTCGCCAACGTGCCGTACGTGCCGACGGAGGCCGTCGCGCTGCTGCCGCCCGAGGCGCGCGAGCACGAGCCGCTCGTCGCGCTGGACGGCGGCTCGGACGGGCTCGACGTCCTGCGCCGGGTCGCGGCCGAGGCCGCCGACTGGCTGGCCCCGGGCGGGCATCTGCTGGTCGAGACGTCCGAGCGGCAGGCCGCCCGGGCCGTCGAGGCGGTCTCCGGACGCGGCCTGACACCGCGGGTGCTCACCTCGGACGAGCTGTACGCGACGGTCGTCGTCTCGACGCGTCACTGACACGAACGGGCCGGTCCGGCCTCACGGTCGGGCCGGCCCGCGCGGTGTCGCTAGGCGGTACGGGGCCGGACCCGGCAGCGCGCCCAACCCGCTGCCTGGAGGGTGATCCCGGCGTTGACCGGCACTTCCGTGTCGATCGCGTCGAGCTCGTACTCCTGGAGGAGCATCGCGAGCGCGATCACCGACTCCAGCATCGAGAAGTGCTGGCCGATACAGGCGCGCGGGCCGCCTCCGAAGGGGAACCAGGCGTAGCGCGGGCGGTTCGCCTCGGCCTCGGGCGTGAAGCGCTCCGGGTCGAAGCGCTCCGGGTCCTCCCAGTAGGCGGGGTGCCGGTGGGTGACCCAGGGGGCGACGATCACGTCGGCACCGGCGGGGATGGTGTGACCGCCGATCTCGGTGGCGGCGACCGCCCGGCGGCCGATGACCGCTGCGGCCGGGAAGAGCCGCATGGCCTCCTTGAGCACCTGGGTGAGGTAGGGCAGCGCGTCGAGGTCGGCGGCGCCGGGGGTGCGGCCGGCCAGGACGCGGTCGACCTCCTCGTGAGCCCGCTTCTGCTGCTCCGGGTGGAGGGCGAGCAGGTGGAGGGCGAAGCCGAGGGAGGTGGCGGTCGTCTCGTGTCCGGCGAGCAGGAAGACGAGGACCTGCTCACGCAGTTCGGAGGCGTCGAAGCTGCCGTCCTCGGCGCTCTCGGCCTCGGCCAGGAGGGACAGCAGGTCCTGAGCCCCGCCCTCGGCCGCGCCGGCCGCCCGGCGCTCGGCGATGATCCGGTCGCAGACGGCGTACAGCTCCTCGTGGGCGGCGGCCGCGCGGCGGTTGCCGGGGGTGGGCCAGTCGCGGGGGATGTTGAGGGGCGAGAAGCCGCGGCGCAGGACGTAGTCGCCCATCACCGGGAAGGCGCGCTCCACGATGTCGGCGGCTTCCTCGACGTCCGTGCCGAAGAGGATGCGGGCGACGGCGCGCAAGGCGAGTCCGGTCATCTCGTCGAGGACGTCGACTGTGGAGTCCTCGGCGGTCCGCCAGGCCGCCGTGACGAGGGCCACCTCGGCGGCGACGGCCTCGGCGTAGCTGTCGACGCGGCGGCGTGTGAAGAGCGGCTGGACGAGCCGGCGCTGGCGGAGGTAGTCCTCGTCCTGGCTGGTCAGCAGTCCGTTGCCGAAGGACTCGCGGACCTCCTGGTAGAAGGCGTTGTCCTTGCGGAAGTTGGCGGACTCCGTGGCGAGGATCTGCTGGGCTCCCTCGGCGGAGAAGACTCCGTAGACGACGGCGCGCACTCCGGGCGGTCCGGCGGTGATCCGGACGACGTCGCCGTGTGCGCGCTGGGCGTTCAGGAAGGTGCCGAGCGAGTCGTTCCTGAGGTCGAACATCGAGCCGAGCAGCGGTAGCCCCGCCGGGCCCGGAATCGCGTTGCTGGTTGCCATGTGTGCGTTGCCCCCTTGATCGTCACCGGCCCTGCCGATTCTCTCCCACCAGGTGACCCACCGGTAGCCGTGGGGCACGAGCACCCGCCCGGATCCGGCCTGTCGGGCCGACTGTCAGTGGCGTCTGAGACGCTCGCTGCCATGGAACCGATCGAGATGACCCTGCAGCTGACCATCGACTGCGCCGAGCCGCAGAAGCTCGTGCCGTTCTGGGCCGCGGCCCTGCGCTATGTGCCTCAGCCGCCGCCGGAGGGGCACGAGACCTGGCGGGCCTACTGGGCGTCGATCGGGGTGCCCGAGGAGGAGCTGGAGGAGGGGGGCGGGGACCTGCCCGAGTCGATCGTGGACCCCAAGGGCATCGGTCCACGGGTCTGGTTCCAGCAGGTTCCGGAGCCGAAGACGGTCAAGAACCGGCTGCACCTGGATCTGAAGGTGGGCGGCGGCAGGGAGGTGCCGCTGGCGATGCGGCGCGAGCGCGTCGACGGCGAGGTGGCCCGGCTGACCGCCCTCGGCGCCTCGATCCTGTACACGATGGACGAGCCGCACGGCATGGACTACTACGCGGTGGTGCTCCAGGACCCGGAGGGCAACGAGTTCTGCGTGGTGTGACCTTCCTGGTCCCCCCACAGGGACCAGGAAGGCCGGGCCTCAGCGGATCGGCATGCCCGAGAGGGTCCGGGCGATCACCAGGCGCTGGATCTCGCTGGTGCCCTCGAAGATCGTGTAGATCGCGGCGTCGCGGTGCATGCGCTCCACCGGGTACTCCCGGGTGAAGCCGTTGCCGCCGAGGATCTGGATGGCCTGGCCGGTGACCTTCTTGGCGACCTCGCTCGCGTACAGCTTGGACATCGAGCCCTCGGCCGAGGTGAACGGCTTGCCGGTGGTCGCCATCCAGGAGGCGCGCCAGACGAGGAGCCGGGCGGCGTCGATCTGGGTGCGCATGTCGGCGAGCTGGAACGCGATGCCCTGGTTGTCGATGATCGGGCGGCCGAACTGCTCACGGGTCTTGGCGTAGTCGAGGGCGACCTCGTACGCGGCGCGGGCGGTGCCGACCGCCATGGCGCCGACGGCGGGGCGGGAGGCCTCGAAGGTGGCCATCGCGGCGTTCTTCACGCGCTCCCCGCCGCTCTTGGCGCGTTCCCGGGCCCGGGCCAGGCGCTCGTCGAGCTTCTCCTTGCCGCCGAGGAGGCACTGGCCGGGGACGCGGACGTTCTCCAGGACGACCTCGGCGGTGTGCGAGGCGCGGATGCCGTGCTTCTGGAACTTCTGGCCCTGGGAGAGGCCGGGGGTGTTCGGGGGCACGATGAAGGAGGCGTGGCCCTTGGAGCCCAGCTCGGCGTCGACGACGGCGACGACGACATGGACGTTGGCGATGCCGCCGTTGGTCGCCCAGGTCTTGGTGCCGTTGAGGACCCACTCGTCCTTGGCCTCGTCGTAGACGGCCCGGGTGCGCATCGAGGCGACGTCGGAGCCGGCGTCGGGCTCGGAGGAGCAGAAGGCGGCGACCTTGACGTCGTCGACGTCGCCGTACATCTGCGGGATCCAGGTGCCGATCTGCTCCTCGGTGCCGTTGGCGAGGACGCCGACGGCGGCGAGGCCGGTGCCGACGATGGACAGCGCGATGCCCGCGTCGCCCCAGAAGAGCTCCTCCATCGCCATCGGGATGCCGAGGCCGGTCGGGTCGAAGAACTGCTGGGCGTAGAAGTCGAGAGAGTAGATGCCGATCTTGGCGGCTTCCTGGATGATCGGCCAGGGAGTCTCCTCACGCTCGTCCCACTCGGCGGCGGCGGGCCGCATCACGTCCTCGGCGAATCCGTGCAGCCAGTCACGGACCTGCTTCTGGTCGTCGTTGAGTTCGAGCGTGAACTCGGCCATGTTCCCTCCCAGCAGTGCGTTACTTGCGGTAACAGTAGTCTGTTACTCGCCAGTAGAGCGTGTCAACCTGCGGCGGAGCGGTTCGGCCGTGCGGGCACCGCGGGCCGGTCGGGTGTTACGTTGCGACAGCCTCACGGAATTCGCACGGGCGGGGAGACACGCTATGGAGACCACACACCGGACCACCGACCAGCAGAAGCCGGCCGATCAGCGGCGCCGCGAACTGCTGGAGGCGGCGGACCGGGTGGTGCTCCGGGACGGCCCCAAGGCCTCGATGAACGCGATCGCGGCCGAGGCCGGGATCACCAAGCCGATCCTCTACCGGCACTTCGGCGACAAGGGCGGGCTCTACCGGGCCCTCGCCACCCGGCACACCGACGCGCTGCTCGCCGCGCTGCGGGCGGCGCTGGACGCGCCGGCCGACCGGCGCCGGCGGGTGGAGTCCACGCTCGACACGTATCTCGCCTCGATCGAGGCGATGCCGCAGGTCTACCGCTTCCTGATGCACCCGGCGGAGGAGACGCACCAGGCCGAGCAGGGCTTCGACGTGGGCCGCCACTCGGCGCCGGTGCTGCGGCGGATGGGCGAGGAACTGGGTCAGGTCATCGCCGAGCGCATCGACCTCGGGCCCGGGGGCGAGGCACAGGCCCGCATCTGGGGCCACGGCATCGTGGGCATGATGCACGCGGCGGGCGACTGGTGGCTCGGCGAACGGCCGTGCTCGCGGGCGGAGTTGGTGCGGGCGCTGGCGGACCTGCTGTGGGGGCGGCTCGCGGAGGCGGGCGACCGCCAAGGCGGGCCCGGATTCTGAGGGCCCCCCGGGGGGAGAACAGGGTCAGCCGCGCACCGCGTGCGCCCCAGCGCCCCACGGCTCCTTCCTGATCGCCCGTATCAGGCGTGACTTGCGCCACCCCGTCACGTGGTCCGCGTAGACGCCGCCCTCCAGGTGGTCGCACTCGTGCTGGAGGCAGCGGGCGAAGAAGCCCGTGCCCTCGACGCGGGCCGGGGTGCCGTCCAGGCGGACGCCCTCGACGACCGCGCGGTCGAAGCGGGGCGTCGGCGCCTCAAGGCCCGGCAGGGACAGGCAGCCCTCCGGGCCGCGGATCACGTCGCCGTCCGCCTCCACCAGGCGCGGATTGACCAGATGCCCGAGGTGGCGCACGTCCTCGTCGTCCGGGCAGTCGTACACGAAGACCCGCAGGCCCACGCCCACCTGGTTCGCCGCGAGGCCGACGCCGTTCGCCGCGTACATCGTCGCGAACATGTCCTCGATCAGCCGGGCGAGCTCCGGGCCGAAGTCGCTGACGGGTTCACAGGGGGCGTGCAGCACCGGGTCACCGAGCAGAGTCATCGCTCGGATGTGGCCGGAACTGCCGGGGATCGGCCGGTTTCGCATGGGCGTAAGGGTACGGTCCCCCGTGACCTCGCTGTTTCGGCAAGGGTCCCGGGGGTGCCGCGGTTCGGGTCGCTGGCCGGATCTCGATAGGCTGAGCCCGGACCGACGCAAGGAGGAACAAGAACGATGTCAGGACACCCCGGTAATCCAGAGCCGCTGTCGCCGCGCGCCAAGCTGGCCGTGACGGCGGGCAAGGCCGCCGCCGCGGTGTCGCGGGCGGCGGGACGCGGCAGCGGTTCGGTCATCGGCGGCCGGGTGGCGCTCAAGCTCGACCCCGACCTGCTGGGGCGGCTCGCGCAGCATCTGGACGTGATCCTGGTGTCCGCGACCAACGGCAAGACCACCACGACCCGGCTGATCGCCGAGGCGCTCCGGGCCAGCGGTCCGGTCGTCTCCAACGCGCTGGGCGCCAACATGCCCGCGGGCATCACCTCGGCGCTCGCGGGCGGCTCGGACGCGAAGTACGGCGTCATCGAGGTCGACGAGAAGTACCTCGCCGGCGTCGCCCGGGACACCACCCCCAAGGCGATCGCGCTGCTCAACCTCTCCCGCGACCAGCTCGACCGCGCCGCCGAGACCCGGATGCTCGCCGAGAAGTGGCGCGAGGGTCTGAGCGGCACGAAGGCCGTGGTCATCGCCAACGCCGACGACCCGCTGATCGTGTGGGCCGCCTCCTCCTCCCCCAACGTGGTGTGGGTCGCCGCAGGCCAGGAGTGGAAGGACGACGCCTGGTCGTGCCCCTCCTGCGGCGGTGTGATGCAGCGCCCCGGCGACGACTGGTTCTGCGGCGAGTGCGGTTTCCGCCGCCCGGCGCCGAGTTGGGCGCTCAACGGCGACCACGTCCTGGACCCGCACGGTTCGGCGTGGCCGATCCACCTCCAGCTGCCCGGCCGCGCCAACAAGGCCAACGCCGCGACCTCCGCCGCCGTCGCCGCCGTCTTCGGGGTGCCGCCGCAGGTCGCCCTGGAGCGCATGTACCAGGTGCAGGCCGTGGCCGGCCGCTACGACGTGGTCACCTTCCAGGGCCGTGAGCTGCGGCTGCTGCTCGCGAAGAACCCGGCGGGCTGGCTCGAAACGTTTTCCCTCATCGACCAGCCGCCGGCCCCGGTGATCCTCTCCGTGAACGCGCGCGGCGCCGACGGCACGGACACCTCCTGGCTGTGGGACGTGGACTACGGGCGGCTCGCCGGCCACCCGATCATGGTGATCGGCGACCGCAAGCTGGACCTGGCGGTCCGCCTGGAGGTCGCGGGCGTGGACTTCCGCGTGTGCGAGTCGATCGACGAGGCGGTCCAGCTGGCCCCGCCCGGACAGATCGAGCTGATCGCCAACTACACCGCCTTCCAGGACGTCCGCCGCCGCGTCGGCAACTGACCCGTAGAGGACTTGCAGCATGAGTGAGAGCAGCCTGCGCCTGGTCTGGGTCTACCCGGACCTGCTCAGCACCTACGGCGACCAGGGCAACGCCCTCGTCGTCGAGCGCCGCGCCCGCCAGCGCGGTCTGGACGTCCAGCGCGTCGACGTCCGCAGCGACCAGCCGGTGCCGACCTCCGGCGACATCTATCTGATCGGCGGCGGCGAGGACCGGCCGCAGCGGCTCGCGGCCGAGCGGCTGCGCCGCGACGGCGGCCTGGAGCGTGCCGCGTCCAACGGCGCGATCATCTTCTCGGTCTGCGCCGGCTACCAGATCCTGGGCCACGAGTTCATCAACGACCTCGGCGAGCGCGAGCCCGGCCTCGGTCTGATCGACGTGATCTCCACCCGCGGCGAGGGCGAGCGGTGCGTCGGCGACGTCCTCGCGGACATCGACCCGCGCCTCGGTCTCCCCCAGCTCACCGGGTTCGAGAACCACCAGGGCATCACCCATCTCGGCCCGACGGCCCGCCCGTTCGCCCGCACCGTCCTGGGCAAGGGCAACGGCACGGGTGACGGCACCGAAGGCGCGTACAACGACACCGTCTTCGGTACGTACATGCACGGCCCCGTCATGGCCCGCAACCCTCAGATCGCGGACCTGCTCCTGAAGCTGGCCCTCGATGTGAACGCGCTGCCGCCGACCGACGACCGGTGGTACGAGGCGCTGCGCGCCGAGCGCATCGCCGCCGCGACGCAGCCCGCCTGAACCGGGGCGCAGTCCATATAACGGACTGCACGTCTGAGCAGCCGTGTGCGCATTGGATTCGTAAGTCAATACGGTGTCCAATCCGCGGACATCCGGTTCGGCCCCGCCACCCGGCACCGATAGGGTGGCGGGGATCCAACCGGACGACGTGGTCCGGGAGTCGGCCCACGTTGCAAAGGTATTCGGGCTATGCGCATTGGTGTGCTCACCTCCGGCGGCGACTGCCCCGGTCTGAACGCCGTCATCCGTTCCGTCGTGCACCGCGCCGTCGTCGACCACGGAGACGAGGTCATCGGCTTCCACGACGGCTGGAAGGGCCTCCTGGAGTGCGACTACCGCAAGCTCGACCTCGACGCGGTCGGCGGCATCCTCGCCCGGGGCGGCACCATCCTCGGCTCCTCGCGGGTCCAGCCCGCGCATCTGGTCGACGGCGTCGAGCGCGCCAGGGGCCATGTCGCCGAGCTCGGCCTCGACGCGATCATCCCGATCGGCGGCGAGGGCACGCTGAAGGCCGCCAACCTGCTCTCGAAGGCCGGGCTGCCCATCGTCGGCGTGCCGAAGACCATCGACAACGACATCGCCTCCACCGACGTCACCTTCGGCTTCGACACCGCCGTCGGCGTGGCGACCGAGGCCCTGGACCGGCTGAAGACCACCGCCGAGTCCCACCAGCGCGTGCTGATCGTCGAGGTCATGGGCCGCCACACCGGCTGGATCGCCCTGCATTCCGGCATGGCCGCGGGCGCGCACGCCATCGTCGTGCCCGAGCGCCCCTTCGACATCGACGAGCTGACCGCCCGGGTCGGCGAGCGCTTCGAGGCCGGTAAGCGGTTCGCGATCGTGGTGGTCGCCGAGGGTGCCAAGCCGCGCGAGGGCTCGATGGACTTCCAGTCCGGCGCCAAGGACCAGTACGGCCACGAGCGCTTCACCGGGATCGCCAACCAGCTCTCGGTCGAGCTGGAGCGCCGCCTGGGCAAGGAGGCCCGCCCGGTGATCCTCGGTCACGTCCAGCGCGGCGGCACGCCGACCGCGTACGACCGGGTGCTCGCCACCCGCTTCGGCTGGCACGCGGTGGAGGCGGCGCACCGCGGAGAGTTCGGCATGCTGACCGCGCTGCGCGGCACGGAGATCACGATGGTCCCGCTGGCCGAGGCCGTGGAGACCCTGAAGACGGTCCCGGCCGAGCGCTACGCCGAGGCGGAGTGCGTGCTCTGAGAGCCGTACCGTACGCAACGAACCGCCCCCGGTCGCATCCGCGAACGGGGGCGGTTCTAGTCTGGTGCGGACAACAAGCGCGAATCGGGCTCCAGGAGTACACAGATGGATCACAGCGGGCACGGCTCATCGATGGATCTGCCGCCGTTCACGCTGGGGCGGGCGCTCGAGTTCTCTCCGGATCTCTTCTTCCTCTTCGGCTGCCTCGCGGCGCTCGGCCTGTACGCCTGGGGCGTCGCGCGCCTGCGCGGGCGCGGCGACGCGTGGCCCGTCGGCCGGACGGTCTCGTTCGTCATCGGTGTGCTGACCATCGCGCTGGTGATGTGCACGAAGCTGAACGACTACGGCATGGTCATGTTCAGCGTCCACATGGTGCAGCACATGGTGATCAGCATGCTCTCGCCGATCCTGCTGCTGCTCGGCGCCCCGGTCACGCTGGCGCTGCGCGCGCTGCCGGTGGCCGGCCGGGGCGGCACGGGCCCGCGCGAGCTGCTCCTCAAGCTGCTGCACAGCCGGTACATGCGGATCATCACCCACCCGGTGTTCACGATCCCGATGTTCATCGCGAGCCTGTACGCGCTCTACTTCACGCCGCTCTTCGACTTCCTGATGGAGTCCAAGCCGGGACACATCGCGATGATGGTGCACTTCCTGATGGTCGGCCTGGTCTTCTTCTGGCCGATCATGGGCGTGGACCCGGGCCCGCACCGCCCCGGCTATGTGATGCGGATGCTGGAGCTCTTCGCGGGCATGCCGTTCCACGCCTTCTTCGGGATCGCCCTGATGATGGCGACCGAGCCGATGGTCAAGGCGTACGAGAACCCGCCGGCCTCGCTCAGGATCGACGCGCTCACCGACCAGAACGCGGCGGGCGGCATCGCCTGGGCGTTCAGTGAGATCCCGTCGGTGCTCGTGCTGATCGCGCTCGTGTACCAGTGGTACCGCTCCGAGCAGCGCCAGGCCGTCCGCCAGGACCGGGCCGCCGACCGCGACGGGGACAAGGAGCTGGAGGCGTACAACGCGTATCTCGCCTCGCTGCAGGCCCGCGGGCGGTAGGTCCGCGCGCAGGCGGGTGCCGAGGGAGTCGCGGCAGGTCGTGCCGCGGGAGTAGCGCGTCGCCCGCCTCAGGGGTCACGATGAGCATGACGGCCCCGTGCCCCGTCAGGAGGAGGGCGGACAGATGTCCGGTCCCACGAAGGCGATGTGCGTGACCACCGTCGTGGCCCTGGTGCTGACGACGGCGTACACGGTGGCGCTCGGCAGCAGCGGCTGGCTCTGGTTCGGCTGGCTGGTGCTCGGCGTGGTCACCATCGGCATGGCGGCCGCGGACAGCGCCGCCCCGACAGGCGTTCGCCGCCCCGGACGGAACAGGCCCGGCCCCCAGCCCTGAGCTCACATCCCGGCCCCCAGCCCTGAGCTCACATGTCGGGCTCACATGTGCCGGTTCGCGTAGTAGTACTCGATCAGCTTGATGACGTTGCTGTCCTCTTCGAACTGCCCGCTCTCGAAGTCGGGCGAGTCCTTGATCTCGTCCTTGGTGCAGGAGACGTGGACCGTCTCGTTCTCCGTGTCGACGCGGGAGACCAGTCCCGCGGGCAGCAGGACCCGCCGGCCGAGGATCCACGGTCCGGTGTCGACGACGAGGTAGGACCGGCCGACGTCCTCGGTGTGCTTGTCGATCTTTCCGATGGAGCCGTCGGTGGCCTCGACGCTGTATCCGATGAGCCGGGTTCCCGGCACATGGCCCGAGGTCTCGCGGTATCCCCAGATGTCGGCGCCCATGACCGGCCTCCTCCTCCGTGGTCGTACCCCGCGCGTACCCCGGGCGGGCCGGGCTATCCACGCGGGGCGAGAACGACCCAGGTGGCGCCGGTGGCGAAGTTCAGGGGCGCCCCGGCCTGGGTCGTGAAGGCGGTGCCCTTGTCGGCCGCCGGGCGGCTCCAGCGGGCGTCGTAGGCGCGGCCGTCGCGCAGGACGAGGGCGCTGCCGCTGCCGACGGTCTCGGTGTACGGGGAGACGCTGCCGAGGAAGTCGCGGAACTTCGACTCCCGGATCGTCACGTACTGCACGACGACGGTCGACGCCGTCACGGGGCCTTCGTCGGTGGTACGGGCGGGCCTGCCGTCCATCGCCACCCGCCAGGCCTTGTCCGCTCCGGACCAGGTGAAGGTGTACCGGGAGGCCGGGAAGCGCACGGTGCGCTCGTTGACCGGCTCGCCGCCCGCGGGGGCCGGTCCGAACCGGAAGCCGATGTCCTTGGCGTTCTCCGCCTTCGGGGCGGCTGCCAGCGCCCGCTCGGGCAGGACGTACAGGTTGTGGGGGGCGGTCCGGCCGCGGTCGCGCACATAGGCGCGCGGAGCGTCCTCCGGCGGCAGCGCGTACATGGGGGCGGCCTTGAGCAGCGGTTTCAGGGCGGTCTGGGAGCCGGAGTAGGCGAGCGCGGGCCTGCCGAACTGGCGCAGCAGCTCGATGTCGGACTCGCGGGCGCTGCGTACGGGTCCGATGCGTTCGGGGAGCTCCGCGGAGTAGACCGCCAGGAGCCGGGTCTGGCCGCCCTCGACCTGCTCGACGTAGACCAGCTCGGCCGCGCCGAGGCCGGTGTGCGGCCGGGCCGGCGGCACGTTGTCGATCTTGACGGCGAGCACCGGGGCCGGGCGGGCCGGCAGGCCCGTGAAGGGCGACCGTCCCGGCTGGGCGGTGGGCGGTGGAGTGGTGGGCGCGGGGGTCGGGGCCGGTTCGGGGCTGCCCGAGTCGGAGCATCCGTACAACCCGGCGGTCATCACCGCGCACAGGGTCACGGTGACGGCTGCGCCGGGCCGTCTGTGTCGGCGTACGGCGGCCATCGGATGCACTCTCCGTCTCCAGTGTGGACCACGGTCGCGCAAGTGGTTACAAATGAACGACGCCGAACCGAACGGGGGCCGCCGGTGTTCTACTACGTACTCAAGTACGTGCTGCTCGGGCCGTTGCTGAGGCTGGTGTTCCGGCCACGCATCGAGGGTCTGGAGCACATTCCGGAGGAGGGCGCGGCGATCGTCGCCGGCAATCATCTGTCGTTCTCCGACCACTTCCTGATGCCGGTGGTCCTCAAGCGGCGGATCACCTTCCTCGCCAAGCAGGAGTACTTCACCGGTCCGGGGATCAAGGGCCGGCTGACCGCCGCGTTCTTCCGCAGCGCCGGGCAGATCCCGGTGGACCGTTCCGGCAAGGAGGCCGGGCAGGCCGCGATCCGTGAGGGGCTCGGAGTTCTGTCCCGGGGCGAGCTGCTCGGGATCTATCCGGAGGGCACCCGCTCGCACGACGGGCGGCTGTACAAGGGCAAGGTCGGGGTCGCGGTCATGGCGATCACGGCCGGCGTGCCGGTGATTCCCTGCGCGATGCTGGGAACGTTCGAGATCCAGCCGCCCGGGCAGGTCGTGCCGAGGATCAAGCGGGTCACCATCCGCTTCGGGGCTCCGCTGGACTTCTCGCGGTATGCCGGCATGGAGGGCGAGAAGGCCGCGGTGCGCGCGGTGACGGACGAGATCATGTACGAGATCCTGGCCCTGTCCGGGCAGGAGTACGTCGACGACTACGCGGCCAAGGTGAAGGCGGCGGAGGCGGAGAGCACGAAGGCGCCCCGAAAGTTCCCGCGGCGGGGACGCTGACGGCGGATCCGCGCACGGCGAAAGCCCCTGGGAGGGCGATCACCGTCGCCGTAGCGTCGCGTCCATGGCAAAGGGACACGCACTCGTCATCGGGGCGACAGGACAGGTGGGGCGGGCGGCCGTGCGGGCGCTCGCCGCGGACGGCTGGGGGGTGAGGGCCGCCTCGCGCGGGGGCGGCCGGGACGAGGAGTGGCCGGCGGAGGTCCGGCCCGTGGCGTTCGACCGCGACGAGGAGGGCGCGCTCGCCGCGGCGCTCGGCGACGGCTGTGACGTGCTGGTGGACATCGTCGCGTATCACGCCGGGCACGGGCGGCAGTTGACCGGACTCGCCGACCGGATCGGCTCGGCGGTGGTGATCTCCAGCGGCGCGGTCTACGAGGACGAGCGGGGCCGCAGTTTCGACACCCAGGACCAGCCGGACGGGTTCCCCGCCTGTCCGGTGCCGATCCCGGAGTCCTGGGGCACGGTGGCGCCGGGCGAGGGGACGTACGGGACGCGGAAGGTGGCGCTGGAGCGGGAGTTGCTCGCGGCGGGCGAGGCGCTGCCGACGACGGTGCTGCGGGCGGGCGCGATCCACGGGCCGTACTGCCCGGGTCCGCGTGAGCTGTGGTTCGTCAAGCGGGCGCTGGACGGGCGGCCGGTGCGCGTCCTCGCGTACGGCGGCGCCTCGCGGTTCCACCCGGTGCATGTGGACAATCTCGGGGAGCTGATCCGGCTCGCGGCGGCGAACCCGGGGACCCGGGTGCTGAACGGCGCCGATCCCGAGGCTCCGACGGTCGCGGAGATCGGTGCCGCGATCGATGCCGTCGTCGGGGTTCGGAGCGAGACGGTGCTGATGGAGGGGGCGCCGGACGGCACGGTGGGGCTCACGCCGTGGACCGCGGAGCATCCGATCGTCTACGACATGACCGCGGCGGAACGGGAGTTGGGGTACCGGCCGGTCGTGTCGTACGCGGAGTCCCTGCCGGCGACGGTCGAGTGGCTGACCGGGCGGCTGGCGGGCCGGGAGTGGCGGGAGGCCTTCCCCGGTCTGGCGAAGTACGAGGTGGACTTCTTCGACTACGCGGCCGAGGACGCCTGGCTCGCCTCCCGTATGTGAGGGAGGGGCGGCCGTCGTGCGACGGCCGCCCCTCCCCCGTCATCCGGTGCCTACGGCCGGGGCGTGGCGTGCGGTGCGCACGTCACGTCCTCGCTGTCGAGCTCGCCCGTCAGCAGGTAGGCCTCCACCCGCGTGTTGAGGCACGGGTTGGTGACGTTGGTGATGCCGTGCGAGCCGGCGTCCTTCTCGGTGATGAGGCGCGAGCCCTTGAACCGCTTGTGCAGTTCGAGCGCTCCGGCGTACGGGGTGGCCGCGTCGCGCTCGGCCTGGGTGATGAGCACCGGCGGCAGGCCCTTGCCCGTCCGCACCTCGGTCGGGCGCTGGCGCGGGGTGGACCAGGTGGCGCAGGGCAGGTTCATCCAGGCGTTGGCCCAGGTCATGAACGGGTACTGCTCGTGGAGCCGGCTGTTGTCCCGGTCCCACTTCTTCCAGCTGGTCGGCCAGGGGGCGTCGGCGCACTCGACGGCGGTGTAGACCGCGTTGCCGTTCTCCGAGGCGATGTTGCCCGCCGTGTCGGTGAGGTCGGCGGCCGCCGAGTCGATCAGCGGCTGCGGGTCTCCGGCGGCGTAGGCGCTCCAGGCCTCGGCGACCGGGACCCACATGGAGTCGTAGTAGGGCGCGTTCTGGAAGAAGCCGACGAGCTCGGCCGGGCCGACCTTGCCGCCCAGCGGGCTCTTCTTGGCGTCGGCGCGCAGGGTCTCCCACTGCTGCCGGACCTCGTCGTAGGTGTCGCCGAGGTGGAAGGTGGCGTCGTGCTGGGCGACCCAGGTCATCCAGTCCTTGAGCCGGCCCTCGAAGGCGATGTCCTGGTCGAGGTTGACCCCGTACCAGATCTTCCGCGTCGACGGGTTGACGACGCTGTCGAGGACCATGCGGCGGACGTGCGTCGGGAAGAGCGTGCCGTAGACGGCGCCGAGGTAGGTGCCGTAGGAGACGCCGACGAAGTTGAGCTTCTTCTCGCCGAGCGCGGCCCGGATGACGTCGAGGTCGCGGGCGGTGTTGAGGGTGTTGATGTACGGCAGGATGTCGCCGCTCTTCTCCGCGCAGCCCGCGGCGTACTCGGCGGCGAGCTTGCGCTGGGCGAGCTTGTCGGCCTCGCTGTCGGGGACCGGGTCGAGCTTGGGTCCCTTGACGAACTCGGTCGGGTCGACGCAGGAGATGGGGGCCGAGTGGCCCACGCCGCGCGGGTCGAAGCCCACGAAGTCGTAGGCCTTGGCGGCGCCCGCCCAGATCTTGTTCTGGGTGACGACCCGGCGCGGGAAGCGCAGGCCGGAGCCGCCGGGGCCGCCGGGGTTGTACAGGAGCGCGCCCTGGCGCTCGGCGGGCGTGCCGGTGGCGCCGACGCGGTCTACGGCGATCTTGATCTGCTTGCCGTTCGGCCGGGCGTAGTCGACCGGGACGGTGACCCAGCCGCACTGGATGGGCTTCTCCAGGCCCCAGTCGGCGGGGCAGTCCTGCCAGTCGATGCCCTGCTGGGCCGCCCGCTGGGCGGCGGCGGTGACGCCGCGCGTCTCCGCGTCGGGCCGGTGACGGGTGTCGGCGTTCGCCGCCGGGGCGGCCAGCGCGCCCGCCATGAGCGTGCCCGCTACCAGAGTGCCGGCCGAGCCGAGCACTGACGTGCGTCTCACGTGGTTTCTCCCCCTGAGGATGTCGGTCTGTCCAGGGGATCCTTTCGTCTGGGGGGCGCGCGACGAAAGGTCGTACTGGTGTTTCTTTGCCGAACCGATAGCCGGAGGGCGGTGTACCGCTGAGCGGTGAACTCAGGCCGGGGCAAGGGCGTTGAGCGCCTCGTCGAGGGTGCGGCGCAGGTGCAGCGCGTCGGGGGCGACGGCGGTGACCAGGGCGGCGGGGCCGGCGAGCGGGGCGAGGACGGCGTTCTCGGCGAGGAGCCTGGACTCCACCGGCTTGTCCTCGAACTCGGGGTCGACGACGAGGAGTTGGCCGGTGGCGCGGTGGCCGGCCAGGACCGCGCCGCTGTCCCAGCCGCCGGGGGCGCCGGGGCCGTACGCCAACTCCTGGTCGATCAGGGGCCGTCCGGCGCGACGGACGGTGAGGCGCGTGCGAAGGGTGCCGGTCTCCTCGCCGTGGCGGCCGAGGATCTGTTCCTCCCGGAGCACCAGCCGCGCGGTGGGCGCGAGGTCGACGGTGGTCCGCATCCGCAGGTCGGAGCCGCGCGCGGAGACGAGCTGCTCGGGCAGCCAGCGCAGCACGGCGTCGTCGCCGACGGTGATCCTGATGTCGTACGTGGCCGGTTCCGCGGCGTGGCCGGGCAGGGCCACGGTCGCGGCGGCGGAGTCGACGAGGAGCCGTGCCCCGTCCCGTACGTCGGTCTCGATCGCCAGCCGGTCGCCGCCGAGCGGCGCGCTCATCGCGCCGACGACGGTGACGCGGGTGTACGGGTCGGTGCCCCGGGTGCGGCGCAGGGCGAGGGGGCCGTCGCTTCGCAGGACCGGCAGCCCGCCGCCTGCTTCGGCGACGATCCCGGCGGTGGCGTGCAGGCTCATGCGGTCCATGCCGCGAGCCGGGCGCGCACCCAGTCGGCGACCGGGGCGACACCGTGCTCGCCGGTGAGCGAGGTGAAGGCGACGGGCAGGTCGCCGCGCTGCTCCTTCGCGTCGCGGGCCATGCGCTCCAGGTCGGAGCCGACGTACGGGGCGAGGTCGGTCTTGTTCACGACGAGCAGGTCGGCCGTGGTGACGCCGGGGCCGCCCTTGCGGGGGATGTCGTCACCGCCCGCGACGTCGATGACGAAGATCTGGGCGTCGACGAGGCCCTTGGAGAAGGTGGCGGTGAGGTTGTCGCCGCCTGACTCGACGAGGATCAGGTCGAGGGGGCCGACGCTGTCCTCCAGCTCCTCGACGGCTTCGAGATTGGCGGAGATGTCGTCGCGGATGGCGGTGTGCGGGCAGGCGCCCGTCTCGACCGCCTGGATGCGCTCGGGGGGCAGGACGGCGTTGCGGAGCAGGAACTCGGCGTCCTCGCGGGTGTAGATGTCGTTGGTGACGACGGCGATCGAGAGTTGGTCGCGCAGGGCGCGGCAGAGCGCGGCGACGGTCGCGGTCTTGCCGGATCCGACGGGTCCGCCGAGTCCGATCCGCAGCGCGCGGCGGGTTCCGTCGGGACGGTGGGCGTCGGCGGAGACCGCGCCGGCGTGGTCGTGGGTGTGGTCGAGATGCATGGGGCGGCTCCCGTGGGTGAGGGGCTGGGTTCTCGGGGCGGGTGGTCTTCGGAGGGGCCCGAAGCCCGGGGCGGAGGGGGGTCACGACGCGAAGAGGCGGACGGGCCAGGCCGCGTGCTGTTCGGCGGTGATGTCGAGGAGCGGCGCGGAGGCCGCCGGCAGGGTGTCGATGCCCTGCCGGGCGGCGGCAGCGGCCCGCTCGGCGACCCGGTCCATGTCCGGGGCGAGACGGGCGAGGACGGCGGTGGCCTGGAAGGGGTCGAGGCTGAGGAGGCGGACGGCCGCGGTGGCGGGGCCGCTGACCGTCTCGTACGCGACGCAGTGCGCGGTGTCCTCGGGCCCGAGTCCGGCGGCGCGGGCGGTGGTGCCGAGGACGACGGGCTGGTGGGCTCCGCGCGGGAACGCGGCGGCGAGGGCGTCGAGTTCGGGGCAGGGCCAGGTCGCCCGGGCCGCCCGCATCATCTGCCTGCCGAGCTTGCGGGCGGCGGTGCGCAGGGCGGGCGAGGGGGTGCGGGCGTCGGCGGCCGCGTCGAGGGCGTACGGGTCGTGGCCGAGGGCGGCCGCGGCGGCGAGGGCCGCCGCGGTGAGACCGCTGGTGTGCAGCCGCCCCCGGCAGAACGCGGCGAGGCTCGCCGCGTCCGTGATCCGGCCCGCCTTGACGGCGGCCTCCGCCCCGCCGGAGTGGGCGTGCCCGCCGGCGGGGAAGCGCCCGTCGGCGAGCACGAGAAGGGCTGCGCGGCTGCTCATGAGGGGCTCATCAGAAGAGGAAGTAGCGCTGGGCCATGGGCAGTTCGGCGGCGGGGGCCGGTTCGACCGCCTCGCCGTCGATGGTCACCGTGAAGGTGTCGGCGTCCACCTCGACCCGGGGCAGCGCGTCGTTCTCCTTCATGTCCGCCTTGGTGAGCCGGCGCGTACTGGAGATCGCCACGAACTCCTTGCCGACACGGAGCCGCCCGGCGAGATCGTCCTCGATCGCCGCCTGCGCCGTGAAGTTGACCGATCCGGCGGCGGCCGCCCTGCCGAGCGCGCCGAACATCGGGCGGGGCATGACGGGCTGCGGGGTGGGGATGGAGGCGTTGGCGTCGCCCATCTGCGCGTACGCGATCTGGCCGCCCTTGATGACGGTCTGCGGCTTCACCCCGAAGAACGCCGGGTCCCAGAGCACCAGGTCGGCGAGCTTGCCGGGCTCGACCGAGCCGATGAGGTGGTCCATCCCCTGGGCGACCGCCGGGTTGATGGTGTACTTGGCGACATAGCGACGGACGCGGTGGTTGTCCGCGCGGCCGTCGCCGGGCAGGGCGCCGCGGCGCTTCTTCATCACGTGCGCGGTCTGCCAGGTGCGCAGGACGACCTCGCCGACGCGCCCCATGGCCTGCGCGTCCGAGGAGATGATCGAGATGGCACCGAGGTCGTGGAGGACGTCCTCGGCGGCGATGGTCGAGGGGCGGATCCGGGACTCGGCGAAGGCCAGGTCCTCGGGGACGGCCGGGTTGAGGTGGTGACAGACCATCAGCATGTCGAGGTGTTCCTCGACGGTGTTGAGGGTGTGCGGCCGGGTCGGGTTCGTGGAGCTGGGGAGCACGTACGGCTCGGAGACCACGGTGATGATGTCGGGTGCGTGCCCGCCGCCCGCGCCCTCGGTGTGGTACGCGTGGACGGTGCGGCCGTTGATCGCGGCGAGGGTGTCGCCGACGAAGCCCGCCTCGTTCAGGGTGTCGGTGTGGATGGCGAGTTGGGCGCCGCTCTCCTCGCAGACGCCGAGGCAGGCGTCGATGACGGCCGGGGTTGCGCCCCAGTCCTCGTGGATCTTGAATCCGAGCGCCCCGCCGCGCAGCTGGGAGTACAGGGCGTCCCGGGACATGGTGTTGCCCTTGCCGAGCAGTCCGATGTTGACGGGGAAGGTATCCAGGGCCTCGAACATCCGGGCCATGTGCCAGGGGCCGGGGGTGTTGGTGGTGGCCTTGGTCCCCTCGGCCGGTCCCGTGCCGCCGCCGACGAGGGTGGTGACTCCGGTGGCGAGCGCCTGGTCGACGATGGTCGGGGAGATGAAGTGGACGTGGGCGTCGACGGCGCCCGCGGTGACGATCTTCCCGTTGCCCGCGATGACCTCGGTCTCGGGGCCGATCACGAGGTCGGGGTGGACCCCGTCCATCGTGTCGGGGTTGCCGGCCTTGCCGAGGGCGGTGATCCGGCCGTCGCGGATGCCGATGTCGGCCTTGACGATGCCCCAGTGGTCGATGATCACGGCCCCGGTGACGACCGTGTCGGGCGCGCCCTCGGCGCGGCTCGTGCGGGCCTGGCCCATCGACTCACGGATGACCTTGCCGCCGCCGAAGACGGCTTCGTCGCCCGCCCGGCCGGGGCCGCCGCAGCGGTCCTCCTCGATCTCGACGAGCAGGTCGGTGTCGGCGAGCCGGATGCGGTCGCCGGTGGTGGGGCCGAACAGGTCGGCGTAGACGGCACGCTGCAGTTCAGGCACCTTCGGTCCCCCTCGCTTCCGCGTCGCTCGGATCGAGCGCCCCTGCGGTCTCTCCGCGTAGACCCGGCACCACACGGCGGCCCGTCAGGGGGACGAGCTCGATCTCGACGGGGATGCCGGGCTCGAAGCGCACGGCGGTGCCGGCGGCGATGTGGAGGCGCTGCCCTCGCGCGGCGGATCGGTCGAATTCCAGACCGGGGTTGGCCTCGGCGAAGTGGTAGTGGGAGCCGACCTGGACGGGCCGGTCGGCGGCGTTGAGGACGGTGAGGCGGGTGACGGGCCGGCCCTCGTTGAGGGCCACGGGACCTTCACCGAAAAGGACTTCTCCGGGAATCATCGGCGACGCTCCTCCCTCACACGATCGGGTCATGGACGGTGACGAGCTTCGTGCCGTCCGGGAAGGTGGCCTCGACCTGGACGTCGTGGATCATCTCGGGGATCCCGGGCATCACGTCGTCGCGGGAGAGCACCTTGCGGCCGGAGGCCATGAGCTCCGCGACCGTACGGCCGTCGCGGGCACCCTCCAGGATGTGAGTGGTGATCAGGGCGACGGCCTCGGGGTGGTTGAGCTTCACTCCGCGTGCCCTGCGCTTCTCGGCCACGTCGGCGGCCACATGGATGAGCAGGCGCTCCTGCTCGTGCGGCGATAGTTGCACGCGTCCCACCTCACAAGTCCTCGCGCCCGGCCGGACGGACCGGGTGGACCGGCAGGTTAGTCGTGCGGAGTTTCCGCCTTGTTACGCCGCGTTAACCGCGGCGACCCGGCTGCTCGGGCGTCATCGACATCAGCGCCCGCAGTCCGTCCTCCAGGATCGGCGCCTCCACGTCCCCGAAGAGGGCCTGCTGCGCGATGAATCCCTGTGCGATGGCGATCATCGTGCGGGCGAGGTGGTCGGCGGGGACGTCGGCGTGCATCAAGCCGTTCGCCCGGTAGGCCTCGACCAGCTCCGCCCAGACCTCGCGCATGCCGTTGTACCCCTCGGACAGGGTCCGGAAGAGCTTCTCGTCCCGCATCGTCTCGGACCACACCTGGACGATCAGGCGCGCGAAGGCCTGGCGGTCCGCCCCCGGGATGCGCTCCTCCAGGAAGATCCGCAGGACGGCGCCGAGCAGGACGTCGGGGGTGGGCGGCGGGGTGACCCTCGACGCCTCCTCGAAGGCGACGCGGATGCCCGAGAACGCCTCGTCGGCGATGGCCGCGATCAGCTCGTCCTTGCCCCGGAAGTAGCGGTAGACGGCGCCGGCCGAGAGACCCACCTCGGCCAGCACGTCCTGCATGGACGTGGCGTGGAAGCCGTTGCGGGCGAAGCAGCGCGCGGCGCCGTCGATGATCTGACGACGGCGGGCGTCGAGGTGTTCCTGGGAGACACGAGCCATGCCCGAAATCTAAAACGAACATTCCTTCTTGACAAGCGCCCACCCCGGCGAGACAGTGAGCTCACCAAAAACGAACGATCCTTCTCTTTGAATCGAGGGCGCCATGTCTGCCACCGCCACGCGCAAGACCCTCGCGGTGATGGTGCTGATCCCCGTCGTCGTGGCCTTGGCCCTGTGGGCCTTCGCATGGCCCGCCGCCCGGATCGCGCCCCGCGACCTGCCGATCGGCGTCGCGGGTCCGGCCACCGCCACCGCCCCTCTGGAACAGCGCCTCGCCGAGCGCGACGGCGCCTTCGAGGTCCACCGCTACGACTCCGAGGCCGCCGCCCGTACGGCGATCGAGGACCGGGTCGTATACGGCGCGGTGATCGTCACACCGCAGGGCCCCGAACTGCTGACCGCGTCCGCCGCGAGCCCGGTCGTCGCCGGACTGCTGCGCGAGGCCGTCACCGCCCAGGTCCCCGCCGGCACTCAGGTCCGGGTGACCGATGTCGTACCGGCGCCCGCGGCGGATCCACGCGGCAGCGCGTTCGGCGCCAGCCTGTTCCCCCTCGTGCTTGCCGGCGCGGCCTCCGGCATCGTGGTGACGGTCCTGGGTCTGCGCCGCGGCCGCGCGACCCTCGCCCTGGTCGGCGCCGCCGCGCTCGCGGGGATCGTCGGGGCCTCGCTCGGTGACAACTGGCTGGGTGCGCTGACCGGCGACTGGTGGGCCGAGGCCGGGGTCCTCGGGCTGACCGTCCTCGCGATCGGCGCGGCGCTCGCGGGACTCGCGGCGCTGATCGGCAAGCCGGGCCTCGGCCTCGGGGCGCTGCTGATGATCCTGATCGGCAACCCGTTCTCGGGCGTGGCGAGCGCGCCCGAGCTGCTGCCCGCGCCGGCGGGTGCGCTCGGTCAGTGGCTGCCGCCGGGCGCGGGTGGCCAGGCCCTGCGTTCGGTCTCCTTCTTCGAGGGCGCCGGCGCGGGCTCGCCGCTGCTGGTCCTGGGGGTGTGGGCGGCCGCCGGACTGACCGCCCTGCTGCTCGGCGGTCTGCGCACCCGGGCCGCGTCGGCTGCGGCGCCGGCCGCGGTCCCTGAAGCGGCGCCCGTGAGCTGACGCCCTTCCCCGTACGGCCGCGTGCCCCCGCCCCAAGTGGACGGGGGCACGCGGCTCTGTCGTGTCGTACGGCGGTTCTGTCGTGTCGTACGGCGGTCGCGTCAGACGCCCGGCTCGCGGTGGCGGGCCGCGATCCCGAAGCGTCCTTGTTCACCGGGAGCGGACGTGAGCGGGCGGACCTCGGAGACCGAGCCGGCCACCGAATCCTCGGCGATTTCGTGTTCCGCTTCGAGTCGTGCCAGGTCAGCGGCGGAGACCAGGGCCACGAGCGGCTTCCCGTGCCGGGTCACGACGACGCGCTCATTGCCGTACACCACGCGGTTGATCAGGTCGGCGAGCTCTGCACGTGCTTGCGTCACCGGAATCTCGTAGGCCATGCTCCTCATCTTACGGTCTGTACGTCCTGTACATTTTTTACAAGGAGGCCGCTCATGCAGCATCGCTACGTCCTGCCCGAGTTCACCGAGCGCACGTCCTTCGGCAGCCGGACCCTCGACCCGTACTCCAAGCTGCTCGAGGAGCGGATCGTCTTCCTCGGCACGCCGATCGACGAGACCTCGGCCAACGACGTCATCGCCCAGTTCCTGCACCTGGAGTACGCCGATCCGGACCGGGACATCTCGCTCTACATCAACTCCCCCGGCGGTTCGATCAGCGCGATGTCCGCGATCTACGACACGATGCAGGTCGTCACCTGTGACGTGGAGACCACCTGCCTCGGCCAGGCGGCGTCGACCGCCGCCGTGCTCCTCGCGGCCGGGGCGCCCGGCAAGCGGCTCGCGCTGCCCGGGGCCCGGGTGGTCCTTCAGCAACCCACGACCGACGAGCCGTTGCAGGGGCAGCCCAGCGATCTCGACATCCAGGCACGGGAGTTGCTCCGACTGCGCGCGATGCTGGCCGGGATGCTGGTCACCCACACCGGGCAGAACCGCGAGCGGATCGAGGCCGACATCGACCGGCTCACCGTCCTCGACGCGCCGGCCGCCGCCGCGTACGGCCTGGTGGATCACGTGATCCAGAACCGCGGGGCGTCCGGCGGCGCCGGGGCACGGTGAGCCGGAGATGGTTCCCGAGCTGCCGCCACTGCCCGCTCTGACGCGCGCCGAGGGCGAGTTCATCGACGCCTACCTCGAAGTCGTCGATCTCCTCGGCCGGATCAATCCATCCAGGACATCGCATACCTATGGGGCGCTGCGCGCGGCACAGGCCCTGGTGGGGCGCGCGACCGCGCTGCGCGACGCGCTGACGGTGATGCATATGCGGGGCGAGAGCGAGGTCCACGCGGAGACATTGGCCCGTGCGCTGCGCGTGTTGGACGGGGAGCGCCGCGCGGGGCGGGTCACCGTGCCCGACACACGCGCGAGTTGACATTTCCGCGTGTCGTGTCGACGTCCACTCGGGCCAGAGAAGCGGCAGAAACCCTCCCTCGTTCGGCGTAGTCGACGAATCGACTTATGTGCGGGGTGAGTTGCGCAACAGGTGTACACATCTGGCGGAATCGGACGTTCCACCCCTGGTGCGGGGCTCGTCGGCCAAACCTCCGACGATCACGAAACATGCCTGTCCACCCGAATGGATCAGTCGTGAGGAGCCTCACATAACGCCGTTTCGGCTCGGATTTCGCCCCGGGTGTGGGTCAAGATCCCTCACGACGACAAGCCCCCGCCACCGCGGCGGGGCGGTCCGGGCGGACGCCGAGTCCTGCCGCTGTCCCGGATGTCTGGTCGACAGGAGTGGATCGGCAGGAGTGGAGGACCCAATCAGTACGGGACGACCGAGCAGTGGGGCCGTTCCTCGGGGTGAAGCCGCAGCCGCGGCCGGGCAACTTCGCCAGTCCGAACCCGACAGGTCATCCTTCACAGGCGGCTGACGAAGGGTTGCGCATGACTGCGCAGATTCATGTCCCGTCCCTGCTGTCCCGGGCCGGAGCCGTCTCGGCTCTCACCCTCGCCGCCGTCGGCGGCACGATGCTGGCGCCAGGCGCCGCACCGGAGGCCCAGGCCGCGACCGCGTACGCCGGCAAGGCGCTGGACATCGCGGCATCGAAGAAGGGATCGCCCTACAAGTACGGAGCGGCCGGCCCGACCCGGTTCGACTGCTCGGGGCTCACGCTCTACTCGTACAAGAAGGCGGGCAAGTCGCTGCCCCGTACCGCGCAGCAGCAGTACAACCAGACCCGGCACATCGCGGCTTCCGGCCGGCAGAAGGGGGACCTGGTCTTCTTCCACTCCGGTGGGAGGGTCTATCACGTGGGCATCTACGCCGGGAACAACAAGATCTGGCACTCGCCCAAGAGCGGTTCCTGGGTGAAGCTCGACAAGATCTGGTCGTCCAAGGTGTATTACGGCAGGGTCCGATGATCCGCTGACCGATGCCCTGCCGGGCGGGGGTGCGGTGGCGCCGCCGCAGCTTCGCCCGGCGGCGTCGCCTCAACTCCCGGCGAGCGGAGCCGAGAGCAGCGAAAGCCCCAGGGCGGCGAGCGCGCCACCCGTCACCCCCTGCACGGTCCGGGCCGTCCGCGGCCGCCGCAGCCAGTGACCGAGCCGGTCCACCAGGAGCGCCACCAGCGGGAACCACAGCAGGGCGAGGACGACGACGATCGACGCGAGCAGCAGCGTACGTGGCAGGACGGCCGCGCCGTCCGGCACGAACTGCGGCAGCAGGCTCAGAAACAGCACGGGGGCCTTGGGGTTCAGGACGTTGGTCAGGAACCCCTGGCGCAGCGCCCGTCCGGCGACCCGCTCCCCCGCCCGCGTATCCGCCCGCGTATCCGCCCGCGTATCCGCCCGCGCATCCGCCTGCGCTCCGCCGCTCGCCCGCAGCGCACCGCCCAGCGCCCGCACGCCGAGGTAGAGGACGTACGCGCCACCGGCGATCTGCAGGGCCCGGTAGAGCACCGGTACGGCGATCAGCACCGCGGCGAGCCCCGCCACCGCCAGCGCGGTGTGCACCACGAGCCCGCCCGCCACACCGACGCCACAGGCCACTCCGGCCCGGCGCGAGGCGAGAGCACTGCGGACGACGACGGTGAAGTCCGCGCCCGGCATGGCCACCATGCCCGCCGCGACTCCGATGAAGGCGATCAGCTGTCCGTCCATGAGCCCAGCGTGCCCGCCGCGAGCCTTTAGGGTGTAGACACAATCTTCTGGGTCTGCCCAAAGGAATCCTTTATGCAGGATCTGGTGAGGCTCGCGGCGCTGGTGGCGGTGGCCGAGGACGGCTCGATCACCCGTGCCGCCGCCCGGCTCGGCTACACCCCGCCCGCGCTCTCCCAGCAGCTCGCCAAACTGGAGCGGGAGGCGGGCACCCCGCTGCTCGTCCGCCACCACCGCGGCACGCGCCTGACGGCTGCGGGCGAACTGCTCGTCACCCGGGCGCGCCGGGTCCTGGCCGAGATGGAGCGGGCCCGCCACGAGCTGGCGCAGCTCGCCGGCCTCTCCGGCGGGCGCCTTCGGGTCGGCACCTTCACCACCGTGGGCATCCATCTGCTGCCGCCGGTCCTGAGCGCGTTCCGCCGGGCCCACCCGGACGTGGAGTTGACGGTCGCCGAGTACGAGCCACCGGGCGGGGTCCATGCCGTGGCGTCGGGCGAGGTCGATCTGGCGCTCACCCATGCCTACGAACCGGCGGAACCGGCCCCGCTGCCGCCGGGGGTCGAGCTGGAGCCCCTGCTGGTCGAGGAGTTGGTGCTGGTCACGGCCCCGGGCCATCAGCTGGCGGAGGCTTCGGGCCGCCTGCCGATCGCGGAGCTCGCCGGCCGGCCGCTGATCAGCAGCGCCCCGGACCATCCGCCGCGGCGGGGCGTGGAGGGCGCGCTCGCCCGGGCCGGCGCGACCGCGTCGGTGGTCTGCCGTACGCCGGGCTACGCCCTGGTGTGCGCGCTGGTCAGCGCGGGGCTCGGGGTGGCGGTGGTGCCGGAGATGGTCGCCTCGATGGCGGTGTCGCCCCTGGGCGTACGGGCGTTGGAGCCGACGTCGTTCCGTCGCACGATCTCGGTGGCGCACCGCGGCGAGGAGTCGGGCCCGGCGGCGCGGTCTCTGCGGGCGCTGCTGCGCGGCGGATTCGGGAGGGTGCCCCCAGGCCGCCAGGCGCCCTAGGAGCTGTCCGGCCGATCACGTGGTGACGGCCATCGCCCCGCAGGAGAAGCCGACGCCGTAGGACAGGAGAAGGGCCCCGCGTTCGCGTCCTCGATCACCGCCTACTGGGCCGGGCGCGCCCAGCAGGGCGTTCCCGAGCTGCGCCGGTACCGGGAGCAGGCCCTGGAAGTGGGACGGCGTGGGAGGCCTACCGTCGCGGGTAGCCACACTCTGACCTCGCCCTGCTGTTCGGTATCGACCGCTCCACCGTCACCCGGGCGGCCGTCCGCCACGGGGCAGAGGTGACTCCCAGCGCAACCGGCCCGGCCCCACCCAGCCTCACGCTCGCCCCGTCACATGGCTCACCCCGCCCCGTGGCTCACTTCAGCACCAACAGCACCGCCAGAGCGACGAGGAGGGAGTCGATCCGGTCGAGGAGGCCGCCGGAGCCGGGCAGCCACCGGCCGGCGTCCTTGGCACGGGCGCCCCGCTTGACCATCGACTCCAGCAGGTCCCCGAGCGGGCCGCCGACCGCCACGGCCACCGCCGTCTGCCACGTCAGGGAGGACAGCACGGCCAGCGTGAGGAGACCGGCCGCGGCCCCGGCCAGCGTGCCGCTCCACCGCTTGGCGGGCGACAGCGGGGAGAGCCGGGGTCCGCCGAGACGGCGACCGGCCGCGTACGCGACGATGTCGGCGATCGACACGGCCACGAACAGCACGAGGCCGAGGGCGCCGGACGATACGAGGCCGGCCAGAGCGCCCAGCCACACGAGCCCCAGCAGGCCCGCCCCCAGGCGGCGGAGTCCGTGCTCCGCGTCGCCCGAGAGCAACGGCACCCCAGCGATCGCAAGCGCCCCGGCCGCTGCCACCCGGAGCACCTCCCCGGGGGCCAGCCAGGCGGTCAGGACGAGTCCGACGATCGCCGCGCCCAGCACCGCCCGGTCCACCGGCCCCAGCCGGAGCAGCCCGCCGAACTCCGCCACCGCGACCACGCCGACCACGGCCGCGAGCACCGCGATCCCCGGTGGACCCAGCCAGAACGCGGATGTCACCAGGGGCACTCCGAGCGCCCACACGCACCAGCGGACCATCAGCTCACGGCGCCGGGTCGCCGCCACCGCGACGCCCCCGACCGCCAGTGCCCCGCCGAGGTACGGCACGAGACCGGCGACCGTCGTCACCGGGAAGCCCGCCCCGGCGCGCCCGACACCACTGCGGCCGGCGCGCGCAGCGCGTCCAGGGCGCTCCGGCACGCCGCCACGATCCGCGCGTTCTCCGCCGTGTCGCGGACGGCGATCCGGACGGTCCGCCCCTCGTACGCCGGGGACATCGGCGACAGGTCACGCAGGAACACGTCGTGCCGCCGGCACTCGCGCACCAGCCGCGCCGCGCTCGGTCCGTCCGGCGGCAGGGTCACCGTGAGGAAGTTCGCCACCCCCTCGTCGACCGAGGAGAACCCGTCCAGCTCCGAGAGGTCGTACGCCAGTCCCCGGCGCAGCACATGGGTGCGGGCCCAGCGCTCCGCGTAGTACGCGGGGTCGCGCAGCGCGTTCACGGCAGCCAGCTGGGCCGGCAGGCTCACGGGCCACGGCGGCGTCCAGCGCCGCAGCTCCCCGGCCGTCTCCGGACCGGCCACCAGGTACGCCGCCCGCATCCCCGACAGCGCGTACATCTTCGACAGCGAGGTGCAGACCACGACCCGGGAATCGGCCGAGGCGAGCCCGGCAAGCGAGTCCGCCGGATCGACGTACGCGAGGTACGCCTCGTCGATCCACCACCGGGTCCGCACGGGCGAGGCCTCGATCACCGCGCGCAGCGCGCCGGCCGGGGCGTGGCGGCCGGTCGGGTTGTTCGGGTTGACCACCACCACGAGGTCGTACCGTCCGTCGCCGGTCGCGGCGGCGAGCCGGGCCGGGTCGAGCAGCCAGCCGTCCTCCCGGCGCAGCTGGAGCCGGTCGACCCGGCAGCCGATCACCCGCTCGGTGACATGGGCGTACTCCCCGTAGCCCGGATCGAGCAGGAGCACCCGGCTCCCCGGCGTCAGCCACCGGCCGAACGCCCGGAAGATCAGATCGGACGAGCCCGCCCCGACGACCAGCGACTCCACCGGCAGCCCCCGGACCCCGGCGATCTCCGCGAGCAGTCCCTCCGCGCCAGTCGGCGGCGAGGTCCGGGCCGCCCACCCCGGATCCTCCGAAAGGACCGCGCGGACCCCTGGGGACGGCGGGAACCAGGCGTCCAGCACATCCGCCGCGACCACCTCGTGACGGCGGGTCAGGGTCCGGAAGTCGGTGCCGATCGCCGAGAAGAACGCCCCGCCGTGCTCACAGCCGTCCGCACGCGGCGCGAAGGGCATGTCGAGCCGCCAGTCGAGGCCCGTCCGCAGCCTCTCCAGGGTCCGGCCGTGGCGCTCCGCGACCGTCCTCGTCAGCTCGGCCACGGAGCCGCTGAGGACCTCGAACGAGACCGCGCCCGAGCGGACCGTGCGCCCCACCGGCCGCAGCCCGGCGGCGAGGTACATGTCGAGCAGCTCCGTGCGTCCCATCGCCACCACCCGGCGGCCGCCCCGCGCCGCGACCCAGCGCAGCGCCGCGTACATGAGGAGCGGCGCCGCCGCGGTGGACCGCCAGTGCTCCTCGACGGTCAGGACGCGGATCTCGAACGGCGCCTCCTCGGTCAGGACCGGCAGCTCCTCGCGCGTCAGGTACTTGTCGAGGGAGTAGCGGCCGACCCACGGCGGGGTGAGGCTGACGAAGCCGATCCGCGTCTCGCCGCGCGCGGCCACGAGATAGACATTGTCGCCGTCGAGTCCGTCGCTCAGCCTTCCCGACGGATCCACCGGATGCTGGCCCAGCTCCTCCGCGTACACCCGGTGGCGCAGTTCGTGGATCCAGTCGTGATCCCGAGGCGTGGCAGTGCGCAGCTGCAGGGCATGGTCCATGCGTATGTCTCCCTGAGACGGTCCGGCGTTCGCGCCCCAGCATGGAGGAGTCCGGCAGACGGCACCTGAGTACGCGTACTCAGCGGGGGAGTTGGAAGCGGTCCAGGTCAGGGCCGATTCCATGGGCAGGTGCCCAACCACCGGCGTCTGCCGTGCCCTGGCACCGCGGCCCCCGGCCGGGACTTCGAACGGCTGTGGACCACCGCCTGCTTCCACACCCCCGAGGGTCTCGCTGACGAAGCGCGGGCTGCGGGTCTGTCCGTCCGGGCGTTGCTCGCGGTGGAGGGCCCGGCCAAGCTCCTGCCGAACCCTGCCGGACAGATGGTCATCGAGACGGGTCGGGAGCGGGTCCTGGCCGCAGTCCGCCGGGCCGAAGCCGAAGCCGAAGCCGAGCCGAGCCGAGCCGAGCGTGCTGGGTCCGTCGTCCCACATCCTCGTCGTCGCCCGCACCGCCGGCGCCGCGCCCGCCGAGGGGGCGGCGTGACCACGGCACGTACCGGCGAGTTGATCCGCGCCGTGTCCGAATGGATCGACACCTTCCCGGCCAACGAGGGCCGCGATGCCGAGGCGCTGCTGTGGGGGCGGGTCGCGAAGGTCGGTGAGGAGGCCGGCGAGGTGATCGCCGCGCTCGTCGGCGCCACCCGGCCAGAACCCCCGGAAAGGCCCGTCGCACACGCTTCAGGACGTCGAGCGGGAACTCCTCGACACCGCCATGACCGCACTCGCAGCTGTCGCCCACCTCCACGCCCTCGACCCGCAACCCGCAACCGCCCGACGTGCTCGCGCTCTTCGACGACCACGTCCTGGCGGTCGCCCGCCGCGCCGGGCTCGCCTGAACACACCACTGCCCCGTCGGAACTCCCTGCCGGGGCAGTGTGCCGCTCGCTCCCTACGGCCGCCCGACCGACATGTACGTGAAGCCGAGCTCCCGCATCCGGGCCGGGTCCAGCAGGTTCCGTCCGTCGAAGAGCACCGGCCGCCGCATCGCCTCGGCCGCGTGCGCCCAGTCGACGTCGTGCAGCTGCGGCCACTCCGTGACCACCACCGCTGCGTCCGCACCGTCCAGCGCCTCCTCCGGGCTCGCGTACCGGGTCGCGGATGTCCACGGCTCCGCGTCACTGGGCCGTGCCAGCGGGTCCCAGCACCGCACGCTCGCACCCTCGGCCTGCAGCCGCGATGCGAGGACCGTCGACGGAGCCTCGCGCATGTCATCCGTGCCGGGCTTGAACGCCATCCCCAGCAGGACGATCTCCCGGCCGGCCAGATCACCGAGGACGTCCTTGAGCTTCTGGATCGATCGGCGCTTCTGGATGTTGTTCACGTCGATCACCGCCGACAGCAGCATCGGGTGGAAACCGGTGTTGCTCGCGAGCTGCCGCAGCGCCTCGGAGTCCTTCGGGAAGCAGGAGCCACCCCACCCGATCCCGGGGCGCAGGAAGTGGGGGCCGAGCCGGTGATCGAGCCCGACGGCGCCCAGGACCTCCGTTGCGTCCGCCCCGGTGTTCTCGCACAGGGTCGCGATCTCGTTCGCGAAGCTGATCTTCGTGGCGAGCAGAGCGTTCGAAGCGAGCTTCACCATCTCCGCCGAGCGGACGTCCATTGTCACGACCGGCGCGTTGATGCCCTCGTGCAGTTCCGCGATGAGCGCGGCGGCGGCCGCGTCGTCGGCTCCGATGACGATCCGGTCCGGGTTCATGAAGTCGCTCACGGCCCGGCCCTCGGCGGTGAACTCCGGGTTCGACGCGTAGCCGGTGGTCGTGAGCCCGGCCTCGTCCAATACGGCCCGCGCCCGGGCACCGGTGCCGACCGGCACGGTCGACTTCATCACGACCGCGCGCAGGTGCGCGGCGCCAGCCAGGGACCTGACGACCGACCAGACCTTCGACAGATCGGCGTCACCGGACGCCGACGGCGGGGTGTCGACGCATACGTAGGCGACCTCGGCCCCCTCCAGCGCCTCGTCGAGGTCGAGTGTGAACGTCAGCCGCTCCTTGTTCCGGGCGATCATGTCGCACAGGCCCGGCTCGTAGATCGGCACGTCACCCGCTTGGAGGAGCCGGACCTTCTCCGGGTCGATGTCCCGCACGACGACGAGGTGCCCGAGATCGGCCAGGCATGCTCCCGTCACCAGTCCGATGTAGCCCGCGCCGAAGACCGCGACTCGTCGATCCCGCCGGTCCGTCATGGTTGCCATCCAATCTCGGCAGCCCGAATCGGCCCGCTGCCGGGGGGAGTTCCAGCTGAAGCCCGCGAAGGGGGCCCCACCCTATTCCTCGCCGCGCGCCCCCCGGCCGCTCCCCGGGCCGTCGCGGGCCCGCCACCCAGCGGACCCCCAAGCTGCCGGTGTCGACCTGCGAACGCTGCCAGGAGGGAGCTTCCGAGCGGTGCCATCAAGGACGGAGAGAGCCCCGACCAGGCCGCGCTGCGGGAACGTGGCGAGGAAACCGGGATCCACGGCATCGAGCTCACTGGCCATGCAGGCTCCTTCGACCACCCCTTCAACTGCACCACCACCCGGCAGCTGGTCTTCTCCGCCCGCGTCGATGCCACCGACATCGCCCTGTCATCGGCACACGACGCCTTCACGTGGCGGTACGCCGACGTCCTGCCCGCCGTCAGCCGCGAGGTGCTCGCCCTCATCCAGCGCATCGCGCCGCCGAAGCCCCAGCTCGACCCGGACGAGTGGCAGAACACCCTTCCCCGCGTGGAGAGTTCTGGCGACCCCGGTCTTGCGCCAGGGGCGGCGGACCATCAGCTCCAGTTCGCGGCGGCCCCGCTCCCGCCGTACGGCGGCCGCGGCGAGGGCCGGGGCCGCCTGCCGGGATGCGGCTGCCACACGGTGCGCGCCGAGCGCGCGGCGGTAGCCGGCCGACGCCGTCTCCCACGTCTTCACCGGCCCGACGGGCGCCGCCGCGGGCACCGGGGCGGCGTCGTGCCGCGAACACCCGCCAGGCGTCCAGCCACCGGCCCGGGTCGCAGCCGCGCGGGGGATGATGGAGAGGGAAAGACGGAACACGAGGTCAGGAGCTTCCATGGCGAAGCGGGTTCACCAACCCCGTGAGGATGCGGAGTTCGATTTCATCCTCAGGATGAGCGGAGTCCCGGTCCTCGCGTACTTCACGGGGACATGGCCCAAGGCAATCGAGCCCTGCCGGGCGATGGACCTCGTCGTGGGTGGCATCGCCGACGAGTACGCGGGCCGCCTGACGGCCGTCCGCACCGACATCACCCGCTGTCCGGCCGCAACCGAGCGATACGGGATCACCGGAGCCCCGTCCTACGTCCTGCTGAAGGAGGGAGAGGCGGTGGCGCACGGTACAGGGCCTATGACCACCGCCGAGGTCCGGGACTTCCTGGACGGCCACCTCTGAGTCACCACATGCTCCAAGGCGGGCGACGCCCTTCAGTCCTTCACGGCGCCGGCGAGGCCTCAGCAGCTGGGTGGGCTTGCCGTCTGTCGCAGCGAGGCGGAGTACCTCGCTGCCGCGCGTAGCCCTGCGCCGCAGGATCGCGCGTAGGGCTGGTGCATGGGCGGACTGCTGGGCGCCCCATACGTCATCGACCCGGTTCTCCGTGTGCGGGTGCTGCCGCCACAGCATCTGAAGCCCACCGGGCCCCGGAAACGACCGACAAGTGCCACCTCGCACCGGTCCTCGAAGGCGTCAGCGTGGCTCGACTCGCAGAACGCACGCGAGCGCTCGCGCCCGCGCCGGAACGGGCGGCGATCGATCCCGTCGCACCGGCCGGAGTTGTCATGCCCGAGCAGGGCCGGCCCGCACGCCGCCGCTCCCCCGGTGAGTCCCGGCCGAGGAGGAGTCGCGCGGCCGCTGGTGGGGCGGGCGGCGCTGACCTCTGGGAACGCGACAAATCAAGCTGCGTGAGACAAAGACAGCAGCCCTCTGCAGCACCCCACCGAATGCAAAGGCATGGCAAAGTCTCTCGGTCGGTGTCCGAATCGGCCGCGCGGCCCGACTTGGTCCAGGTGAAGGGAGTTCTCCCCGCACCGATCAGGAGGCCACCGTGCAGGACACCTCAGCGCTTTGGCCGATTGCCTGGCGGTCGGCATGAAGGGCCCAAGGCTCGCCACTGCACAGTTCATTCTCGACGCCGGTCGGCGGCCACCAGCCGTACTCCGTCTGTGACCTGACCGCTTTTCCCGAGCGAGGCACGTCACCCGCGGGCCGTGCCGGTCAGGAAAGGTACCGCTGGAGCCTCGCGCCGAAGACGGTGGCGGTCCGCAGACCCGCCTCGCAGGCGGTGAGGGTGTCGCGGCCGCCCTCGCCGTCGCAGTCGTCGGTACCGGGGCCGCCGTCGAGGCGGTCGTCGCGTGGACCGCCGCGGAGGAGGTCGTCACCCGCTTCGCCGTACAGGGCGTCGTCACCTCCCCGGTCGCCAGTGGTCCCTGTTGTGACGAAATCAGCGTTGAAGCCCGCATTGTCGCCGAACAGTCGGTCGTTCTCGTCGCCGCCGAAGATGACGTCGGCGGCGGCTGGCGCGGTCGCACCCTCCGGTACGGAGCTGTCGCCGATGAGTTCCTCGGGCAGGCCGCCGCCGGTGATCCGGTCGCGGCCGGCGCCCAGTGCGGTGCCGCCCTCGGGGTCGAAGATGTTGTGGTCCCCGATCGCGAGCGGGCCCCCGGCGCCCATGTCCAGGATGTCGTCACCGCCGCTCCCGCCCACGGGTCCGGGACCCTGGCTGTCGCCGATGAGGAAGTTGAAGCCGCCGCCGCCGAACAGCTGGTCGTCCCCCGCTCCGGTGACCGTCCCCGTGAAGGCGGTGGAGTCGCCCAGCAGGAAGTCGACGTCGTCGCCGCCGAACAGGCGGTCGTCGCCGCCGCCCGTCGCGTCGGCGCCCCGGCTGTCGCCGGTGAGGCGGTTGAAGCCGGGGCCGCCGTGGATCTCGTCCCGGCCGCCGCCCGTGGCACGGCCCGCGAAGGTGAGGCTGTCACCGATCAAGCGGTCGTCGCCGTCCCCGCCCGCCAGGTAGTCGTCTCCGCCGCCGACGACGTCGTCGGTCGGATGGAAGACGTCCCCGAACACCTCGTCGTTACCGGCGCCGGCGTCGATCCGGTCGTTGCCGAGGCCGCCGGTGACGATGTCGTCACCGCCGAGGGAGCAGATGAGATCGCCGGCCCCGAGCCCGTTGATGGTGTCGTTCCCCGGGGTTCCGACGATCACGTCACGCCGATTGGTTCCGTTGGTGACCACGCCCTCGTTCTGGACGACGATGGTGGCGGTCCGCCCGAAGCAGGTCGGGGTCCGGGCGGCGGCGCTCGCCGCGGACGGGCCGGTGGTCAGCGCGGCGGCGAGCGCGCAGACGGCTGCGATGGGGGCGATCCGCCCCCGCCCTCGTGGGTGCGTCACCATGGGAAGGACTCCCGTCCGGTCGTGGTCTGGGTCTCAGAGGACCACTAGCCGCTGGTGAGGGTAGGGGAACCGGATTCCACGCCGCTTCATCCGCTCAGCGCACGATCGGACCGCACCACGGGCGGCCACGTGGCGCTACGGCAGCAGGATCAGCTTGCCGCGCACATCGCCCGCTTCGCTGAGTTCCTAGGCCCTCGGTGCCTCCTTCAGTGGCAGGGTCTCCGCGAGGCGGACGGAGAGGCTGCCCGCGGCCGCCAGGCGGGCGTGGGTGGTGAGCCAGGTGCGGACGGTCTCCGGAGGCGTGCCGCCGCCGCGAGCTCCCGGCCGCCGCCCGTGGCACGTTGAGCCGGCCATCGCGACCTCGGTGCCCAGAGCGATCAGCGGGTGGGACGTGCCGGTGCCGGAGTCCCCGATGAGGCAGAGGGGCAGGCCCGTCTTGATCCATTCGCACGTGGCGAGGGTACGGATCATGGCTGGGTCGAGGTCGAGGTCGGGGTTGGCGTCGACGTCGCACGTGCGGAGCGATGTGTCGCGGGGGAACCCGGCGGCCTCGACGCGGCGTTCGGAACGGCGGCGCGCCCGGTCGTCGCACTCGGCGAGGAGGACATCTGCTCACGGCCGGCTGTCTCGGCGAGCTCGGGAACTGGGACCGGATGGTGAGCTGATCGACGGCGGTGGTGGCGGCCCACCTGGCGGACAGCCACGGGATCGTGCGCGTCAAGAACCTCCCCGGTCCGGCCGGTCGGCGCGTACGACAGTTCAGCGCCGGGCGCGAGCCCTCGGCCCGCCCGCGCCCCGGTCGTCGTGCGACCGTCTCCTCAGCACTCGCCCCGCCAGACGACCCGCGTGATGTACGCCCCCGGGAAATCGGCCGTCAACTTGTACGCGCCCGGGCCGGGGTTGTACTGCAGACAGACCACACTCGTACTCGCCCCCTCCGTCGCGCCGTCCCCGGGGTAGCCCAGCCCCCTGACGCTCGCTGTGAGGTACGGGCCGGACCGGATGCGGACTCCGGGCTCCGGGCTCCGGGCTCCGGGCTCCGGGCTCCGGGCTCCGGGCTCCTTGAAGTCGCTGCCCCAGTCGGCGGGCGCCGTCACGGCCGCCGGAGCCCCGGTTCCCGCGACGGCCGCACCTCCTCGACCGACCAGGCCGATGAGGGCATCAACTGCTTCACCTGGCGAACGGATTGCCGTGCCCGGGAAGCTGCCCGCCCGGCGGCTCGTACCGCAGCCGGCCGGTCCGGTCGGTCACCGGCGTGAACCCGGCGGCCTCCAGTTGGGCGGTGTACTTGACGGCGTAGCGTCGGTTGACTGCGAACCCGACGGGCGCCAAGGCCATTCTACGAGTGCCTCGAAGCTGCCGCCGGCAAGAAGGCATTCCCACTCGACCACCGCCTCCTCGGGATCGACGTTGCCGAAGGAGAGCGACTCGAGTGCCCGCCCTGGTCCGGTGTGGCGGGTCAGAGCCGCTGACGTGTCGTCCGGCGCCACGAAGAATGTGGCGATGCTGCTCACCCGGGAATCATCCCCTGACTGCCCACACCCATGATCGCCCGGACAAGTCCTAGTTGGGGGACGCCGTCCAGGGCAGGTTGATCCAGACCGTCTTGCCTCCCTCGTCGGTCGGGGTGACCGAGAGCCGTCCCCCCGCCTCGGCGGTCAGGAAGCGGATGATGACCATCCCCCGGCCGTTGTCCTGCTGCACCGCCGCCGGCAGTCGCTTCGGCCAGCGTGGATGGCTGTCGGTGACACCGATGTGCAGCTGCTCCTCGCGCTCCAGACGGACGTCGACGGTGAAGGTGGGCGACTGTCCGAGGGTGTGCTGGACGGCGTTGGTGGCGAGTTCCGACACGATCAGTCGGACCGCGTCGGCGGTGTCGCTGCCGCCCGCGAGACCCCAGCCGGTGAGGACGTCGGCGACATACCTCCGGGCGGCGGACACCGAGGCGGGATCGCTCGGCAGAGTGACGGTTGCTTCCTGGTGGTCTGCCATGGCGACGCTGTCCCTTTCCCACCGGGGCCCGGCCCCGGTCTGCACTGCGTCAGACTGCCACCGATCGTGCCGCCCTGGGTGGCGATCCACCAAGATATGTGCATATTTGTCGCTCGAAGCGGTGAACTCTGCGACGAGAAAGCGTATTTGGGCCGCCGTCAGCGGACTTACGGTGCGGAGTCGCCCGGACCGGGATCGGGAGCCGGCGCGGTCCGTACGATCGTGGCCACCGCCCGCTCGATCTGTGCGTCCGTCAGATCCGCGCGGGCCGTCAGGCGCAGTCGCGAAATGCCGTCCGGGACCGACGGGGGCCGGAAGCAGCCGACGGCGAGCCCCTGTTCGCGGCAGTCCGCCGCCCACCGCAGCGCCGCCTCGGGTGAGGGGGCGCGCACCGAGACGACGGCCGCGTCCGGTCGTACGGCGGTCAGGCCGGCCTCGGTGAGCATCCGGTGCAGCATCGTGGCGACGGTCTGCGCGCGCTCCGCGAGAGCGGGCTCGCCGTGGAGGAGCCGCAGGCTCGCGAGGGCGGCGCCCGTGGCGGCCGGGGCGAGTCCGGTGTCGAAGATGAACGTGCGGGCCGCGTTGACCAAGTGCTCGATCACCCGGGCGGGGCCGAGGACGGCTCCGCCCTGGCTGCCCAGCGACTTGGAGAGGGTGAGGGTGGCGACCACGTCCCCGTCGCCCGCGAGGCCGGCCGCGTGCAGGGCGCCCCGGCCGCCGTCGCCGAGCACGCCAAGACCGTGGGCGTCGTCCACGACGAGCGCGGCGCCATGGGCCCGGCAGGCCTCGGCCAGCTCGGGCAGTGGGGCCCGGTCGCCGTCCACCGAGAAGACGGAGTCGCTGACGACGAGGGCGCGGCGGCCCTCGTGGGCCCGCAGGGTCTTGCGTACCGCCTCGGGATCGGCGTGCGGGACCACGGCCGTCTCGGCGCGCGAGAGCCGGCAGCCGTCCACGATCGACGCGTGGTTGCCTGCGTCCGAGACGATCAGCGAGTCGCGGCTGCTCAGCGCGGTGAGGGCGGCGAGGTTGGCGGTGTAGCCGGAGGAGAAGACGAGGGCCGCCTCGAAGCCGCAGAACGCGGCGAGCTCGCGCTCCAGGCGGGCGTGCAGCCGAGTGGTGCCGGTGACGAGGCGCGATCCGGTGGCACCCGCGCCCCAGCGGCGTGCGGCATCGGCGGCCGCCTCGGTGATCTCCGGCCGGCGCGTGAGGCCGAGGTAGTCGTTGCTCGCCAGGTCGAGCAGCTCCGACTCGGCGGCGCGGGGCCTGAGCGTACGGACGAGCCCGGCCTCCGTACGGCGGCGTGCCTCGGCGTCGGTCCAGTCGAACGCGTCCCGGTTCATGGGGCAGATCCTTTTGTAGGCAGCGCACAGACCCTAACCGTCCGTGGCCGAGGTCAGGGTGTGGCCATGCACACACCTCAAACGGGCTCGTTTGTTCAGTTCCTCCTTGGCCGCGGGGCGTGCCGTAGGCCAGGATCAGCCCTTATGGACCTGCTGAACACGCTGGTGGACAAGGGGCTGCGGCGCGAGCTGCCGAGCCGCGAAGAAGCGCTCGCCGTGCTGGCGACCTCCGACGACGAACTGCTCGATGTGGTGGCCGCGGCCGGCAAGGTGCGCCGCCAGTGGTTCGGACGGCGGGTGAAGCTCAATTATCTGGTGAATCTGAAGTCCGGGCTCTGCCCCGAGGACTGCTCGTACTGTTCGCAGCGGCTCGGCTCCACGGCCGGGATCCTGAAGTACACCTGGCTGAAGCCGGACGAGGCGTCGCAGGCGGCCGCCGCCGGTGTGGCGGGCGGCGCGAAGCGGGTCTGCCTGGTGGCGAGCGGCCGCGGCCCGACGGACCGGGACGTGGAGCGGGTCGGCAAGACCATCGAGGCGATCAAGGAGCAGAACGAGGGCGTCGAGGTGTGCGCGTGCCTCGGTCTGCTCTCGGACGGCCAGGCCGAGCGGCTGCGCGAGGCGGGCGCCGACGCCTACAACCACAACCTGAACACGTCCGAGGGGACGTACGGGGAGATCACCACCACCCACACCTACGCGGACCGGGTGGACACGGTACAAAAGGCGCACGCCGCCGGTCTGTCGGCGTGCTCGGGCCTGATCGCGGGCATGGGCGAGAGCGACGAGGACCTGGTCGACGTCGTGTTCGCGCTGCGGGAGCTGGACTCCGACTCGGTGCCGGTCAACTTCCTCATCCCCTTCGAGGGCACTCCGCTCGCGAAGGAGTGGAACCTCACCCCGCAGCGCTGCCTGCGGATCCTGGCCATGGTCCGGTTCGTCTGTCCGGACGTCGAGGTCCGCATCGCGGGCGGCCGTGAGGTGCACCTGCGCTCGATGCAGCCGCTGGCGCTGAACATCGCGAACTCGATCTTCCTGGGCGACTACCTGACCAGTGAGGGCCAGGCCGGCAAGGCCGACCTGGACATGATCGCGGACGCCGGCTTCGAGGTGGAGGGCACGGGTACGACGACGCTGCCCGAGCACCGGGCGGACGCGCTCGCCGCGGCGGCGGGCGGTGGCTGCGGCTCGCACGCCTCCGAGGGCGGGACGGGGGCCGGCTGCGGCTCGCACACCGCCGAGGCCGGGGCGGGGACCGGCTGTGGCTCGCACGCGGAGGCGGGCGGCGGCTGCGGTCCGTGCGGCGGTACGGCCCCGGCGGCGCAGGCCCCCGAGGCCCCGACCGCCGAGGCCCCGGCCGCCGAGGTGCCGAACGCGCGCACCGACCTGGTGGCCGTACGCCGCCGCGGCGCCGGCACGGACCTCGCGCCGAATGCGTAACAGCGACCTGCTGGCCCTGGACCGGGCGCACGTCTGGCATCCGTACGGCCCCATGCCGGGGCGTACGGACCCCCTCGTCGTCGCGTCCGCGTCCGGGGTACGGCTCAGGCTCGCCGAACCCGTCCACGGTCAGGCCGAGTTGATCGACGGCATGTCCTCGTGGTGGTCCGCGATCCACGGCTACAACCACCCGGTGCTCAACGAGGCCGCCCGCGGGCAGCTGGACCGGATGAGCCACGTCATGTTCGGCGGGCTGACCCACGAGCCGGCCGTCCGGCTCGCCGCCCGCCTCGTCGAGATCACGCCCGAACCGCTCCAGCACGTCTTCCTCAGTGACTCCGGCTCGGTCGCGGTCGAGGTCGCGGCCAAGATGTGCCTGCAGTTCTGGCGCTCGGTGGGCCGGCCCGAGAAGCAGCGGCTGCTCACCTGGCGCGGCGGCTACCACGGCGACACCTGGCAGCCGATGTCCGTGTGCGACCCCCAGGGCGGGATGCACGAGCTGTGGTCGGGCGTGCTGCAGCGCCAGATCTTCGTGGGCGCGCCGCCGGTCTCGTACGAGGAGTCGTACGCCGAGCTGCTGCGCGAGGAGATCGGGCGGCACGCGGACGAGCTGGCCGCGGTGATCGTGGAGCCGGTGGTGCAGGGCGCGGGCGGGATGCGGTTCCACTCGCCCGAGTATCTGCGCGTGCTGCGCGAGGCGTGCGACGAGCACGGCGTGCTGCTGATCTTCGACGAGATCGCGACGGGGTTCGGCCGTACGGGCGCGCTGTTCGCGGCCGGGCTCGCGGGCGTCTCGCCCGATGTGATGTGCGTGGGCAAGGCGCTGACCGGCGGCTATCTTTCGATGGCGGCGACGCTCTGTACGACGCGGGTGGCCGAGGGGATCTCGCGCGGCGAGGTACCGGTGCTCGCCCACGGTCCGACCTTCATGGGCAATCCGCTGGCCTCGGCGGTGGCGTGCGCCTCGATCGATCTGCTGCTGTCCCAGGACTGGGCGGTGGAGGTCAAGCGGATCGAGGCGGGGCTGCGCGAGGGGCTCGCCTCGGTCGCCTCGGTGGAGGGCGTCCTGGACGTGCGCGTGCTCGGCGCCATCGGGGTGGTCCAGCTCGACCACGAGGTCGACATGGCCGCGGCGACGGAGGCCGCGGTCCGGGCGGGCGTGTGGCTGCGCCCGTTCCGCGACCTGATCTACACCATGCCGCCGTACGTGACCGGCGACGAGGATCTGGCCCGCATCTGCGCCGCGGTACGCGCGGCCGCGGCGGCGGGCTGACCGGGAGGCCGGCACCCCACAGCGGGCCGGAGGCAGGTGACCGGACCGCAGCGGCCGGAGGCAGGTGACCGGACCGCAGGGGCCGGAGGCAGGTGGCCGGACCGCGAGGGCCGGAGGCAGGTGGCCGGACCGCGAGGGCCGGAGCCCGTGGCCGGACCGCGAGGGCCGGATCATCGCCGGGGCTCCGACCCGGACCGATGGGCCGGAGGCCGGAGGCCGGACGGCAGCGCCCGGAACCGGGCCGCCGGGCCCGGGGGTCTGACGCAATGCCGACGGCCGGCCACGGCCAGAGGCCGTACGGTCCCCCGGCCCCGGTGGACAGACTCGCCCGCGTCGACGTGGGCACGCAGAGAGGACTCGGCACACCATGACCGTCATCGTCGTCAGCGGTACGGGGACGGAGATCGGCAAGACGATCGTGACCGCCGCCGTGGCCGCCGTCGCCACGGCCCAGGGGCGGTCGGTCGCCGTGCTCAAGCCCGCGCAGACCGGTCTCCGCCCGGACGAGCGTGGGGACGCGGACGAGGTCGTACGGCTCTCCGGGGCTCGAGCTTCGGCCGAACTGGGGCGTTTCCCCGAGCCGTTGGCGCCCGCCACGGCCGCCCGGCGGGCCGGCATGGCGCCCGTGGGGCCGCGGGAGGTCGCCGAGGCGGCCGGAAAGCTGGCCGCGGAGCACGATCTGGTCCTGGTGGAGGGCGCCGGCGGGCTGCTTGTCCGGTTCGACGAGGACGGCGGCACCCTCGCCGACGTGGCCCGCCTGCTCGGCGCGCCGGTCCTCGTGGTGGCACCGGCCGGGCTCGGCACGCTGAACGCGACCGCGCTCACGGCCGAGGCCCTCGCGGCGCGGGGCATCGAGCAGCTCGGTGTGGTGGTCGGCAGCTGGCCGGCCGCGCCGGATCTGGCCGCGCGCTGCAATCTGGCCGATCTGCCGGAGGCGGCCGGAGCGCCGCTGCTGGGAGCCGTACCGGAGGGCGTGGGCGCGCTGGACCCGGCGGAGTTCCGTGCGGGCGCGGCCGCGTGGCTGGCTCCGGCGCTCGGCGGCGTCTGGGACGCGGAGCGTTTCGCCGCGAGCGCCCGGCCCTGATCCGTACGCCGGACATCCGTACGCCTGGCGATACGTCCGCCGGAGATCCGTACGCCGGACATCCGCACGCAGGCGATCCGTACGCAGGCGATCCGTACGCTGGCGATCCGTACGCTGGACGTATGCGCGCACACGTTCAGGAGATCGTCTTCGACTGCGCCGATCCGGCCGGTCTGGTGCGGTTCTGGGCCGAGCTCCTCGGCGGGGACCCGGTCAACCGGAGCCCCGACTGGTCGTACGTCGAACCGCCCGGGTTCGTCCGGATCGCCTTTCAGCAGGTGCCCGAGGGCAAGGCCGTGAAGAACCGGGTCCATCTGGACCTGGAGGTGCCCGAGGTGAGCGCGGCGGCCGACGAGGCGATCCCCCTCGGGGCGGCGCGCGTCGGCGGGGTCGTCACGGACGAACAGGGGTCCTTCCAGGTGATGCGTGACCCCGAGGGCAACGAGTTCTGCTTCGTGACGGGCTGAACGGTGCGGTACGGGGCAGAATCACCCCGTCCGCGCCTCAGAACGTCGGAGGAGGTACGCGATGTCACCGCGTTCCACCCGGGTCCCCCGGGACGCCGTCCACCATCCCCTCTTCGCCCGTTTCTACGCGCGGTTCAGCGTCTCCGCCGATACGAAGGGCGGGATCGGCGCCCTGCGCACGGAGCTGCTGACCGGTGTGACCGGCCGCGTCATCGAGATCGGCGCCGGGAACGGGCTGAACTTCGCCCACTACCCCGGGTCCGTCTCCGAGGTCGTCGCCATCGAACCGGAGCGCCATCTGCGGAAGTTGGCGGCCGACGCCGCCCTGCGCGCCGACGTGCCGGTGGATGTGGTGCCGGGCGCGGCGGAGGCGCTGCCGGTGAAGAGCGAGGCCTTCGACACGGCGGTGGCCTCCCTGGTGCTGTGCACGGTACGGGATGTCCCGCGGGCGCTCGCCGAGCTGCACCGGGTGCTGCGCCCGGGCGGCGAACTCCGCTTCTTCGAGCACGGGTTGGCGCCCTCGCGCGGTATGGCCCGGACCCAACGGGCCCTCGACCGCACCGTCTGGCCGCTGCTGTTCGGCGGTTGCCACACCGCGCGCGATCCGGTGGCGTCGATCGAGGCGGCGGGGTTCGAGTCGATCACGTACCGCAGCTTCGTCGTCCCGGAGGAGGGGCCCCGACTTCCGTCCTCCTACTGCGTGTTGGGCACGGCCCGGCGGACGTAGAAGCTCATCGGCTCCACTGGCGCAGTTCGTCGGCGATGGCGCGGACGTCCGCCTCGCCGTCCTTGACCAGGCGGGCCAGGTCCCGGACCTGTTCGGGCGAGGTGACGACCTTGAGTCCGCTGGCGACGAGGTAGCCGTAGGCGACGGCGGAGGCGAACATCGCGTTGGAGTGCTCCAAGGCCGGGATGTGCAGGAGGAGTTGGAGCAGGGAGGCGGCGCGGGCGTGCGGGTCGCTGTAGACGGGGACGCCGAAGATCTCGGCGTCGTGCCTGCCGACCGCGGCGACGAGCGCGCCCCAGTCGGTGACCTGGGGGTCGCCGGGCGTCTGGTGTTCGGCCACCATGAGCAGCCAGGAGAGGTCGACCGTGAGACTCATGCGGAACGGTCGCGCTCCGTGCCGAACTCCTCGGCGAACACCGCCTCGTACTGCTTCATGAAGTCGGCGGCCGCCTCGACGAAGGCACGACCCGATTCCCCGGCGTCCTGCTGGACGAGCTCCTCGATGTAGCGGTTGACGCTCACTCCGCGCTGTTGCGCCCGCCGGCGCGCGGTGTCGGCGGTAGTTTCGTCCACGCGTACGTTCAGCTGGGTCTTGGCCACACGACCACGCTAGCGCCGCCGCGCTAGCACCGACAAGGGGAGCCGCCATGGCATTACCGTTCCGCTTCGCCGTGAACATGCTCAGGGCGCCGGAGTCCCGCGCGGAGTGGCGCGGGCGCTGCCGCCGTGCAGAGGAGCTGGGCTTCGACCTGATCCTGGTCCCGGACCATCTGGGGATGCCGGCGCCGTTCCCGTCCCTGGTGGCCGCGGCCGAGGCCACCACCCGGCCGCGCGTCGGGACCTTCGTCCTCAACGCGGGGTTCTGGAACCCGGCCCTGCTGGCCCGCGAGGTCATGACGACGGACGCCCTCACCGGGGGCCGTCTGGAACTGGGGCTCGGGGCGGGCTATGTGCGCGAGGAGCACGAGCGGGCGGGGATCGACTTCCCGCCGCCGGGCGCCCGGGTCGGCCATCTGACCCGTACGGTCGAGGAGGTGTACCGGATCCTCCATGAGGCGAAGGCGCCTCGCCCGCCGCTGCTGGTCGGCGGCAACGGCGACCGCGTGCTGCGGCTCGCCGCACGGCACGCCGATGTCATGGCGTTCGCCGGAGGGCGCACCGAGGGCGGCCGGGTGGAGGTCCTCTCCCCCGAGGAGATGGACGAGCGGGTGGCCACGTACCGCCGTTTCGAGAAGGAGGCGGGGCGCGCGGCGCCCGCCGAACTGAACCTGCTGCTCCAGCGGGTCGTCGTGACCGACGACCGCGAGGCGGCGGTGGCGGACTTCCTGCCGTACGTCTCGCATCTGAGCCATGAGCAGGTCATGGAGCTGCCGCTGCTCGCGGTCGGCAGCGTGCGGGAGATCGCCGGCCGGCTGCGCGAGCAGCGTGCGCGGTACGGATTCTCGTATCTGACGGTCCTGGACGACTCCATGGAGGCGTTCGGGCCGGTGATCGAGAAGCTGCGCACTGGCTGAGGTCGCGGGGGGGGCGTGCTCGCCGTCGTTCAGGCGCAGGACGGGCACAGGCCGCGGTAGGTGACCTCGACCTCGGACACCGTGAAGCCGAACCGCCCCTCCGCCGGGAGGTCGGCCAGCGGGCTCCCGGTCGGCCGGACGTCGCGGATGGTGCCGCACGCGGAGCACACCAGGTGGTGATGCGGGTGGTGCGCGTTGGGGTCGTAGCGCTTGGCGCGGCCTCCCGTGGTGACCTCGACGACCTCTCCGAGGGAGACCAGCTCGCCCAGGGTGTTGTAGACGGTCGCCCGGGAGATCTCGGGCAGCCGCCGCGCCGCCAGAGCGTGCACCTCGTCGGCGGTGAGGTGGACGTGCTCGCCGTCGAGGACCTCCGCGACGACGCGCCGCTGGGAGGTCATCCGCCAGCCACGCGCGCGCAGCCGCTCCACCAGGTCACTCATATCGGTTCACCTATTCAGCTTCGGCTTCGGCGGGACACGCGAAGTTCACCAGTGGGCGCGCGGGTTTCCGATGGGTATGGGTTTGACGTTCTTCTTGACTTGGACTCTGTCCATTGTAGGATCGCTTCCGGCAATAGCCAAGGGACAACATGACTCCGGTACGGGCGGCGCGGCCCCCTGCCGGGGCCGCCCCGGCTGAGCTCCGCGATCCGCCCCGTCCGGAAGGATTCCCATGTCCGAGAACCACGACGCAATCGTCACCGACGCGAAAGCCGAGGGAACGGGTGGCTGCCCGGTCGCGCACGGCCGTGCCGCGCACCCGACCCAGGGCGGGGGAAACCGCCAGTGGTGGCCGGAGCGGCTCAATCTGAAGATCCTTGCCAAGAACCCCGCCGTGGCCAACCCCCTCGGCGAGGAGTTCGACTACGCCGAGGCGTTCAACGCCCTCGACCTCGCGGCCGTGAAGCGGGACATCGCCGAGGTGCTCACCACCTCGCAGGACTGGTGGCCGGCCGACTTCGGCAACTACGGCCCGCTCATGATCCGTATGGCCTGGCACAGCGCCGGCACGTACCGCATCAGCGACGGCCGCGGCGGCGCCGGCGCCGGCCAGCAGCGCTTCGCGCCGCTCAACAGCTGGCCGGACAACGGCAACCTCGACAAGGCCCGCCGCCTGCTGTGGCCGGTCAAGCAGAAGTACGGCCAGTCCATCTCCTGGGCCGACCTCATGATCCTCACCGGCAACGTCGCCCTGGAGACGATGGGCTTCAAGACCTTCGGCTTCGCCGGCGGGCGCGCCGATGTGTGGGAGCCCGACGAGGACGTGTACTGGGGCCCCGAGACCACCTGGCTCGGCGACGAGCGCTACACCGGTGACCGCGAGCTGGAGAACCCGCTCGGCGCGGTCCAGATGGGCCTCATCTACGTCAACCCCGAGGGCCCCAACGGCAACCCGGACCCGATCGCCGCGGCCCGCGACATCCGCGAGACGTTCCGCCGCATGGCGATGAACGACGAGGAGACCGTCGCCCTCATCGCCGGTGGCCACACCTTCGGCAAGGCCCACGGCGCCGGCCCGGCGGAGAACGTCGGCGCCGACCCCGAGGCCGCCCCGATCGAGGCACAGGGCCTGGGCTGGGCCAACGCGTACGGCACCGGCAAGGGCGCGGACGCCATCACGTCCGGCCTGGAGGTCACCTGGACCACCACGCCCGCGCAGTGGGGCCACGACTTCTTCAAGCACCTCTTCGAGTACGAGTACGAGCTCTTCCAGAGCCCGGCCGGTGCCAACCAGTGGATCGCCAAGGACGCCGAGGCGATCATCCCGGACGCGCACGACGCGTCGAAGAAGCACAAGCCGACGATGCTCACCACGGACCTGTCGCTGCGCTTCGACCCGGTCTACGAGCAGATCTCGCGCCGCTTCTACGAGAACCCCGACCAGTTCGCGGACGCCTTCGCCCGCGCCTGGTACAAGCTGACGCACCGTGACATGGGCCCGATCGTGCGCTACCTCGGCCCGGAGGTCCCCTCCGAGGTTCTCCTGTGGCAGGATCCGCTGCCGGCGCGCGAGGGCGAACTGATCGACGCCGCCGACATCGCCTCCCTCAAGGAGCGGATCCTCGGCTCGGACCTCACGGTCGCGCAGCTGGTGTCCGCGGCCTGGGCCGCGGCCTCCTCCTTCCGCGGCAGCGACAAGCGCGGTGGCGCGAACGGCGGCCGCATCCGCCTGGAACCGCAGCGCAACTGGGAGGTCAACAACCCGGACGACCTGGCGCAGGTGCTGCGTACCCTCGAGGGCATCCAGGAGTCGTTCAACTCCGCGGGCGACAAGAAGGTCTCGATGGCCGACCTGGTCGTGCTCGCCGGCTCCGCGGCCGTCGAGCAGGCGGCCAAGGACGGCGGCCACGCCATCGAGGTGCCGTTCACGCCGGGCCGTGTCGATGCCGCGCAGGAGCAGACGGACGTCGAGTCGTTCGCCGCGCTCGAGCCGGCCTCCGACGGCTTCCGCAACTACGTCGGCAAGGGCAACCGCCTGCCGGCCGAGTACCTGCTGCTCGACAAGGCGAACCTGCTGACCCTCAGCGCGCCCGAGATGACCGTCCTCGTCGGTGGTCTGCGCGTCCTCGGCGCCAACCACGCCCAGTCGAAGCACGGCGTCCTCACGGCCACGCCGGGCACGCTGTCGAACGACTTCTTCGTCAACCTGCTCGACCTGGGCACGACGTGGAAGGCGACGTCCTCCGCGCAGGACGAGTTCGAGGGCCGCGACGCGGCCACCGGCGAGATCCGGTGGACCGGCACCCGCGCCGACCTCGTCTTCGGCTCGAACTCGGAGCTGCGCGCGCTCGCGGAGGTCTACGCGAGCGACGACGCGAAGGAGAAGTTCGTGCGGGACTTCGTCGCCGCGTGGGACAAGGTCATGAACCTCGACCGGTTCGACCTGGTCTGATCACGACGTCCGGGCCGGCCCGCACGGGCCGGCCCGGACGCGTTTCGCAGCGCTCCGGACGCGTTCCGGACGCGTTCCGGACGCGTTCCGGACGCGTTCCGCATCGCGAAACACGGTCGACGCACCGCCGGAGCCGGTGGTGGGATGCGGATCATGACCGAACTGCGCATCCGGGCCGCCGTGGCGCCCGACCTCGACGCCGTCCTCTCGTTCTGGAGGGTCGCCGCCGAGGGCACCAGCATCAGCGACGACCGCGACGGCATCGAGCGGCTCGTCGCCCGCGACCCCGAGGCCCTCCTCCTCGCGGAACGCGACGGCGAGCTGGCCGGCACGGTGATCGCCGGGTTCGACGGCTGGCGCTGCCACCTCTACCGCCTCGCCGTCCATCCGGACCACCGCCGCCAGGGCGTGGGCGGCGCTCTGCTCGCCGCCGCCGAGGAGCGGTTCGTACGGCTGGGGGGACGGCGCGCCGACGCGATGGTGCTCGACCGCAACACACTGGGGCAGCACGCCTGGCGTGCGGCGGAGTACGGGCCCGAGGAGCAGTGGACCCGCTGGGTCAAGCCGCTGCCGCCCGTCGCGTACAGGTGATCACCGAACACCTTTGCCCGTCCTTTACCATGGGTACCTCTCTCTCGCACCGCCGAGAACCGCACGACCGAAAGGTGTGAGCGTCCGCCCATGGGCGAGCCTCCCAGTACCAACCGCGCGATCCCTCTGCCCGTGACTGATCATGGGACGGAGGTGAACCGATGACCGAAGTGCTTCTGCTCGTGGTGGCGCTGCTGCTCTCGCTCGCGTGCGGTGCCTTCGTCGCGGCCGAGTTCTCGCTCACCACGGTCGAGCGGTCCGAGCTCGAACGGGCCGTGGAGCGAGGTGAGCGCGGCGCGGCGAGTGCCCTCAAGGCCGTCAAGTCGCTCACGTTCCAGCTCTCCGGCGCCCAGCTCGGCATCACGGTCACCAATCTGATCGTCGGCATGCTCGCCGAGCCCTCGATCGCCACGCTGATCCGCGGCCCGATCGAAGACCTCGGCCTGTCCACCACCGTCGCCTCCTCGGTGGCCCTGGTCATCGGCACCGGCCTGTCGACCGTCGTCCTGATGGTCGTCGGCGAGCTGGTCCCCAAGAACTGGGCCATCTCCTCGCCGCTGGCGATCGCGAAGCGGGTGGCGACCCCGCAGCGGATCTTCACCGCCGCTTTCAAGCCGCTGATCAGCCATCTCAACAACACCGCGAACCGGATCCTGCGCCGGCTCGGCATGGAGCCGACCGAGGAGCTTGCGTCCGCCCGCTCCCCGCAGGAGCTGGTGGCGCTCGCCCGCCACTCCGCCAAGGCGGGCGCGCTGGAGGCGGACACCGCCGAGCTGTTCGTACGCACCCTCAACCTGGCCGAGCTGACCGCGGAGAACGTCATGACCCCGCGCGTCCAGGTCACCGCGCTCGAGGTGCAGGCCACCGCGGAGGACGTCGCCAACGCGACCCGCGCGACCGGCCTGTCCCGCTTCCCCGTCTACCGGGGCAGCCTCGACTCGGTGGTCGGGATCGCGCACATCAAGGACGTCCTGGCGATACCGGCCGACGAGCGGCCCCGCCGGCGCATCGGGGACATGCTGCGCGAGCCGCTGCTCGTCCCGGAGACGCTGACCGTGGACCGGCTCCTGGACCGGCTGTCGGGCAAGCAGACGATGGCGGTCGTCATCGACGAGTACGGCGGCACGGCCGGCGTCGCGACGCTGGAGGACATCGTCGAGGAGGTCGTCGGCGAGGTGCGCGACGAGCACGATCCGCACGAGACGCCGGACCTGGCGCGGGCGGGTGTCGACGCGGACGGGCGCGAGCTCTGGTCCGCCGACGGCGCCGCGCGCACCGATCAGCTGGAGGCCATCGGCCTGCGGGTGCCGGACGGACCGTACGAGACGCTGGCGGGTGTTCTCGCCACCGCGCTGGGACGGATCCCCTCGGTCGGCGACCGGGTGGACCTGGGCGGCTGGCGGCTCGACGTGGTGGACGCCTCCGGGCGCCGGGCCGCGCGGGTGCTGATGCACGCACCGCACGCCGAGGAGTCCGACGAGACCGGGGAGGCGGGCCGATGACCGCGATCCAACTGCTGATCGGCCTTCTGACCCTGGTCCTGAACGCCTTCTTCGTGGGCGCCGAGTTCGCCATGATCTCCGTGCGCCGCAGCCAGGTCGAGCCGCAGGCCGAGGAGGGGAACCGGCGGGCGCGCAGCGTCATCTGGGGTCTGGAGCATGTCGCGGCGCTGCTCGCCGCGGCGCAGCTCGGCATCACGCTGTGCACCCTGGTGCTCGGCATCGTCGCCGAGCCGGCCATCGCGCATCTCCTGGAGCCCGTCTTCGACGCGGTCGGAGTGGCGCACGGTCTGGTGCACCCGATCTCGTTCGTGATCGCGCTGGCCGTGGCGACGTACCTGCACATGCTGCTCGGCGAGATGGTCCCGAAGAACATCGCGCTGGCCGAACCGGCCCGCTCCGCGCTGGCCCTCGGACCGCCGCTGGTCGCGCTCGCGCGGGCGCTGCGCCCGGTGATCTTCGCGATCAACGCCTTCGCCAACGGTCTGCTGAAGCTGATGCGGGTGGAGGTGAAGGGCGAAGTCTCGGCGACGTTCTCGGACGACGAGCTGGCCAGGATGGTGACCGACGCGGGCGTCGCAGGTCTGCTCGACGACCGTGCGGCGGAGCGGCTGCACGACGCCCTGGAGCTGGGCCGCCGCCCCGTGCGGGACGTGGTCATGCCGGTGGAGAAGGTCGTGTACGCGGAGGTCGGCACGACTCCCGAGGGGCTGGAGGCGCTCTCCGCCGAGACGGGCTTCTCCCGCTTCCCCGTGATCGACTCGGGCCGCCGGATCCTGGGCTATCTGCATGTGAAGGACGCCCTGGACGTGACGCCGCGCGATCTGCCCTTCCCGGTCTCGGCCCTGCGGCCGATCGCCCGGGTCCGGGCGGCCACGCCGATGGACGACGTCCTGACGGCGATGCGCCGCAGCCGTACGCACCTGGCGGCGGTCCTGGACGAGGACGGCAGTCCGGCGGGCCTCGTCACGATGGAGGACGTCCTGCGCGAGCTGGTGGGCCGGCCGGCGGCGCCGTAGGAGTCAGGGGCCCGGGGCCCGGGGCGTCGCCGGAAGCCGCCCCGGGCTCCGGGCTCCGGGCTCCGGGCTCGGGGCTCGGGCGGGGCCGCGCGCATACCGCACGGTATGATCGCTCCCGCCATGGAGATGAATGCCACCTACACCAGCCTTGTCGCCGTCGGCGACAGCTTCACCGAAGGTATGTCGGACCGGCTGCCCGACGGGACGTACCGGGGGTGGGCGGACCTCCTCGCAGCACGGCTGGCAGCCCGGAGCCCCGATTTCCGGTACGCGAACCTCGCCGTACGGGGCAAGCTCATCGGCCAGATCGTCGAGGAGCAGGTGGACAGGGCCGCCGCCATGAAGGCGGACGTGGTGACCCTGGTCGGCGGGCTGAACGACACCCTGCGGCCCAAGTGCGACATGGGGCGGGTGCGGGGGCTGCTCACCGAGGCGGTCGAGAAGCTGGCACCGGCCTGCGGCCTGCTGGTCCTGATGCGCAGCCCGGGCCGCAACGGCCCCGTCATGGAGCGTTTCCGGCCGCGCATGGAGGAGCTCTTCGGGTACGTCGACGAGCTCGCCGCCCGCCATGGCGCGCTGGTCGTCGACCTGTACGGGGCGCCCGCGCTCGGCGACCCGCGCCTGTGGGACGTCGACCGGCTCCATCTGACCGACGAGGGGCACCGGCGGGTGGCCGAGGCCGTGTGGCAGTCTCTGGGCCTTGCCCCCGAGGACGACTGGCGCGCACCGCTGCCGCCGGCCGCGCCCCCGGGCTGGGCGGCCCGGCGCCTCGCGGACGCGCGGTTCGCCAAGGAGCACCTCGGCCCCTGGATCGGGCGGCGGCTGACCGGCCGTTCCTCGGGCGACGGCCGGCCGGCCAAGCGTCCGGAGCTGCTGCCGTACGAGCGGCCGGACTCCGGCGTGACGGGCGTCTCGTAGCAAGAGACAAACCCGGCCGTGGCGCTGGCCTGCAGAAACCGCCAGTAGAATCTGGTCACGTGACTGCTGCTGCGAAGCCCCGCATCCCCAATGTCCTGGCCGGCCGCTACGCCTCCGCGGAGCTCGCCGTCCTCTGGTCCCCCGAGCAGAAGGTGAAGCTGGAGCGCCGGCTGTGGCTCGCCGTGCTGCGTGCCCAGAAGGACCTCGGGATCGAGGTTCCGGACGCGGCGCTCGCCGACTACGAGCGTGTGCTCGACCAGGTCGACCTCGCCTCCATCGCCGAGCGCGAGAAGGTCACCCGGCACGATGTGAAGGCCCGGATCGAGGAGTTCAACGCCCTCGCCGGTCACGAGCACGTCCACAAGGGCATGACCTCCCGCGACCTGACCGAGAACGTCGAGCAGCTGCAGATCCGGCTCTCGCTTGAGCTGATGCGCGACCGCACCGTCGCCGTCCTCGCCCGCCTCGGCAAGCTCTCCGGCGAGTACGCCGAGCTCGTCATGGCCGGCCGCTCCCACAACGTCGCCGCCCAGGCCACGACCCTCGGCAAGCGTTTCGCCACGGCCGCCGACGAGCTGCTCGTCGCGTACGGCCGCCTGGAGGAGCTGCTCGCCCGCTACCCGCTGCGCGGCATCAAGGGCCCGGTCGGCACCGCGCAGGACATGCTCGACCTGCTCGGCGGCGACGCCGCCAAGCTGGCGGAGCTGGAGCAGCGCATCGCCGCCCACCTCGGCTTCGCGCACGCCTTCACCTCGGTCGGCCAGGTCTACCCGCGCTCCCTCGACTACGACGTGGTCACCTCGCTCGTGCAGCTGGCCGCCGCGCCGTCGTCCGTCGCGAAGACCATCCGCCTGATGGCAGGCCACGAGCTGGTCACCGAGGGCTTCAAGCCCGGTCAGGTCGGCTCGTCCGCGATGCCGCACAAGATGAACACCCGCTCCTGCGAGCGTGTCAACGGCCTCATGGTCATCCTGCGCGGCTACGCGTCGATGACCGGCGAGCTGGCCGGCGACCAGTGGAACGAGGGCGACGTCTCCTGCTCCGTGGTCCGCCGGGTCGCGCTGCCGGACGCGTTCTTCGCGCTCGACGGTCTTCTGGAGACGTTCCTGACGGTGCTCGACGAGTTCGGCGCGTTCCCGGCCGTCGTCGCCCGCGAGCTGGACCGCTACCTCCCCTTCCTGGCCACCACCAAGGTCCTGATGGGCGCCGTCCGCGCCGGTGTGGGCCGCGAGCTGGCCCACGAGGCCATCAAGGAGAACGCCGTCGCCTCCGCCCTCGCCATGCGCGAGCAGGGTGCCGAGCGCAACGAGCTCCTCGACAAGCTGGCGGCCGACGAGCGGATCCCGCTGGACCGCGCGGAGCTCGACGCGCTGATGGCGGACAAGCTGTCGTTCACCGGCGCCGCCGCCGACCAGGTCGGCGTCGTGGTCTCCCGTATCGAGGAGATCGTCAAGCAGCACCCGGAGGCCGCCGCGTACACCCCCGGGGCGATCCTCTGACCCGGTTCACGCCGCAGGAGCTCGAGGCCGCTCGCGACCGCGTCATTCCCGACGTGGTGGCGGGCGGCCTTTCCGTCCTCTTCTGCGGGATCAATCCGGGGCTGATGTCGGCGGCGACGGGCCACCACTTCGCGCGCCCGGGCAATCGCTTCTGGCCGGTCCTTGAGCTGTCCGGCTTCACCCCGCGGCTGCTGAGGCCCGCGGAGCAGGAGGAGCTGCTCGCGTACGGTCTCGGCATCACGAACGTGGTGGCGCGGGCGACGGCACGGGCCGACGAGCTGAGCGACGAGGAGTTCCGGGAGGGCGGCCGGCTGCTGACCGAGCGGGTGGAGCGGCTGCGGCCGCGCTGGCTGGCGGTGGTCGGCATCACGGCGTACCGGACGGCGTTCGGGGAGCGCGGCGCGGTCGTCGGTCCACAGGAGCGGACGATCGGGGAGACCCGGATCTGGGCGCTGCCCAATCCGAGCGGGCTGAACGCCCACTGGACGGCGCGGTCGATGGCGGAGGAGTTCGGCAGGCTGCGGGAGGCGGCGGGCGTTCCGGACCGGCGGGTCCCGCGCGTCACGGGGGATCCACCTCGGTGACGCAGACGAGGAGCCGGGCGGGCGCTCCGGCCTCCTCGGGCGTGCCGAGCACGATCCAGCGGCCGTCCGCCCGCCACAGCTGGACCTCGGGCAGCGCGGTGCAGAGCAGGTCCCAGGGGCGGGGTATCGCCTCCCCCGCTCCGTAGCGGTGGAGCAGTCCGTACAGGCCGAGGTGGTCGGGCGGGCCCCAGCGGTCGGCGAGGAGCAGCGCCAGCGCTTCCCGTTCCGCCTCCGCCTGCTCCGCGCGGGGGTCCTCGACGGCTAACTCCGCGAGGTGGTAACCGTCCGCGGGGAACGCGCGGGCGCGCAGCAGGTCCACGGTGGCGAGGTGCTGTGCGAGCGTCATGGGTCCAGTAAAGCGGCCGCCACCGACAGCTGGTGCTCCGTCAGACCGCCGGGCGCTCGCCGCCCTCCGGTCCATTGAGTAACATCCGCCAGACATGCGTACGAGCTGGGAGGACACACTGTGGGGCGGCTGACCGGCGGGGATCCGTCCCTGCTGCGGCGGATCAATTCCGCGGTGGTACTCCATGCTCTGCGGGGCGCCGACGCGCTCACGCTCACGGACCTGACCCGGATCACGGGGCTGTCCCGGCCGACGGTCGAGGGGGTCGTCGAGGGGCTCATCGTCGGCGGTCTCGTCGTCGAGGCGGCGCCCGAGGAGGGCGAGGCCAGGCGGCAGGGACGGCCGGCCCGGAGGTTCCGTTTCCGGGCGGAGGCCGGGCATCTGCTGGGGATCGAGATCGGTCCGCACCGGGTGGCCGCGCTGCTCTCGGGCCTGGACGGGCGGATCATCGGCGCGGGGTCGCGCGAGGTCTCGGAGACAGCTCCGGAGGACGAGCGTCTGGAGCGGGTGCGGGCGGTGGTCGCCGACGTGCTGCGCAGGGCCGGGGTCGCCCGCTCCAATCTGCGGGCGGTCGGCGTCGGTACGCCGGGGATCGTCGAGGCGGACGGCACGGTACGGCTCGGCACGGCGCTGCCCGGCTGGACGGGCCTGGCGCTCGGCGAGCGGCTGCGGCGGTCGTTCCGCTGCCCGGTGCTGGTGGAGAACGACGCGAACGCGGCGGCGGTCGCCGAGCACTGGAAGGGTGCGGCGACCGACTCCGACGACATCGTCTTCGTGCTCGCGGGGCTGAGCCCGGGCGCGGGCTCCCTGATCGGGGGGCGCCTGCACCGCGGCTTCGGCGGGGCGGCCGGGGAGATCGGGGCGCTGCATCTGCTGGGCCGGGGGGTCACCCCCGAGCACCTGCTGTCGACGACGGACGAGCCGCTGCATCCGCTGGACGAGCAGGCGGTGGCCGAGGTCTTCGCGCTGGCCCGTGGGGGCGACGCCCGGGCGGAGGCGGCGGTGGAGCGCTTCACCCAGCGGCTCGTCCACGACGTGGCGGCGCTGGTCCTCGCGCTCGACCCGGAGGTGGTGGTGATCGGCGGCTGGGCGGCCGGCCTGGACGGCGTTCTGCAGCCCCTGCGCGACGAACTGGCCCGCTTCTGCCTGCGCCCCCCGCGCGTGGTCCTGTCGATGCTGGGCGAGGCCGCGGTGGGCACGGGTGCCCTGCGCCTGGCCCTGGACCACGTGGAGGAACAACTCTTCGCGGTGGACGCGACGGTGACGGCCCGCCGCTGACGGGCCGCCGCTGACGACCGGCCGCTGACAACCGGCCGGGAGGGGCGGGCGCCGGGCGCCGGCCCCCCGACACGAGTCGAGCCCGTGTGGGGTGCTGCCGTAGCAGGACCCCACACGGGCTCGGTCTCGTTGCACCGGCGCCGCGCGGGCGGGCGGGTGGGTCAGGAGGCCATCACCAGGTCGCCCGAGTCCCCGAAGGTCAGGCGGCAGGTGTCGGCGCGGTAGGTGGCCACGGAGACCGCCGCGGTGCGGCCCTCCGAGAGGTAGCGGGTCGTGACGACCAGGACCGGGGCGCCGGGGAGGCGGTCCAGTTCCTTGGCGTCGTCGGCGCGGGCCGAGCCGAGCTCGACGGAGCGGTCCTGGCCGTCCAGGGCGAGGCGCTGGAGTTCGCGCAGCACGGCGCGGGCGCGGGCCGGGCCGGTCGGGGTGTCGAACGCGGTGAGCTCGGGGACCGAGCCGGACGGGACGTACAGGAGCTCGGCCGCGACCGGCTGGTCGTGCGTGACGCGCAGGCGGCGCACGACGTGCACCTGCTCGTCGGGGTCGATGTCCAGGAGCCGCGCGACGGCGGCGGGGGCCACGGCGGTGGCGGAGTCCATGGACTGCCAGGTCTCCTCGGCGACGCCGGGCCAGCTGTGCTGGGTCGTGGAGACGTCCACGCCCACGCGGGGCGGCGCGACGGTCGTGCCGACGCCGCGGCGGCGCTGCAGACGGCCCTCCAGCTCCAGCTGCTCCAGGGCCTGACGGAGAGTGGCCCGGGCGACGCCGAAGCGCGCGGCCAGTTCCCGCTCGTTGGGCAGGATCTCGCCGACCGCGAAGTCGGAGTCGAGCGCCTCGCCGATCACGGTCTTGAGGTGCCAGTACTTAGGCTCCGGCACCGATTCCAGCTGCGTGGTCCCCACCCTGATCCTCCGCAATTCGCCGTGTCCCGCGGCGGTTTTCCGCGCCCTTGTTTATTAAAGGTTCCTGCACTATCTCTGCGACCATAAGGCGGCACACCCCCTTGGTCAAGACCAATCCTGCTCCGGATGCCCGTGAATGCGGGGCTCTGACGTAGATCGTTCACAGGACGTTCGCGCCGCCGTGAGGCCCGCGCAGCACAGTGCCCCACCTCCGGGCGGAGGCGGGGCACGGTGAAGGGGGCGAGGCGTGGCGACCGGCGTCAGCCGGGGACCACCGCGTGGAGCTTGTCGGGGTTGCGGACGATGTACACGCACTGGACGCGCCCGTCGCGCACCTCGATCTGGAAGACCGCGTCCGGCCGGCCGTCCTCCAGGGCGACCACGGCGGTCCCTCCGTTGAGCTCCATGAAGCGCAACTCGTAGGTGGCCCATGCGTCCTGCGCGACGGCGGCGAGGAAGCGGCCGACCTTGTCCGCGCTCTCGATGATCCGCAGCGGCGCCTTCGACTTGCCTCCGCTGTCGCCGACGAGACGGACGTCCGGCGCGAGCACCGCCAGAAGTCCCTCCAGGTCACCGCCCGCCGCGGCGGCGAGAAAGCGCTCGGTGAGGTCGCGGCGCTCGGCCGGGTCGACGTCGTAGCGGGGCCTGCCCTCGTCGACATGGCGGCGGGCGCGGCCGGCGAGCTGGCGCACGGCCGCCTCGGAGCGGTCGATCGCGGTGGCGATCTCCCCGTAGGGGAAGCCGAAGGCCTCCCGGAGGACGAAGACGGCACGCTCCAGGGGCGAGAGGGATTCGAGGACGACGAGGACGGCCAGCGAGACGGAGTCGGCGAGCATGGCGCGCTCGGCGGTGTCGGGGACGGACGGCCCGAAGTCGGTGACGACGGGTTCGGGCAGCCAGGGGCCTACGTAGGACTCTCGGCGCGTCTGGACCTGGCGGAGCCGGTCGAGGGCGAGGCGGGTGGTGATCCGTACGAGATAGGCGCGCGGCTCGCGCACGTCGTCGCGGTCCGCGGCCGACCAGCGCAGCCACGCCTCCTGGACGACGTCCTCGGCGTCGGCGGCGCGGCCGAGCATGCGGTAGGCCACGCCGTTGAGCATCGGCCGGTGTTCTTCGAAGAGATCGATCAGGGTTTCGGTCGCCACTCGTCCATCCCAGCCGACCGGCCGGGCGCTGTCCAGTTCCGCCCCGGCCCTTGAACTCGTATCTACTGAAGGGTAATTCTTGCTGACAGGGTGTCTAAGTCAAGGAGCAGGCGTATGTCCGCACAGATCTCGTTCCCGGTCGAGACCCGTCAGGGTCCGCGCACGGTCTCCGTGACGTACGAACGCAGGGGCGCCGGCGAGCCTCTTCTGCTGCTGCACGGCATCGGCCACCACTGGCAGGCCTGGGAACCGGTCCTCGACATCCTCGCCACCGAACGCGACGTCGTGGCCGTCGACCTGCCGGGCTTCGGCACCTCGCCCGCGCTGCCGGCGGGCTGTGCCTACGACCTGTCGACGGTCGTGCCGGTGCTCGGCGCCTTCTGCGCGGCCCTCGGCATCGAACGGCCGCACGTGGCCGGCAACTCGCTGGGCGGGCTGCTCTCCCTGGAGCTCGGCCGGGAGAAGCTGGTGCGTTCGGTCACCGCGCTCTCCCCCGCCGGATTCTGGTCGGAGAGCGAACGGCGGTACGCCTTCGGGACGTTGCGCGCGATGCGGGCCGCCGCGCTCTCGATGCCCGTGCCGCTGATCGAGCGGCTGTCCCGAAGCGCCGCCGGACGGACGGCGCTGACGAGTACCATCTACGCACGCCCGGGGCGCCGTTCACCCGAGGCGGTGGTCGCCGAGACCCTCGCGCTGCGGGAGGCCACCGGCTTCCGCGAGACCCTGGAGGCCGGCCGGACCGTGCTGTTCGGCGACGACGTCACCGCCGTGCCGGTGACCATCGCCTGGGGCACCCGCGACCGGCTGCTGCTGCGCCGTCAGGGCGTCCGGGCCAAGCACACGCTGCCCGGGGCCCGGCTGCTACGGCTGCCCGGCTGCGGTCATGTCCCCATGAGCGACGACCCTGCTCTCGTCGCGCGCGTGATCCTCGACGGCAGCCGCTGACCGGCCCGTACGAGCCCTGGTGAACAGACCCGTCCCGAGGGCCGCTCCGGCAGCCACGAGGACACTGCCGGCGGCCTGCGGAAGGCCGAATCCGCCGGCGGAGACGAGCACCGCGGTCAGGGCCGCGGCGACCGGGATCGCGCCGGTGAACAGGGTGGCGCGCTCCATGCCGATGCGCTGCACGCCCATGTAGAACAGGACGAAGCCGACGACCGTGGCCAGGGCGGCCTGCCACACCAGGGCGCCCGCCTCCACGGGTGTCGGCATGCGCAGGAACGCGCCGCCGTCCACCACCAGTCCGATCAGGGCCGACTCGACGGCGGCGAGGCCGCAGACGACCGCCGTCAGGAGCTTCGGCCCGAGCGGGCGCAGCACGGGTACGGCGAGGACGGTGAACCCGACCTCGCCCGCCAAGGCTCCTACGGAGTAGGAGAGCCCGGCCAGGTCGGTACGGCCCCACCCCTGGACGGTGAAGGCGCCGGCGGCGACCAGCAGCGCGCCGTGGAGGACCGGCCGGCTGGGCCTGCGCCCCTCCAGGAGCGGCACGAGCACGGCCACGACCACAGGGGCGCAGCCGACCAGGACGCCGGGGACCGCGGGCTCGGCGGTGCGTTCCGCGGCGAGGACCGCGAGGTTGAAGCCGACCATGCCGACGGCGGCGAGCACGGCAAGACGGGCCCACTGGGCGGCGCCGAGCGCACGGAGCGGGGCGAGCCCGCCGCGGCCCAGCAGAGGCAGCAGAAGGAGGCAGGCGGCGCCGTAGCGCAAGGCCTGGCCACCCGCGTACGGATAGTCGCCCAGGAGGCTGTTGGCGGTGAAGGAGGCACCCACGAGCGCGTAGGCGACGGTCACGAGGAGGGTTCCTCGCAGGGAGTTCGCGTTCATGGTCCTGACGCTAGGAAGCGGGGCGGTCCCGTTTAAGGTCCACTTCCATGACGTCTTCGGGGACCACTTCCGATGTTCCGTGGGGCGGGCAGCCGGCCTGGGAGCTGCTGCTTCCGGCGGCGGCCGCCCCGGCACGGCGGCGCGGCCGGGCGCTTCAGGTGGCGCTGCGCGAAGCGGTGCGCACCGGTCGGCTGACGGCGGGGACGCGGATGCCGTCGAGCCGTGAACTGGCGGCCGATCTCGGCGTCTCGCGCGGCCTGGTGACGGAGGCGTACGAGCAGCTCACGGCCGAGGGCTATCTGCGCAGCGACCGGGGTGCGGGCACCTGGGTGAGCGAAACGGTACGGGCGGCCGCGTCGCAGCCGGCACGGGATACGGCCCCGCGCACGCCGGGTGTGCGGGTGGACTTCGGCCCCGGGACACCGGACCTCTCGCTCTTCCCGCGCGCGGCCTGGGCGGCGGCCCAGCGGTCCGTGCTGTCCACGCTGCCCCATCGGGCGCTCGGCTATCCGGACCCGCGCGGGCTGCCGGAGCTGCGGACCGCGCTCGCCGGAATGCTCGCGCGGCGGCGCGGGGTCGTGGCCGATCCGGAACGTCTTGTGGTGTGTTCGGGGGTGGCGCAGGCGTCGACGCTGCTCGGCTTCGTCCTGGGCGCGCGGGGCATGCGGACCGTGGGGATCGAGGACCCTGGCAGTCCGGAGCACGAGCGGCTGTTCGCCGCCACCGGGATGGAGACGCTGTGGCTGCCGATGGACGAGGAGGGGCTGCTGCCGGGTCCGCTCGCCGCGTCGGGCGTACGGGCCGTGGTCACCACGCCCTCGCACCAGTTCCCGTCCGGGATCGCGTACTCGGCGGCGCGGCGCGCCGCGCTCCTGGACTGGGCCCGGTCCGTGGACGGTTACCTGCTGGAAGACGACTACGACGGCGACTTCCGCTACGACCGGGCGCCGGTGGGCGCGCTGCAGGGGCTCGATCCGGAGCGGGTCGCGTACACCGGCTCGGTGAGCAAGTCCCTGGCCCCGGGGTTGCGGCTCGGCTGGATGCTGGTGCCGGAGCACCTCCTGGCGGAGGTCGTGGAGCGCAAGCGGACGATGGACCTCGGGAACCCGGCCCTGGACCAGGCGCTGCTCGCCGAGTTCGTGACGCGCGGTGGCTACGACCGGCAGCTGCGGCGCTGCCAGCGCGCGTACCGGGAGCGGCGGGACGCCCTGGTGGCGGCCCTGGAGGAGCACTTCCCCGGCACCGCGGTGAGCGGGATCGCCGCCGGGCTGCACATCATCGCGCGCGTGCCGTCGCTCTACGGTCCCCCCGCGCGTCTCGTCGAGCGGGCGGCGTCCGCCGGGGTGGTCCTGCGCCCGCTGGAGGAGTACGGCACGGCGCGGCCGACTGACGGCGCCGTACGTCTGGTCATCGGCTACGCCCATCTGACGCCGTCCGAGATCGCGCGGGGTGTGCGCCTGGCGGCGGAGGCGTGCCGCCACGGCCGCGCCGAGCGACCCGACCGCTGAAAGGAGGGCCGCCGCGGTGTGTTCACGCGGGGTTCGTGTCCGCGCCGCCCCTGGCCGCTAGTCATGGGACGGCACAACGGACCCCCAACGGACCCGTCCTGCTCACCACGTGGAGGCGCTTCGATGTCCTACTCCGTCCCCGGCCCGTCCCCCGCCCGCCGCAGCGTGCTGCGCGGCTCGCTCGCCGCGTCGGCGGCGCTCACCCTCGGCGGCGCCGCGACGGCGGCCCCCGCGCTGGCCGCCCCCGCGCTGGCCCTCTCGGGGCGGCCGCGGGCCGCGTGGGGCGTGCAGACCGGTGACGTCACCGCCCACTCGGGGCTGGTGTGGGTCCGTTCGGACCGGCCGGCGCGGATGATCGTGGAGACCTCGGCGACCGACTCGTTCCGCCGTGCGCACCGCCACGCCGGTCCGCTGCTCGGCGCGGGCAGTGACTTCACCGGGACGACCGCGCTGCACGGGCTGCCGCCCGGCGAGCAGATCCACTACCGGGTCACGCTCGCGGACCCGGACGACCCGCGCCGTACGAGCGAGCCCGTCGTCGGCACCTTCCGTACGGCTCCGGCGCGGCGGCGCGACGGGGTGCGCTTCCTCTGGTCGGGCGACATCGCCGGGCAGGGCTGGGGCATCAACCCCGACATCGGCGGCTTCCGCGCCTTCGAGGAGATGCGGAGGCTGGACCCGGACTTCTTCCTGTGCAGTGGCGACACGATCTACGCCGACGGCCCGATCCAGCCGAGCGTGACCCTGCCGGACGGGCGGGTCTGGCGGAACGTCACCACTGCGGAGAAGGCGAAGGTCGCCGAGACGCTGGACGAGTACCGCGGCAACTTCCGCTACAACCTCCTCGACCACAACGTACGGGCGTTCAACGCGCAGGTCCCCTCGATCGTGCAGTGGGACGACCACGAGGTCCGCAACAACTGGTACCCCGGCCAGATCCTGGAGGACCCGCGCTACACCGAGAAGGACGTGAACGTGCTCGCGGCCCGTGCCTCGCGCGCGTTCGCCGAGTACTTCCCGGTGTCCACCCTTCACGCGCGCGGTGACGCCACGGAGGGGCGGATGCACCGGGTGGTGCGCTACGGGCCACTGCTCGACGTGTTCGTCCTGGACATGCGCTCGTACCGGAACGCCAACTCCCCCGGCCGGCAGGCGGACGACACCACCGGCATCCTGGGCGCGGAGCAGCTGGCCTGGCTCAAGCGCGAGCTGAGCCGTTCGCGGGCGGTGTGGAAGGTGCTCGCCGCGGACATGCCGCTTGGCCTGGTCGTCCCCGACGGCTCGGTGAACATCGAGGCCGTCGCGCAGGGCGACCCGGGCGTGCCGCTCGGCCGGGAGCTGCAGATCGCGGAGCTGCTGCGGTTCGTCAAGCACCGTCGGATCACCGGAACGCTGTGGCTGACCGCCGATGTGCACTACACGTCGGCGCAGCACTACGCCCCGGAGCGCGCCGCGTTCCAGGACTTCGCGCCGTTCTGGGAGTTCGTCTCCGGTCCGCTGGCCGCGGGCGGCTTCCCCGCCAACAGGCTGGACGCCACCTTCGGCCCGGAGCGGGTCTTCGTGCGGGCCCCGGAGCGGGCGAACCTCTCGCCGATGGAGTCCCCACAGTATTTCGGCGAGGTCGACATCGACGGCGGGAGCGGCGAGCTGACCGTCCGGCTGCGTGCGGAGGGCGGAACGGTCCTGTTCAGCAAGGTTCTTCAGCCGGGGCGCGTCGGTCAGTGAGTCCGGCCGGCGGTGACTGTCAGTGGCGGGTCCTACCGTCGTTTCCATGACGCGATCCGTACAGGCGCTCGCCTATTCACGCCCGTCCGCCCTGGAGTCCTCCGGGGCCGGACGGCTGCTCGGCCTGGAGACCTCCGGTGGGCTGACGCCCGCCGGGGCCGAGGCGCATCCCCGGTTCTTCTCCGGCTTTCTGACATCGCCGCAGATCGCCGCGCGCGGTCTGCTGGCGGTGGCGGACGTGGCGGCCGCCCGCTACCACCAGCGGATACGGCCGGGGTCGCTGGACCCGGTCGTGACGGGGAACGGCGACCGGCTGCGCTTCGAGTCGTTCTCCGGCTGCGGCGGGGTGTACGCACGGCTCGACGTGCTGAGCGAGGGGCTCGACGGGGCCGAGACCGGACACGGCACCACCAATGTCGATGTCAACAACCCGCTGCGCGAGGCCCTGTCCCGCATGACGGGAAGCGATCCGCTGCATCTGCGGGTCGGACCGGACGAGTTGGCGGTGACCACGCTCGAGGGCGCGGTCGTGGAGAAGAAGGTTCCGCTGCCGGACCGCTGGCTGCGCGGCTTCGCGGAGGCCCAGGTGGCCTCGGCGGGGTTCGATCTGCGGGCGGAGCTCACCGGTCCGGAGGCCGTACGGTTCCTGCGCTCGCTGCCGCGCTCTCAGGCGCGGGGTCGGGGCCCGCTCTGGGTCGTCCAGACCGGCCGCACCCTGCGGCCCACCACCCGGCCGGTGGCGGGCGCCGTCTGCCTGCCGGGTCCCGACCGGCTGGTGGCGCTGGAGCGGGTGTTGCGGCACGCGACCGCGCTGCGGGTGTACGGGCCGGTGCCCGACGGGGCGGAGGGGACTGCCACCGCGAGCGCGTGGGAGGTGACGCTGCCGGGGATGCGCCTCACGCTCACCCTGTCGCCCGACGCCTCGCGCGGCTTCTCCGGGGAGGGCGGGGTCCTGGAGGCGCTGGCCACGCAGGAGGCGGCGCAGGACGCCGAGTTGATCTCGGTGCTCCTCGCCTGGGAGCCGCGGATCGACCTCGCCGAACTGGGCGCGCAGGCGGGCCTTTCGGTGGACCGGGTACGGGCCGCGCTGACCCGCCTCGGCACGGCGGGCCGGGTCGGCTACGACGTGGCCGACGCGGCGTACTTCCACCGGGAGCTGCCGTACGACGCGGACCGCGCCGAGCGGCACAACCCCCGGCTGGTGGCCGCGCGCGCCCTGGTCGCGGAGGGGGCGGTCGTGCTCGACGGCGAGCTCGCGTCGGTCGCCTCCGGCGAACGGCGTTACCAGGTACGGGAGTCGGGTGGAGTGCTGAGCTGCACCTGCCAGTGGTGGGCGGACTACCGGGGGCGTCGCGGGCCGTGCAAGCACGCGCTCGCGGTACGGATGGCCCGGCGCGGGGCCACGGCGTACGCGGCCGTCGGAGGCGTGCGATGAGCGGCGGGAACGAGGAGATGACGGTGAAGAGCCTGCTGGGTGCGGTCCGCGAGGGACGGGCCGAGCACGTTCCCGCGCTGCTGAAGGAGCTGGGGCCCGCCGGCCGGAAGGCGGCCCTTCCCGAGGTCAAGGACCTGCGGACCGAGGTCCGCGGCTGGGGCTGGGATCGCTGGGAGGAGCAGACGAAGGTCCGGCGCGCGCTGCGTGTCGCCGGCGCGGGGTGTCACACGGGCGCGGCGGCCGCGGCGGCCTGGATCGGTGGCCGCGATCTGTCCGACTGGGGCCGGTCGACCACGCCCCTCGTCCTTGAGGTGCTCGCCGGCCGGGAGCCGGCGTGGCTGGGAGACGTGGCCCAGCGGCTCGCCGAGCGGCCGGCCGTGGCGCAGGGCGAGTACCGGCTCGTCCATGAACTGGTCGTCCGGTCCGGCTGCGCCGTGCCGACGACGGACGGCTACATCCTCGGCTGGACGACCGAGGTCACCGACCGGAAGCTGCTGGAGCGTCTGCGGGACGATCCGCAGACCCCGATTCTGGTGCCGCGGATCTTCGACATGATCGAGACCCCCGACCGGCTGACGTGGTCGGTGGGACCGGAGGCCCCCACCCACTGGCCCACGGCGCTCACGACCCTCGCGGACGAGGGCGTCCTCGACCGCGCGGCGCTGGTCGACGGTTGCGTCGCACGGCTGCTGCGCGGCGGAAGGCCTCGCGATCTGCGCTTCCCGCTCGCGCTGCTCCAGCTGCTCGGCACCGATGGGGAGGAGCGGCGCGGCCGGACGGCCGAGTGGATCGGCATGGCGGCCGACGCGCCGTCGCCCGTCGCGGCCTACGCGCAGGAGGTCCTGGCCGGGCTCGCCGCCGAGGGATGGCTCTCCGTCCAGGACCTGGCCGAGATGTCCGGGCCGGTGCTGTTCCGTACGGAGAAGAAGCTGGTGCGGGCCCAACTGTCGCTGCTCGCCAAGGAGCTGCGGCGCCGGCCCGACGCGGCGCCCGAGCTGCTGCCGCTGGTCGCGGACGCGTTCGGGCATGCGGACACCGGAATCCAGGAGCGTGCGCTGAAGCTGGTCGCACGGCACGTGGCGGCGGTGGACGAGCAGGTGCGCGAGGAACTGGCGTGTGCCGCCGCCTCGTTGAGCCCGGCGCACCGGCAGGCGGCCGAGGAGGTGTTCGGCACGTCGACGGACGTCGGCGACGACCTTCCGTACGAGGAGGTCCTTCCTCCCGTGCCGGAGCTGCGGCGCGTGGCGGGTCCCGCGGGCACGGTCGCGGAGCTGATCGAGGATCTGGTGGCGGTATCCAAGGGCCGTACGGACGCGCCCGATGAGTTCGAGCGCGCGCTGGACGGCCTCGTCCGTCATGCGCATCGCAACCGTGAGGAGCTGACCGCGGCGGTGGCGGCCGCGTTCGCCGACGCGTTCTGGATGGAGAAGTCCACGGACGGGCGTCTCCGGGACCCCTTCGGTCACGGCACGTACGGCGTGGACGTCGTTCTCGCCGCCTTGATGGGGAGGGTGCGGCCCTCGCGGATCCAGGGTGCCGTGGCACACGGTGACGGCTTCGGCTCCTGTGTGCACCGGGCCCTGGACAGGGTGGTCGACGCGCGGCTGTGGGAGGTCGCCTCCATGGTCGGTACGGACAAGCTCCCGTTCCTGCTCGCGGCCCCCACCTGGCACACCGGGGCGATCGAGCCGTCGGTACTGGTGGGGCGGCTGCGGGCCTACCGGGACGCGGGGCTCGAACCGGCCCCGGCGGATCTCGCCCAGGCACTGCTGCGGGTCCGCAAGGCCGACCCGTCGGCCGAGGAGGCGGCCGCCGCCGCATCGGACCTGGGCACACGGGCGGGTGAGCGGCTCGCCGACTGGCTGACGGCGGACACCTCTCTCACCCCCGGCATGCGGTTCCTCGCCCGGGGACAGGACCGGCCCGAGGGCACGAAGCGGCTCGCCGAGCGGATCGTCTTCAGGATCCGTGAGCGCCGGACCATACGGGAGGAGTTCCCCGCCGCGTTCCGCTGGCTGGGCGGCGTCGAGGCCGAGGTCAGCCACCGCTGCCACCACTGGATCGGCGAACGGCGGAACTGGTCGGGCGTCCTGCCGGACGACCGTGAGACCTTGGCGACCTGGCTGCTGCCCGTCCTCGCCGAGGGCGTCGACCTGGACGAGCGCGGGGTGGCCTGGGGTCTGACCGCGCTCGCCGAGTCCGACGGCCCGGTCGGTCCCGCGCTCCACCTCGCCCTGGCCCTCGGGCTGGGGGCCCGGCACGCCGAGGACCGGCTGACCGCCGTGGACGCGCTCCTCGTCCTGGCCGCGCGGGGCGATCTCGATGCGCACCGGCTGGGCGAGACGCTGGCCGGGCTCCTCGGCGAGGGCACGGTCAAGCCCAACCGGCTCGCGGACGCGGCCCGTACGGCTGCCGCCACCGGCGCGTACGGCACGACCTGGGCCGTGCTCGCGGGCACGCTGCCCGAGCTGTCGGCGGCGGAGCAGCCGGTGCGCGGGCTCGGTGAACTGCTGGCCGTCGCGGCCGACTGCGTGGAGCGGTGCGGGGCGGCCGGGGAGATACCGGGACTCGACGCGGTGGCCGAACGCGGCGGCTCGTCCCAGCTCGTGGTCCAGGCCCGGCGGCTGCGGAAGGCCCTGCGCAATCCGTCCACCCAGACCGATCAGGCCGCGACACAACCGGCCGAAAATCGTCACTAAAACCCCAGATCGGCGCTTAACCCATCAGTCACAAAGCGTTCGTGATCACGCAACACCGCTGCGTCACAGTGAGGTCATGACTGATGTGACTTCTGCGAAGAGTGCCCGCCGCCCCCATCACTGGCGGCACGACCTCATCGAGCTGGCCGCCCTGTTCACGGCCGTGGTGGTGGCCGACACGATCGCCAAGACCGTCGTCCGCGGCGCCGAGGGTCCGTACATGCTGGTGTTCTCGGCGATCGCGCTGATCGCCACGGCCACCTTCCACACGTGGTGGGCCCGGCGTCACAGCCATGCGCCGCCCGCCGGTCATCCCGGCGGCAGCGGGAAGACCCCGCTGCCGCCGGCCTCCGGTGCCGGCACGGACGAGGGCGCCTCCGGCGACCCCGCCGAGACGGTGCTGTGGCGGATGCGGACGACGGTCCGTGACACCCCGGGCAGTCTCGCCGCCCTGTGCACGGCGCTGGCCCGCCACGGGGTCGACATCCTGACCCTGCAGACCCACCCGCTCGCCGAGGGCACGGTCGACGAGTTCCTGCTGCGCGCCCCCGCCGACCTCCAGGCGAACCAGCTCACCCGCGCGATCGCGGCGGCCGGCGGAACCAACACCTGGATCGAGCGGGCCGACGCCCACGACCTGGTGGACACCCCGACCCGGCTGCTCGGGCTCGCCACCCGGACCGCGCTCGACGCCGCCGAGCTGCCGCTCGCCCTGCGTCAGCTCCTCGGCCGCTGCACCATCCACTCCCTGCCCGCCGTCTCCCTGACCGGCCGCCCGACCGGCGAGACCGCCCCGGTCGAGGGCGTCCTCGAGGAGACCGTGATGCGGCTGCGCGACCCGAACGGCGGGGTGATCACCATCGAGCGGCCGTATCTGCCGTTCACCCCGAGCGAGTTCGCCCGCGCCCGGGCGCTGGTCGAGCTCGACGCCCGCCTCGGCCCGCGCATCCCCCGCAGCCAGGACGTCCTCACCCTGCCCGAGGGCAACGAGATCACCGTCCGCCGCGCCGACCAGCGCGACCTGGTCGCGGCGCGCGCCATGCACGACCGCTGCTCCGAGCGCACGCTCGGCCTGCGGTACCACGGCCCGGTCGGCGACGCCGACCGCTACCTCAACCACCTCCTCAGCCCGCGCTTCGGACGCACCCTCGCCGTGCAGACCGCCTCCGGCCGTCTCGTCGCCCTCGGCCACCTGCTGTGGGACGGCGACGAGACGGAGGTGGCGCTGATGGTGGAGGACGACTGGCAGCGCCGGGGCATCGGCTCCGAACTGCTCGGCCGGCTGGTCGCGATGGCCGTCGAGGCCGGGTGCGAGAGCGTGTACGCCGTGACCCAGTCGTCCAACACCGGCATGGTGGCCGCGATGCGCGCGCTGAACCTCCCCCTCGACTACCAGATCGAGGAGGGGACGCTCGTCATCACCGCACGGCTCGCCGCGACGGCGACGCGGAGCCGTCTGTCGTACGAGGAGTACCAGCAGGCGCAGCGCTGAGCGCCTGGGTCAGGTCCCGCCACAGGTCCTCGACGTCCTCCAGACCGACCGACATCCGCAGCAGCCGGTCGCTGACGCCCGCCGAGCGCCGGTCTCCCTCGGCCACGATCCGGTGGCTGATGGAGGCCGGGTGCTGGATCAGCGTGTCGACGCTGCCGAGGCTGACCGCGGGCGTGATCAGCCGTACGCCGGCGATCACGTCGTGCGGGTCGCCGTAGACCTCGAAGGAGACCATCGCGCCGCCCACCCTCGGGTAGTGGACCCGGGCGACGCGCGGGTCGGTGGCGAGGCGCCGGACCAGCTCCGCGGCCGTCACGGACGCCGCCCTCACCCGTACCGGCAGGGTGGAGAGCCCGCGCAGCAGCAGATAGCCGGCCAGCGGGTGCAGCACCCCACCGGTCGCGAACCGCACCTGGCGCAGGCCGCGGGCGAACTCCTCGTCGCAGGCCACGACGCCGCCCATGACGTCGCCGTGCCCGCCCAGGTACTTGGTCGCGCTGTGCAGCACGATCCGCGCGCCCTCCTCGACCGGCCGCTGCAGCACCGGGGTGGCGAAGGTGTTGTCGACCAGGAGCGGCACCGAGCCGCAGGCGTGGGCGATCGCCCGGATGTCGACCTCGGCGAGCGTCGGGTTGGCGGGGGTCTCCACCATCACCAGGCCGGTGTCCGGCCGGATCGCCTCCGCGATGCCCGCCGGGTCGGTCCAGGTGACCTCGGTGCCGAGCAGGCCCGCGTTCAGCAGGTGATCGCTGCAGCCGTACAGGGGCCGGACGGCCACCACGTGGCGCAGCCCGAGGCTCGCCCGTACCAGCAGGACGGCCGTGAGCGCCGCCATTCCGCTGGCGAAGGCCACGGCGGAGTCGGTGCCCTCGAGCCGGGCGAGCGCGTCCTCGAAGCGGGCGGTGGTGGGGTTGTCCAGGCGCGCGTAGACGGGCGGCCCGTCGAGGCGCGCTCCCGTGGTGGCGAACTCGTCGATCCGCGCGGCCTCGGCCCGGATGTCGTACGAGGGATAGGTCGTGGACAGGTCGAGCGGCGGGGCGTGCAGGCCGAGGGCCGCGAGATCTTCGCGCCCGGCGTGCACGGCTTCGGTGGCCAGAGCCCTGGGGGTGGAGGCGTCGTAGTCCATGTACATGGCGGAACTGTGAACGGATACCGAAGAGTAGGCCGATATCACCGTGCTACGTTCGGCCGATGGCCGATTCCGTCGTACTGGACCCGGTCGATCTGCACATTCTCCGCCTCCTGCAGAACGACGCCCGGACCACCTACCGCGAGCTCGCCGCCGAGGTCGGCGTGGCACCCTCCACCTGCCTGGACCGGGTGGCCCGACTGCGTCGTACGGGAGTGATCCTGGGGCATCGGCTACGACTGGATCCGGCCAAACTCGGCCGTGGGCTCGAAGCGCTCCTTCTCGTCCAGGTACGCCCGCACCGGCGTGAACTCATCGGTCCCTTCGTCGACCGCATCCGCGCGCTGCCCGAGGCACGGGCGCTGTTCCATCTCACCGGACCCGACGACTACTTGGTGCACGTGGCGGTGGCCGACCCCGCCGACCTGCAACGACTCGTCCTGGACGAGTTCACCTCGCGCCGCGAGGTGGCCCGCGTCGAGACCCGGCTGATCTTCCAGCAGTGGGAGTGCGGACCCCTTCTTCCGCCCGCCCCGGGCGCTCATTTGTCAGCCGACTGAGATCGATTGAGGGTGACGCGGGCCCGGTGGAGGGACGAGGATGAGCCTCATGCCAGAGACTTCCAGCAGCCCGCTGCCCCGCCAGGTCGCCGACACCTACGTCGACGCACTCATCGCACTCGACCCGATCACCGGTACATACCTGGGAGTCAAAGAGAGCGCCGGGCTCCTTCCCGACTTCTCGCCGGCCGGACAGGAGAAGGTGGCCGAACTCGCCCGCCGTACCCTGGCGATGCTCGACGAGGCCGAGCGGCGCCCGGGCGCGGACACCGATGCCGAACGGCGCTGCGGCAGGCTGCTGCGCGAGCGCCTGATGGCCGAACTCGCCGTCCACGAGGCCGATGAGGGCCTGTGCGCGGTCAGCAACATGCGATCCCCCGCGCACAGTGTGCGGATGGTGTTCACCGTGATGGCGACGGAGACCGAGGAGGACTGGGCGGCCGTGGCGCAGCGGCTGCGCGCGGTTCCCGGGGCTCTGGAGGGCTACCGTGCCTCGCTCGCCCTCGGCCTGGAGCGCAAGCTCCTGGGCGGGCCCCGGGCGACCGCCACCTTCGTCGGGCAGCTGACGGAGTGGTCGGGCGGGGACGGCGAAGGGCCGGGCTGGTTCGACGAGTTCGCCGCCGCGGGACCGGAGTCCCTGCCGGCCGCAGTGCGTGACGAGCTCGCCTCGGCGGCCCGTGGCGCGACCGAGGCGGTCGCCGCGCTGCGGGACTGGATGCGGGACGTGTACGCCCCCGCGATCGCGGACGCGCCCGACACGGTGGGCCGCGAGCGCTACCAGCGGTGGTCGCGCTACTTCAACGGCACCGACCTGGACCTCGACCAGGCCTACGCGTACGGCTGGTCCGAGTACCACCGGCTGCTCGGTGAGATGCGGACCGAGGCGGAGCGCATCCTGCCCGGCTCCGGCCCGTGGGAGGCGCTCGCGCACCTCGACGTCCACGGCACCCACATCGAGGGCGTCGAGGAGGTCAGGGTCTGGCTGCAGAGCCTGATGGACGAGGCGATCGAGGCCCTGGACGGCACCCACTTCGAACTCGCCGAGCGGGTACGGAGGGTGGAGTCGCACATCGCCCCGCCCGGCGGCGCCGCAGCCCCGTACTACACCGGCCCGTCGGAGGACTTCTCCCGGCCCGGCCGCACCTGGCTGCCGGTCGACGGACAGACCCGCTTCCCGGTGTACGACCTGGTGTCGACCTGGTACCACGAGGGCGTGCCGGGCCACCACCTGCAGATCGCCCAGTGGGCGCACGTGGCCGAGCAGCTCTCCCGCTACCAGGCGACGGTCGGCGGGGTCAGCGCCAACGCGGAGGGCTGGGCGCTCTACGCGGAGCGGCTGATGGACGAGCTCGGCTTCCTGCCGGACGCCGAGCGGCGCCTGGGCTACCTGGACGGGCAGATGATGCGCGCCTGCCGGGTGATCGTCGACATCGGCATGCACCTGCAGCTGGAGATCCCCGCGGACTCGCCGTTCCACCCGGGCGAGCGGTGGACGCCGGAGCTGGCGCAGGAGTTCTTCCAGCAGCACAGCAGCCGTCCGCCGGCCTTCGTCGAGAGCGAGATGACCCGCTATCTCTCGATGCCGGGACAGGCGATCGGCTACAAGCTGGGCGAGCGGGCCTGGCTGCTCGGCCGCGCCAACGCGCAGGCGGCTCACGGCGACGCGTTCGACGCGAAGGCGTGGCACATGGCCGCGCTCTCGCAGGGGCCGCTGGGGCTCGACGACCTCGTGGACGAGATCTCGCGTCTCTGACGGTACGACGAGGACGCGGGCGGGGAATCCCGCCCGCGCTCCGTTCCGTACCGTGAGAACTCCCCGGGCATGGCTTGATCGCCCGGGGATTCCCCTGCTACATCTCGGTCATGACCGGATACGCACCGGACGCCACCGACTGGCGCATCCTCGAAGCCCTGCAGGCCCAGGGAAGGGCCAGCTTCGCCGATCTGGCACGGGCCGTGTCCATGTCCGCCTCCGCCGTGACCGAGCGGGTGCGCAGGCTGGAGGAGGCCGGGGTGATCGCCGGGTACACGGCCGTGGTCGACCAGGAACGGCTCGGACTGCCGATCCTCGCCTTCGTGCGGCTGCGCTACCCGAACGGCAACTACAAGCCGTTCCACGATCTGATCGAGACCACCCCGGAGGTCCTGGAGGCGCACCATGTGACCGGCGACGACTGTTTCGTGATCAAGGTCGCCGCGCGGTCCATGAAGCACCTGGAGCAGATCTCCGGGAAGGTCGCCACGCTGGGGTCCGTGACGACGAGCGTCGTGTACTCCTCGCCTCTCCCCCGGCGCGCGATCAGCCGCTGAGCCCGCCTCCCGCACCGGGCGTCCTCAGCTTCACGGCCGAGCCGTGCCGCTCCTTGACCACCTCCAGCTGGGCGGGGATGCGGCGGCGCAGATCGGCGACGTGGCTGACGATGCCGACGCTGCGGTCGCGCTCGCGCAGCGAGTCGAGGACGTCGAGCACCTCGTCGAGGGTCTGGTCGTCCAGGCTGCCGAAGCCCTCGTCGATGAAGAGGGTGTCGAGCCGGACGCCGCCGGCCTCGTCGGTGACGACGTCGGCGAGGCCGAGCGCGAGCGCCAGGGAGGCGAAGAAGGTCTCGCCGCCCGAGAGGGTGGCCGTGTCCCGCTCGTTGCCCGTCCAGGCGTCGACCACATGGAGGCCGAGGCCGGCGCGTCTGCCGCCGGAGCGGGCGTCGGAGTGGACCAGGGTGTAGCGACCGGACGACATCCGCTGGAGCCGGGCGGTGGCGGCGGCCGCGACCTGTTCGAGCCGGGCGGCCAGGACGTACGACTCCAGGCGCATCTTCCGCTCGTTCTCGGCCGAGGTGCCGGCGGTGAGTCCGGCGAGCCGGGCGACCCGTTCGTACTCCTCGCGCAGCGGTCCGAGGCGGCGGACCTCGGTGTCGGCCTGGCGGGAGAGCCGGGCCAGTTCGGCGCTGCGGTCGCGTACGGCGGCGAGGGCCGACGCGGCGTCCCGCAGTGCCCGTTCGGCCGCGGCGTGGGCGGCCTCGGCGCTCGCCGGGTCGGCGGGCGGGCGCTCGGCGGCGGCCCGTGTCTCCGGCTCGGCGAGCCGGTCGGCGACGGCGGCGGCCTCCGCCTGCCAGTCGTCCAGGTGGTGCTGCAGCGTACGGCGCTCGTCGTCCGGGAGGAGCGCGGCGGCGGCCTCCGCGGGGGTGTCGAACCCGGCGCGGAACGCGGCGTCGGCGAGGCGGTCGTCGGCCTCCTTCAGGCGCTGGGCGGTGAGGTCGACGGCGCGTACGGTCTCGGCCGCGTCGAGCAGGATGGCGATCTTCCGCTCCAGGCGTGAGGCGTGCTCGGCGACGCTGCCGGACTCGCCCCTGCCCCGGGCCAGTTCGGCGTCCAGCCCGGTCTGCTCCCGGTCGAGCGCCTCGCGCTGCGAGGTCCGCGCGGCGACCCGCCGCTCGGCGTCCCGCTGGGCGCCGACCCGGCTCTCGTACTCCCGCTCGGCCCGCGCGAGCGCCTCCCGCGCGTCGTGCGTCTGCGCGGCGAGCGCATGCGCCTCGGCGTGCTGCCGGGCCAAGTCCTCCACCTCGTGGCCCAGTTCGGCGACGGTGGGCTCGTGGGCCGCGTCCGGACCGCCCGTGGCGTCGACGGCCGCCGGGGATCCGCCGGAACTCACGCGATCCGCGCGCGCGGACGCGGCGCCCGCCTTCGCGCCCCGGCCGTCCGGCCCGTCGTCCGCCTCGTCGTCCGCACGGGCTCCGCCCCCGGGGGCGGCCGGAGCCCCGCCGGGATCGTCGTCGGGCCCCGGCCGGTCGTGGGCGACCGCCCGCAGGCTCTCCGTCCCTCCCGTACGGGGCGCGCCCGCGAGGACCTCCGCGCGGGCGGCCGCCCATGCCTCGGCGGTGGCCGCCACCGTGCGTTCCGCGGCCGTGCGGGACTCCTCCGCGCGCGTGAAGGCGGCGTAGGCCTCGTCCTCCGTGGCGCGGTCGACGTGGTCGGCGCCGGTGCGGGCGGGGGCCGGGTGGTCGGCGGAGCCGCAGACCTGGCAGGGGTCGCCGGGGGTGAGGGCGGCGGCCAGTTCGGCGGCGATGCCCCGCAGGCGGCGGGACTTGACGTCCAGCCAGGCCTCGTGGGCTTTGTTGCGGTGCTCGCGAGCGGCCGTCAGCCGGGACTCGGCGGCGGTCGACTCCTGCGCCAGGGCGTCCCGGCGGCGGGCCGCGGCCAGCCTGCGGCGGGCGGGTTCGAGGCGGCCCGCGAGGTGCTCGGCGCGGGCGGCGGCCTCCTGGGCGGCTTCGATACGCGCCGTCAGCTCGGCCCGGCGGGGCTCCCACCCGGCGAGCCAGCCGCCCGCGTCCTGGAGGATCTCCTCGTCCGCGCGTGCCTGGCGCCCCAGGGCGGCGCGCTCCTGGGCGATCTCGGCGCTGCGCCGCTCGGCCCGCCGGGCGGACTCGAGTCCGCCCAGCTCCTCACGGAGCCGCCGCTCCAGGGCGGAGAGCTGTTCCGCGCCCGCGTCGGCCAGGTCGGCGGGCAGCCTGCCACGGCTCTGCTCGCGGGCCGTGCTCGCCGTCGCGTGCTCGCGCTCGGCGTCGGCGCGCAGACCGAGGGCGGGCGCCACGAGGTCGGCCTTGCGGGAGCGGTCCAGGGTGGCCTGCCGGCGGTCCCGCTCGGGCCTGCGGGCCTCCAGCTCCTCCTGCCGTCGCCGCGCCTCGGCGAACCGGGCCTGACGGTCCGCCAGCTCCCGCTCCGCGTCGAGCACGTGGCGGGCCGCCGCCTGCCGGGACTCGGCGGCCGAGACGGCCGAGTCGGCGATGTCGAGGGCCTCGCGTGCCTCGGAGCGGGCCACGGCGGCCAGGGTCTGGACGGCTTCGGCGAGTCCGGGCTCGCCGGGCCGTTCGTCCACGACGGTGCCGCCGGTGACCTGCGCCATCCGGTGGGCGAGCGCGAGCAGCCGCTCGTCCCCGTCCCGTACCTGCTGCTCGGCGGCGCGCCTCAGATCGGCGAGCCGTTCCTCCACGGCCGCGAACCGGCGGGTGTCGAAGAGCCGCCCGAGCAGCTTGCCGCGCGCCTCGGCGTCCGCCCGCAGAAAGCGCGCGAAGTCGCCCTGCGGCAGGAGCACGACCTGACAGAACTGCTCGCGGCTCATGCCGACGAGCTGGGTGATCTCCTCGCCGATCTCCTGGTGGGAGCGGCTGAGCGCGGCCCATGCGCTGCTCTCGGAGTCGTACTCCCGCAGCCAGCTCTGGGCCTTCTCGGTGGTGAAGCCGCCGCCCCGCTTCTTGGGGCGGGGCTGCGCCGGCCGCCGGGTGACCTCCAACCGCCGCTCCCCCACGGTCAGTTCGAGCGTCACCTCCGTGTACGTGCCGGTCGGGGCGTGGTCGCTGCGGAGCGAGGCCCCCGGGGACTGCCGGGCGCCGGGCACGGCGCCGTACAGGGCGTAGCAGACGGCGTCGAGGACGGAGGTCTTGCCCGCGCCGGTGGGTCCGTGGAGGAGGAAGATGCCCGCGGAGGAGAGGGCGTCGAAGTCGATCTCCTGGGTGGTGCCGAAGGGGCCGAACGCGGTGACGGAGAGGCGGTGCAGTCTCACCGGGCGCCCACCTCGCGCTCCCGCTCCGCCGCGTCCACCCGGACGTCGTCGAAGGCGCCGTACAGGACGGTCCGCTCGGCGCCGTCCGGGCCCGTGCCGCCGCGCACGTGGGCCACGAAGTCCTCGGCGATCTGCCGGTCGCTGCGGTCACGCAGCCGCTGGGCGTACGAGGCGAGGGGGTCGCTCTCGGTGCGCTCGGGCTCGAAGACGAGGTGCAGCGTGTGCGGGAAGCGTGCGGTGAGCCGCGCCATGGGTTCGGCGGGCCGCACGGGGTCGGTGAGGGTCGCCTCGATCCAGGACCGCTCGTGCCGTACGAGGGCGGGGTCGGCCAGCAGGTCGTCCAGCCGGCCCTTGATCCGGGCGAGGGGGCGGGGCACCGGGCAGTCCACGCGCTCGGCGGCCTCGATCTCGCCCGCCGGCCCCAGGTCGATCAGCCACATGCTCTTGCGGTGGTCGGTCTCGGAGAAGGAGTACGCAAGGGGGGAGCCGGAGTAGCGCACGCGCGGGGTGACGGTCTGGCTGCCGTGCAGATGGCCGAGGGCGACGTAGTCGACGCCGTCGAAGACTCCGGCGGGGACGGCCGCGACGCCGCCGACGGTGATGTCCCGCTCGCTGTCGCTCGGTTCGCCGCCCGCGACGAAGGCGTGGGCGAGGACCACGGAGCGGGTGGAGCCGGGCCGCTCGGCGAGGTCGGCGCGGACCCGGTCCATGGCGGCGCCGAGGACGGCCTCGTGCCCGGCCTTGGCGGCGCCGAACTGCTCGCGTACCAGGGCTGGTTCGAGGTACGGAAGGCCGTACAGCGCCACCTCGCCGTGGGCGTCCGTGAGCACGACGGGGGTGCCGACGCCAGCCGGGTCCGTACGGAGGTGGATGCCGGCGCGCTCGATGAGCCCGGCGCCGACGCCGAGGCGGCGCGCCGAGTCGTGGTTGCCGGAGATCATGACGGTCGGCACTCCGGCCTCGGCCAGGCGGTGCAGGGCGGTGTCGAAGAGCTCGACGGCGGAGAGCGGCGGCACGGCCCGGTCGTAGACATCCCCGGCGACCAGGACCGCGTCCACGTCGCGCTCGCGCACCGTCGCCACCAGGTGGTCGAGGAACGCGGACTGGGCGTCGAGCAGGCTCACCCGGTGGAACGACCGTCCCAGGTGCCAGTCCGATGTGTGCAGGAATCTCATGATCCAGGAGCGTATCGGTGGGGTCGGACATCGGTCGGGGCTTCGGGGATTCCCGGAGTGCTCCGCGTCCTCGGCGTCCTCGGCGTCATGGGCGTCATGGGCGTCCTCGGCGTCATGGGCGTCATGGGCGTCCTCGGCGTCCGCTCAGGCATCGCCGTACGCCTCGCCGCCCAGTTCCAGGCCCGCGGTGCCGGCCGTGGCGTCGGCGAGCCAGGCGCGGAACGCCTCCACGTCGGCGTCCGGCAGTCCGATCTCGATGGCGACGCCCTCGCCGTACCGCACCTCGCGCACGGCTCGTCCCGTCGCGCGCAGGTCGTTCTCCAGCTTGCCCGCGCGCTGGTGGTCGACGGTGACGGTGGCGAGGCGGAAGCGCTGCCGGGTGATGGTCCCGAGCGCGTCCAGGGCCTCGCCGACCACACCTCCGTACGCCCTGATCAGACCGCCCGCACCGAGCTTCACGCCGCCGTAGTAGCGGGTGACGACGGCGGCGACGTACCGCACCTCGCGCCGCATGAGCATCTGCAGCATCGGGACACCGGCCGTGCCGCCGGGCTCGCCGTCGTCGCTCGCCTTCTGGACGGAGGCGTCGGCGCCGATGACGTACGCGAAGCAGTTGTGCGTGGCGGTCGGGTGCTCCTTGCGGATGCGCGCGACGAACTCCTGCGCCTCCTGCTCGGTCGCGACGGGCGCCAGCGCGCAGATGAAGCGCGAGCGGTTGATCTCTGTCTCGTGCACGCCTTCGCGGGCGAGGGTGCGGTACTGCTCCTGCATTCCGCCACCCTATGCGCCCGCGGACGTGCTCCTGGCCTCAGTCCCTCGGCGGCCGCGGCGCCCGCTCCGGCTGCTCCGGCTGCTCCGGCTGCTCGCCGAGGTCGGCGAGGGGCAGCGCCCTGAGGGCCAGGGACCAGCCGAGGCGGGTGTCGCCCGATTCGCTGGAGCGGCCGGTGAGCTCCGAGATACGGCTGATGCGGTTGAGGACCGTGTTGCGGTGGCAGTAGAGCAGCTCGGCGGCCCGGGCGGCCGAGCAGCCGTTGTCCAGCCAGACCCGAAGGGTCTCCAGCAGGGCGGCGCGCTCGCCGCCCGTGGCCAGGACCGGTCCGAGATGGACGGTGACGATCCGGTCGGCGATGTCGCCCCGGCCGCTGAGCAGCACCTCGGCGAGCCGGTCGTCGAACGCCGCCGCCTCGCCGCTGCCCGCGGGGAGGGTACGGAGGGTCTCCTCGGCCAGTCGCAGGGCCCGGCCCGCCCGCGCGAGCCGGTCGAACTCCGGGGAGATCCCGGCGGTCGCACCCGTCCGGTGGCGGAGCAGGTCGAGCAGGGTGCGCGTGGCGTCCGTGCCGCGCGGCAGCCTGACGATGCCGGCGTACCGGCCGGCGCGGGGACGCCAGAACGACCACATGCCGCGCGCCTCCAGGACGGGTGCCGGGTTGGGCGGGGCGGCCGGGTCCTGGGCGGCCACCACGACGACGTACCGGTCCTGCTGCGGCACGCCGAGCGCGGCGGAGGCGGCCGCCGCGACGGCCGGGTCGTCGGCGCGGCCGTCGAGCAGCGCCTCGAAGAGGGCGACCCGGCGGGTGTCCTGGCGGCTCTGCATCTCCAGCTGGGTCAGGCGGTAGGCGTCGGCCATCGCGACCGAGTAGCGGTCGATCGTCTCCCAGACCGCTCCCGCGACGTCGAGCTCGGTGTCCCTGCTGTCGGAGTCGCGGCCGGGCCTGGCCCGGAGATGCTCGGCCATCACCTGCCACAGCACGCGGCCGCCGCGGCGGTAGGCGCGCAGGACCGTGTCGAGCGGCACGCTCTGCTCGGCGCGGCGGCGGCCGGTCTCGCGGGCGGCCTGCTCGAAGTCGCCGCCGGTGGGGGCGAGGCCGCCGAAGTCCTCCAGGGCCCGCATCAGGTTGTCGCGGACGAACTCCCGCAGCTCCTCGCGGCTGACGGGGGCGCCGGAGGCGTAGGTGCCGCTGTGGGCGCGGATGTCGTCGACGGCCCGGTCGGTGAGGTGGTCGATGTCGCCGAGCAGCGCGGTGGCGAGGGTGCGGCGCAGCGCGCCCGTGGCGGAGCCGACGGGGGTGTGGGCGCTCACGCTGCCGGGCGCCGTGGAGCCGCGGGTCGCGGAGCCGCCGACCGAGGAACCGCCGACCGAGGAACCGCGCGTCGTGGAACCGCGCGTCGTGGAAGCGCCCGCCGTGGAGCGGGGCGTCCTGCCGGGTGTCGAGCGGCCGTGCGTCATGGCCGCACCGTAACCCCATGGTTTGGCGAATGCCACGCGCGGGACGTCGGAGGCGGGCCGCTGCCCAGCCTCGCGGGCCGCATGCTGGGCAGATGCACATGGTGCGCGACCGGCGTCCCGGCGGATTCTGTCCCGTGTCACACCCTTGTCAACGCCGCGTTTCCTGGAGCGTCCCATGTCACTGAGCGTCGCCAACATCCTGGGCGAGTCCGCCCGCCTCCTCCCCGAACGGATCGCGGTGGTCGAGGGCGCGGCCCGGCTGACGTACGGGGAGCTGTGGAGCGAGGCGCTGCGCTGCGCCGCCGGACTGCGGGAGGCGGGGGTGAAGCCGGGCGATCGGGTCGCGGTCCTGCTGCCGAACACCACCGAGTTCGTGCGGGTGTACTACGGCGCGCTGGCGGCGGGCGCGACGGTCGTGCCCGTGCACGCGCTGCTGGTGGCCGACGAGGTCCAGTACGTCCTGGAGCACAGCAAGGCGGTGGCGATCGTCAGCGGCGGGCCGCTGTGGCCGGTGGCCGAGGAGGCGGCGCGGGCCGCCGGGGTGCGGGCGCTGCGGGGCGCCCCCTCGGCGGCGGAGCCGCTGTCGGCCGCCGAGCCGGCCGGGGCCTCCGACACGGCGGTGGTCCTCTACACGAGCGGGACGACGGGCCGGCCCAAGGGCGCCCGCCTCACGCACCTCAACATCGTGATGAACGCCTCCGTGACCTCGCAGGACCTGCTGGGTCTCGGCGCGGGGGACGTCGTCCTCGGCTGTCTGCCGCTCTTCCACAGCTACGGGCAGACCTGCGCGATGAACGGGACGCTGCGGGCGGGCGCCACGCTGGTCCTGCTGCCCCGGTTCAGCGGCCCGGCGGCGCTGGAGGCGCTGGCCGAGGAGGGCGTCACCGTCTTCATGGGCGTGCCGACGATGTACCACGCCCTGGTGGAGGCGGCCGCCGTCTCCGGCCTTCGGACGACGGCCCTGCGCGCCGCGGTCTCGGGCGGCGCGGCGCTCCCGGTCGCCGTGCTCGAGCGGTTCGAGGAGTCGTTCTCGACGCAGGTCCTGGAGGGGTACGGCCTGACGGAGACCTCGCCGGTCGCCACGTTCAACCAGCCGCACATCGGGCGGCGTCCCGGGACGGTGGGGCATCCGGTCTGGGGTGTCGAGATCGGGATCGCCGACGCGGCCGTCGACGACGGGATCCGGCTGCTCGCGGACGGCGAGATCGGTGAGGTCGTGGTGCGGGGGCACAACGTCTTCGCGGGGTACCTCGACGACCCGGAGGCCACGGCCGCGGCGGTGGTCGACGGCTGGTTCCGTACGGGGGACCTCGGCGTCCGCGACGAGGACGGGTTCCTGAGCATCGTGGACCGGAAGAAGGACCTGGTCATCCGGGGCGGCTTCAACATCTACCCGCGCGAGGTCGAGGAGGTCCTGGTCCGTCACCCGGCGGTCTCCGAGGTCGCGGTGATCGGCGTCCCGGACGAGGCGAAGGGCGAGGAGGTGTGCGCGGTGGTCGTGCCGCGGCCCGGCGTCGCCCCGGTCACGGCGGAGGAACTCGTCGCCTGGTCGAAGGAGCGTCTGGGCCGCCACAAGTACCCGCGCCTGGTGCGTTTCGTCGACGAGCTCCCGCTGGGGCCGACCGGCAAGGTCCTCAAGCGGGCGCTGGTGTCCTGACCGCCACGGAAGGAACAGCCCGATGACCGAGCCGAGTTGGGGTGGCCGAACCATGTCCGATGACAGCGACCCCCTGGGCCGCGCACCCGTGGGCCGCGCCCCCCTGGTGCGCACCCGCTTCGGCGCTCTGCGGGGCTCCTTGAAGCATGGAGTCGCCTCCTTCCTCGGGGTCCCGTACGCCAAGGCCCCGGTGGGACCGCTGCGGTTCCGCGCGCCGGAGCCGGTCGAACCGTGGGAGGGCGTACGGGAGGCCCGCGCCTTCGGGGCGACGGCGCCGAAGCGCCCGTACGCACCGCCGCTGGACGCGCTGCTCCCGGACCCGGACGTCGAGGGCGAGGACTGTCTCAACCTCAACGTCTGGGCCCCGTGGGAGAAGAGCGCGGCCGAGGGCCGGCCGGTCATGGTGTGGATCCATGGTGGTTCCCTCGTCCACGGCTCGTCGTCCGTCCCCGTCTACGACGGGGCGGCGTTCGCCCGGGACGGCGTCGTGCTCGTCTCGCTCAACTACCGCCTCGGCATCGAGGGGTTCGGGGTCTTTCCCGACGCCCCGGCCAATCTGGGGCTGCGCGACCAGCTGGCCGCCCTGGCCTGGGTGCGGGAGAACATCGCGGCGTTCGGCGGCGACCCGGAGCGGGTCACGGTCTTCGGCGAGTCGGCGGGCGCGATCTGCATCGCCGCGCTGCTGGCCTCCCCGCTCGCGAAGGGGCTGTTCCGGCGCGCCGTGATCCAGAGCGGGGCGCCCGTCGCGCTACCTGGCGACCGGGCCCGCCGGACGACGGAGGCGATCGCCGCGCACCTGGGCGTCGAGGCGACGGCGCGGGCGCTGACCCACATACCCGTCGAACGGCTGCTGGACGCGCAGACCGAGGTGACAGGGAAGGGCACGCCGCTGACCGGCGGGCACTCCTTCCAGATCGTCGTCGACGGCGAACTGCTTCCCCGTGACCCGGCCGTGGCCCTGAGCGGCGGCGGGGCGTCGGCGGACGTGGATCTGCTGATGGGCACGAACACCGAGGAGTACCGGCTGTGGTTCGTGCCCGGCCGGCTCACCGAACGGCTGAGCCGACTCGCGCTGCGCGCGGCGCTGTGGAAGACGAAGGTGCCTCGCCGCACCGCGCGCGTGTACCGGGCCAACCGGCCCCGGGAGACGCCGGGCGAGCTGCTCGGCGCGCTCGCGACGGACAAGCTGCTGCGGATGCCGCTGAACCGGCTCGCGGACGCGCGGACGGCCGGTCCGGGTTCCACGTACGTCTACGAGTTCGGCTGGCGGTCCCCGGTCCTCGGTCTGGGAGCCTGTCACGCGCTGGAGCTCGGCTTCGTCTTCGGCACCCTGGACCGGCCCGAGACGACGGCGCTGACCGGCCCGGACGCCCCGCGGGAGCTGGCGGACGCGATGCACGCCGCATGGGTGCGGTTCGCGGCGACCGGCGATCCGGGCTGGCGGGCCTGGGACGCGACCCGTCCTGTGATGACCTTCGGGCCCGGCGCTCCGACGCTGGTCGAGTCCCCGCGCGACGACGAACTGCGGGCCTGGGACGGCTGATCGCGGCGGCGGGAATCACCGGGGCGCGCGGCTCGTTGTGCGAAGGACCAGCCACGGGAGGCAGTAGATGAGCGTCGAGACGGCGACCACCGAGTCGGACACGGTACGGAAGATCCTCACGGCCACGGGAGACACCTGGGCCGTCGTGGGTCTGTCGTCGAATCAGGCGCGTGCGGCCTACGGTGTCGCGGCGGTGCTGCAGCGCTTCGGCAAGCGGATCGTGCCCGTGCACCCGAAGGCGGAGACGGTCCACGGCGAGCAGGGCTACGCCTCGCTCGCCGACATCCCGTTCCCGGTCGACGTGGTGGACGTGTTCGTCAACAGCGAGCACGCGGGGCAGATCGCCGACGAGGCGGTGGCCGTCGGTGCGAAGGCGGTGTGGTTCCAGCTCGGTGTGATCGACGAGGCGGCGTACGCGCGGACCCGGGAGGCCGGGCTCGACATGGTCATGGACCGCTGCCCGGCCATCGAGATCCCGCGCCTCAGCTGACGCCCAGGCCCTCCAGGACCGCCGCGCCGGGCAGTTGGGCGAAGGCCTTGCCCGGCACGATCAGCTTGCCGCGCCGCCGGCCGCTGCCGACGAGGACCCATTCGGTGTCGACGACGGCGGCGTCGACGAGGACCGGCCAGTCGGCGGGGAGGCCGATCGGGGTGATGCCGCCGTACTCCATGCCGCTCTCGCCGGTGGCGGTGTCCATGGGCGCGAACCGCACCTTGCGGGAGCCCAGGTGCCGGCGGACGGCTCCGTTGACGTCCACGCGGGTGGCCGAGAGCACCACGCACGCGGCCAGGGTCGTCACCTCGCCGCGCTTCCCCGCGACGATCACGCAGTTCGCGGACCGGTCGAGGAGTTCGCGGCCGTGGTTCTCGACGAAGACGGCCGTGTCGGCGATCTCCGGGTCGGTGTCCACGTAGAGCAGCTGATCGGCCGGGACGGTCCCCTGCCAGGCGCGGACGGCGGCGGCGACCGGCTCGGTGAGCAGATCCAGGCACTCGGGGGCGGGGACGGCGTTGTCGAAGTCTCCGATGGGTGCGCGCATGCCTGTCACGCTAACAGCGACCCCGACGGGTGGTGTCGGGCGTCTCAGCGTGCGGGCGGGATGGAGACGGCCATGGTCATCTCGACCGTCTCCGCGCCGTCGTTGCGGTAGGCGTGCGGCACGTTGGCCTCGAAGACGGCCGAGGTGCCGGCCGGGATCCGGTGCTCCTCCCCCTCGACGACGAGGGTGAGCTCGCCCGCGGTGACGTGCAGGAGTTCGGTCGTGCCGTCGGGGTGCGGGTCGGAGGCGCTCCCGTCGCCCGGCATCAGCGTCCAGGACCAGAGCTCCAGCGGGCCGCGCGCCTCGGTGCCGGCCAGGAGCGTGGTGTGGCTGCCGGTGGAGGTGGACCACATGCGCACGGCCTGGGCGGGCGGGACGAGGCGGACGTGCGGGCCCTGCTCGTAGTCGAGGAGGGTCGTGATCGAGACGCCGAGGGCGTCCGCGAGCTTCACGGTGGTGCCGACGCTGGGGTTCGTCCGGGCCTGCTCGATCTGGATGATCATGCCGCGGCTGACTCCGGCCCGTGCGGCGAGCGCGTCCAGCGTGAAACCGCGCTCATTGCGCCACCGCTTCAGATTCCGCGCGAGCGACTGGGTGAGCTGATCGAGGTCCGACACATTCCGTCCAATATTTTGGATGACAGAGTTCAACAGACTGAACTACTGTGTGGTCTACCACGGTGTACTCAGCTGTACACCGCACTGTACTGCGAGACCGCTACCCCGCGAGGATTCCATGACTGCGCTGTTCGCTCTGGCCACCGCCCTGCTGTGGGGCCTGGCCGACTTCGGCGGCGGGCTGCTCACCCGGCGCATGCCCGCCCTGACGGTGGTCGTCGTCTCCCAGATGCTCGCGGTCGTCGTCCTCGGCGCGATCGTCGTCGGCACCGGCGCCTGGAGCGAGGCGGGATCCGAGCTCTGGTACGCGGTCGCGGCGGGCGTGGTCGGTCCGGTGGCGATGCTGTGCTTCTACAAGGCCCTGGCCCTCGGCCCGATGGGCGTCGTCTCCCCGCTCGGCTCGCTCGGCGTCGTCGTGCCCGTCTCGGTGGGGCTGCTCGTCGGCGACCGGCCGGGGCTGCTCCAGTTCGCCGGGATCGGCGTGGCGGTCGTCGGCGTCGTCCTCGCGGGTGGCCCCGAGCTGCGCGGCGCGCCCGTGCAGCGCCAGGCGGTGCTCCTCACCCTCGTCGCGGCCCTCGGGTTCGGCTCCGTGATGGCTCTGATCGCCGAGGCGTCCACGACCCTCACCGGACTGTTCCTCGCCCTGTTCGTGCAGCGCGTCACCAACGTGGCGGTGGGCGGCGGCGCGCTGTACGTCTCCGTGAAGCGCGGCGGTCGGGCGCTGCCCGAGGCCGGCGGCATGGAGGTCGTCCGGTCGGCCCTCCCGGCCCTCGCCTTCGTCGGCCTCGCGGACGTGGCCGCCAACGGCACGTACTCGATCGCGGCGCAGAACGGCCCCGTCGCCGTCGCCGCCGTACTGGCCAGCCTCTACCCGGTGGTGACGGCGCTGGCGGCGCGTGGGGTGCTCAAGGAGCGGCTGCGCGCGGTGCAGGCGGCGGGCGCGGGCCTCGCCCTGGTGGGCACGGTGCTTCTGGCGACGGGCTGACGGCGGCTCCGGCCGGCCCCTGATCAGCGCCTGTCGACCCGGCCCGCCCCTGGTCAGCGCCTGTCGGCCCGGGCCCGGGTCGGCTCCCGTCGTCAGCCCTGGGCGAGCTCCCAGGCCGCGAGTGCGGCGAGCTGCTCGGCCGTCACCCCGTCCGGGATCGGCACAGGGGCCGGCGTCCGCAGCGGCGGCTGCCAGCCCTGCTCCGGATCCCAGCTGCGCACGACCCGCGCCGGTGCCCCCGCCACCACGGAGTGGTCCGGCACCTCACCCCGTACGACCGCGCCCGCCGCGACCACCACATTGCGGCCGAGCCTGGCCCCCGGCAGGATCACCGCGCCGGTGCCCAGCCAGCACCCGGGCCCGATCTCGACCGGCTCGGAGCGCGGCCACTGCCTGCCGACCGGCTCGTCCGGATCGTCGTAACTGTGGTTGGTCGAGGTGATGTAGACGTACGGCCCGCAGTACGTGTCCGAGCCGATGGTCACCGTGGTGTCGGCGATGACGTGGCTGCCGCGGCCCAGGACGACACCGTTCCCGAGGGTCAGGACCGTGTCGGGCCCGAGGTCGAGTCCGGGCAGCATGCCGGCGGTGAGGGTGACCTGCTCGGCGATGATGCAGCACTCGCCGATCTCGATCCACTGCTCACCGAAGACGGTCCCCTGCGGGAAGGCCAGCCTGGTGCCCGCGCCGAGGCGACGGAAACGCAGCCGTCCCGGGTGCTCGGCGGTGACGGAACCGGCCTTCTGCACCCAGCGCCATCCGCCCTGCACGGCATGGGCGAGAACGCGCCGCCGCCAGGCGGTGAGAGAGGAGAACGTGTTTCTGTTCCGGGGCACCCGCACACGGTAGTCGCCGCCGTCGTGCCTGATCAGTGGGGTGCCCTGTGATGTCCGTCATGAGAGCGGAGCTAGGGTTCGTGCAGGCGTGACGCAGACGGCGACGGAGCAGGAGCGAACGATGACAGAGGCGTTGATCAAGGGCGTGGGCGGCAAGGAGCCGCAGGTCGATCCGACCGCCTTCACCGCACCGACCTCGGTCGTGCTCGGCGATGTCACGCTCGGCGCCCGCGCGAGCGTCTGGTACCACGCGGTGCTGCGGGCGGACTGCGGTCCCGTCGTGGTCGGCGAGGACTCGAACATCCAGGACAACTGCACGGTCCATGTCGACCCGGGCTTCCCCGTCACCATCGGCGACCGCGTGACGATCGGCCACAACGCCACCGTCCACGGCTGCACGGTCGAGGACGACGTCCTTGTCGGCATGGGCGCCACGATCCTCAACGGCGCCCGCGTCGGCGCCGGCTCGCTCGTGGCCGCGCAGGCACTGGTCCCGCAGGGGATGGAGATCCCGCCGGGTTCCCTGGTCGCGGGGGTCCCGGCCAAGGTCCGGCGGCCCCTGACGGAGGAGGAGCGGGCCGGCATCCGCCTCAACGCGGAGATGTACCTGCACCTGGCCAAGGGCCACGCCGAGGCCTTCGGGAGCTGAGCGAGGCGCGTACAGGTCGCGTACGGGAAAGGGCGCGGTGCCCCTGCGGGCACCGCGCCCTTTCCCGTACCGCTGTCGTCAGTCCGCCGCCGGCACCGGCACGGGCTCGCCCACCGGTTCGGCGGCGGGTTCGGCGGCCGACTCCGCCTTGGCCGCGGCCTTCTTCGCGCGGTTCTTCAGGATCAGCATCGAGGTGAGGCCGACCAGGACGGCGAGCACCAGGCCCAGCCACGAGAAGCGCTTGAGCCAGGCCTCGGCGACGACACCGACCGAGTAGATGACGGCCGTGGTCCCGCCCGCCCAGAGGATGCCGCCGAAGACGTTGGCGATGAGGAACTTCCAGTACGGCATCCGCAGCACGCCCGCGAGCGGGCCGGCGAAGATCCGCAGCAGGGCGACGAAGCGGCCGAAGAAGACCGCCCACATGCCCCACTTCTCGAAGGACCGCTCCGCCAGCGCGATATTGGCCTCGCTGAAGTGCTTGGGGAACTTCTTCCCCAGCCAGGCGAGCAGCGGCCGCCCGCCCTTGCGGCCGATCGCGTAGCCGATCGAGTCACCGATGATCGCGCCGGCCGTGGCGCAGGCACCGAGAACGTACGGATCGATGTCGCCGTGCTGCGAGGCCAGCAGGGCCGAGCTCACGAGGACGATCTCGCCGGGCAGCGGGATGCCCAGGCTCTCCAGCCCGATCACCACTCCCACCAGCGCGTAGATGGCGACCGCGGGGATCGTCTCCAGCCACTCCTGGACGTGCAACGCGGATTCCTCCCGTGTCGTCGGCGTGCGCCGCGTCGCGCACGCCGGGGCAGCCTACCTGGTCACGGCCGGCGCACCACGACCTCCGCGAGCGGCCGGGGATCACCGGGGGAGGCCCCCGGGCCCGCGCGCGAACGCGGCCGCCCCCGCACCCGGAGACGGGGTGCGGGGGCGGCCGGTGGTGACCCGATGGCAGGAGTCAGGGATGTCAGGAGTTCGGGCGCAGGGTCCAGACGACCGTCATCTCGCCGGTCACGGCGCCGTCCTCGCGCGTGATCGCGATGTGGACGGGGAACTCCGGGCGCTCGCCGGCGTCCAGCTCGGCGACGACGTCGGCGGCCGGGCGGCCCAGCGTGGCGGTGGCCGTGACGACGCCCATGGCGAGCTTCTTGTAGCCGATCTCGGCACTGACGGCGAGCGGGACCGCGCGGCTCAACTGGTCGCCGAAGGCGGCGATGACGATCGCGCCGCTGGCCGACTCGGCCAGCGTGAACATGGCTCCGGCGTGCGGGCCGCCGACGTGGTTGTGGTAGTCGGGCTGGTCCGGCAGGCGGACGACAGCACGCTCGGAAGTGGTCTCCAGGAACTCGAGGTTGAGGGTCCCGGCCATGGGAACGGTGGCGGCGAGCATCTCGCCCACGGACATCTGGTCTGCGCTCATGCGCCGATGTTACCCACGAGTAGCACGGAAGGCCATCCCCGGTACCGGGCTCCCGGGCTGCCCGGCGGCAGGGGCGGGCGTAGCAGGGTTCCCGCCGCACCTCTATGGTTACTGGCCATGTGGCCAGGACAGCAGCCGCCCGGGGGCGAGCAGAACCCGCAGGACCAGAGTCAGAACCCGTACCAGCAGTCGGGTTATCAGCAGCCGAACCCCTACCAACAGCCGGGATACCAGCAGCAGCCCGGCTACCCGCAGCAGCCGCCGACGCAGCCGCCGGGTTACCCGCAGCAGCCGGCCCAGCCCGGGTACGCGCAGCCCAACCCGTACCAGCAGCCGACCGTGCCGCAGTACGCGGTGCCGGGCGCGCCGCAGGGCGGGCCGGGTGACGGCAAGAAGAAGCAGACGACCCTGATCGCCATCGCCGCCGCGACGGCCGTGGTCGTCGCCGCCGGTGTCACGGGATACCTCGTCCTCGGCAGCGACGACGAGAAGAACACCCAGGCGGGCGGCGACGCCAAGCCGTCCACGTCGGCCTCGACGTCCGCGTCGGCCTCCCCCTCGATCGACAACCCGCGCGACGACGCGGCGCACCAGCCGACGATCCCGGGCTGGAAGGTCGTCCACAACCCCAAGTACGGGACGCTGTTCGACGTACCGCCCGAGTGGGAGGTGCTGAAGCCCGGTTCCGTCACCTTCTTCGAGGACGAGAAGAAGGGGGACGGCTCGCCGGTCGTCACCATGTCAGCGCCCGTGCGGTACAAGAGCAAGTGGTGCACGTTCGACACCAACAAGGACGGCTCCGAGGAAAGCTGGGGCCTGAGCTCCGCGGGCACCAAGGGCGGCCAGGGCGCCAAGGACACCGCCGAGGCGGCGTACAACGAGGCCGGCAACTGGGTGTGGGCGGGCTACGCGCAGCACATGCCCAAGGGCACCATCAAGATCACCAAGGCCGTCCCGTACACCACCAAGTCCGGTCTCGTCGGCAGCGTCGCGACGGCCACCGCCCCGGGGATCACGAAGCGGAACAAGTGCGAGTCGGATGGCAAGTCCGTCGCGTTCTCCTTCAAGAACGCCAAGGGCGACTTCTCGTCGTTCGTGCTCTACGGGGCCGACGGCGTCAAGGACGAGCTGCCGGACGCGACGATCCAGCAGATCCTCTCGACGGTACGGCTGGCCCCGGAGAGCTCCTGATCCGACGTGGGGCGGTAACCGGTTTGGCAGGAGGCGGCGGCGACAGGGATAGTCCCCGGAGTGAGAACTCCCGCCGCCTCCCCCCGCACCACGCTGCTCTCCCGTCGCCCCGACTGGGCCGGCCGCAACTACCTGCTGCTGACCGCCGCCGCGATCGTCACCAACCTCGGCACCCACGGTGCCCTGATCGCGGCGGCGTTCGCCGTGATGCAGTCCGGTGGCGACGGCGGTGACGTGGGCCTGGTGGCGGCGGCCCGCACGCTCCCGCTCGTCCTCTTCCTCCTCATAGGCGGCGCGGTCGCCGACCGGATACCCCGGCACCGCGTGATGGTCGCCGCCAACGCCCTGAACTGTGTCTCGCAGGGCCTCTTCGCCCTCCTCGTCCTCGCGGGCGAACCGCAGCTGTGGCAGATGATGGTGCTGACGGCGCTGTGCGGAACGGGCCAGGCCTTCTTCAGCCCGGCGGCCGAGGGCATGCTGATGTCGAGTGTCAGCGGCGAGCAGGTCAGCCGCGCCTTCGCCCTCTTCCGGATGGCGATGCACGGCGCCGGGATCGGCGGGGCGGCGCTCGGCGGCGCGATGATCGCCGCCGTCGGCCCGGGCTGGGTCCTCGCGATCGACGCCGCGGCCTTCGCCGTCGCCGGCGCGCTGCGGGCCTTCCTCGACGTCAGTCACATCGCCGAGCGCAAGCCGGGCGGGGGGCTGCTCGCCGATCTGCGCGAGGGCTGGCACGAGTTCGTCGGACGCCCGTGGCTGTGGTCGATCGTGGCCCAGTTCTCGATCGTCGTGGCGCTGGTCGGCGCGGCCGAGTCGGTGTACGGCCCGCTGGTCGCCCGGGACGAACTCGGCGGCGCCCGGCCGTGGGGGCTCGCGCTGGCCGCGTTCGGTGTCGGCACGCTGTCCGGCGCCCTGTTGATGATGCGTTGGAAACCGCGCCGGATGCTGCTCGTCGGCACGCTCGGCGTCTTCCCGATCGCCCTGCCCTCGGCGGCGCTCGCGGTACCGCTCGACGTCGTCGGCCTCTCGGCCGCCATGTTCGTCAGCGGTGTGGCGATCGAGGTGTTCGGCGTGGCCTGGATGACGACGCTGCACCAGGAGATCCCGGAGGAGAAGCTCTCCCGGGTCGCCGCGTACGACTGGTTCGGCTCGACGGCCATGCTCCCGCTGTCCACGGCACTCGCGGGCCCGGCGGAGAGCCTCTTCGGCCGCAGCGAGGCGCTCTGGGGCTCGGCGGCGCTGATCGTGGTGGTGACGGCCCTGGTCCTGCTGGTCCCGGACGTACGGAACCTGACGCGGCGTACGAAGGAGGTCGACGGTTCCGCGAGGCAGGCGCTGCAGCTGCCGTCACCGGCCGAGGACGCGCCCGAGTCCCGTCCGGCAGCCCCGACGGCGGACAGCCGGACGCCCTCCCCGGGCGCCTGACCGGCGCCGCAGCGCAGGGACGGGTGTGGCCGGGCTTCGTGGACGACGACGTCATACGAGCGCCCCTGGACCGTGCTGCCGGCCGCGACGACGTACCCGCCAGGCGCGGGTGACGCCGGTCCGTTCCGCGGGCGTGTGCTCCGCGGCGTGGGTGGCTTCCCGCTCGCCGCAGCCCTGTCGATGCCGAACCCACGTACGGCCCAGCGGCGTGACGCCGCCCGAAGGTGGTGGCCGCCGGCCCTCAGCCCACGCTGAAGGCGCCGTCCGGGGGTACGGGGGACGGCACCGCGTCCGTGTCCGACACCGGGTGGGCGTCGGCCGTGAAGCGGGTGAGCGTCGCGCCGTACTCCACGCGCGCGGGGAAGGCGTCCGCGGCCGCGCGCCGGGCCAGGTAGGCCGTGTCGAGGGGGCCGTCGGAGGCGACGAGGACGGCGTTGCCGAAGCGGCGGCCGCGCAGCACGGCCGGCTCGGCGATGAGCGCGAGCTCGGGGAAGACGCCCGCGAAGGTGGCCAGTTGGGAGCGGAGGAAGGCGAAGGGCGCCCCGTCGGCCAGGTTCGCGGCGTAGATCCCGCCCGGCCGCAGCACCCGCCGCGCCTCGCGCGCGTACTCGGCCGAGGTCAGATGCGCCGGTACCCGCGAGCCGCCGAACACGTCGGCGATCAGCACGTCCACCGACGCGTCGGGCGCGCCCTCCAGCCACGCCCGGGCGTCCGCCCCGTGCACCGTGACGCCGGAGCCCTCCGGCAGCGGAAGGTGCTCGGCCACCAGGTCGATCAGCCCCCGGTCGGCCTCCACGACGTCCTGGCGCGAGCCGGGGCGCGTCGCCGCGATGTACCGGGGCAGGGTGAGCGCCCCGCCGCCGAGGTGAAGGACGGTCAGGGGTTCGCCCTCGTCGGCGGCGTTGTCGAGGACGTGCGCGAGCCGGCGCGCGTACTCGAACTCGAGGTGCGTCGGCTCGTCCAGGTCCACGTACGACTGGGGGGCGCCGTCGACGGTGAGGAGCCAGGCCCGGTCCCGGTCGATGTCGGGCATGAGCCGGGCGGTCCCGCCGTCGACGTCCCGGATGACGGGGATCTGCTCGTTGACGCTGTCGTTGCCGCTGTCGTCGGCGCTGTCGTTCACGCTCTCATTGTGGCCCGCATTCCGTGGGGTACGGAATGCGGGCCTCCGCCGTTTCAGACCAGCGCGGTCACCGTGCCGGCGCCGACCGTACGCCCGCCCTCGCGGATCGCGAAGCCGAGGCCCGGCTCCAGCGGCACGTCACGGCCGAGCTCGACGGTCATCGTGACCGTGTCGCCGGGGCGCGCCACCGCCGTCTCGCCGAGGTCGACGTCGCCGACCACGTCCGCGGTCCTGATGTAGAACTGCGGCCGGTAGCCGGTCGAGACGGGGGTGGTACGCCCGCCCTCCCGGCCCGACAGGACGTAGACCTGCGCGGTGAACCGCCGGCTCGGTACGACGCTGCCCGGCGCCGCCACCACATGGCCCCGGCGGACGGCGTCACGCGGAACGCCCCGCAGCAGCAGGGCCACGTTGTCGCCCGCCTCGGCGGACTCCATCGGCTTGCCGAAGGTCTCCACCCCGGTCACGACCGTCTCGGTCTCCGCACCCAGGACCTCCACACGGTCGCCGACCCTGACCGTGCCGCGCTCGATGGCGCCGGTGACGACCGTGCCGCGGCCGGTGATGGTGAGGACGTTCTCGACGGACATCAGGAACGGCGCGTCCACATAGCGCACGGGCATCGGCACATACGTGTCCACCGCGTCGAGCAGCGCCTCGATCGCCGCCGTCCAGCGCGGGTCGCCCTCCAGGGCCCTGAGCCCGGACACCCGGACGACGGGGACGCCGTCGCCGCCGTAGCCGTGCGCGGTGAGCAGCTCCCGTACCTCCAGCTCGACGAGGTCGGTCAGCTCGTCGTCCCCGGCGTCGGCCTTGTTGAGCGCGACCACGATGTGGTCGACGCCGACCTGGCGGGCGAGCAGTACGTGCTCGGCGGTCTGCGGCATGATCCCGTCGAGCGCGGAGACGACGAGGATCGCCCCGTCGAGCTGCGCGGCGCCGGTGACCATGTTCTTCACGTAGTCGGCGTGGCCGGGCATGTCGACATGGGCGTAGTGGCGGGTGTCGGTCTCGTACTCGACGTGCGCGATGTTGATCGTGATGCCGCGCTGGGCCTCCTCGGGCGCGCGGTCGATGCGGTCGAACGGCACGAAGGTGCCGGTCCCGCGCTCGCTGAGGACCTTGGTGATGGCGGCGGTCAGGGTGGTCTTGCCGTGGTCGACGTGGCCCATGGTGCCGATGTTCAGGTGCGGCTTGGTGCGCACGTATGCCGTCTTGGGCATGGTTCGCTCGTTCCTTGAGCTCGAAGCGTGTGAGGGGACCCCGGGGCCGGACCGACCCTCCCCCTGTGGGGTCCGCCGGACGAGCCGGGGAGGGTCAGCTTCGGGCGCCGTCGAATGCGGCGGTCAGGACGAAGTCGAAGACGGCAGCCTTCGGCGCGGCCGCGACTGCGGGCCGTGCTGCGAGGAAGGCGTACCGGAACATGCCCACGATGATGTCGTCGCGGCGGCCGGACGTCGAACGATTTTCGGCGGTACGGGAGTTCAGAGGTGCTTGAGCGCCTCGCGCACGGAGAGCGGCGCGAGCAGGCCGCGGTTCTGCTCGACGAACGCGCGCACCTCGGCGGGGCCGGTCTTGGCGTACTCGCGCAGGGCCCAGCCGATCGCCTTGCGGAGGAAGAAGTCGGTGTCGCCGGCCCGGCGCAGGCAGTAGCCGAACAGCCGCTCGGTGTCGGTGGCGTCCTTGAACCGGAGCTGGTGCAGCAGCGCGGTGCGCGCGACCCAGAGGTCGTCGTCCTCGATCCACTCGTCCATCCGGAGGGCGAGCGCCGGGTCGGCGGCGACGAGGCCGCCGACGACATGGACGGCGAGGTGGTCGACCGTGTCCCACCACGAGTCCGTGGTGACGAGCTGCCGGGCGACGGGCAGGAAGCCGGACGAGCAGCGCTTCACGTGGCGGCGCAGGTAGTCGACGGCGAAGTAGTGGTACTCGCGCTCGGGGAGCGCGAAGCAGCGCAGGGCGACGGCCACGCAGTCGGCCTCGTCGGGTCGCGGGGTGCCGTCGAGGACGGTACGGGACAGGGCGCGCCGCTCGGGGGTGCGGATCCCGAGGAAGGGCGCGACGCCCTTCACGTACGCGATCATCTCCTGGGCCCGGAAGGGGTCGCCGGCGGCGGGGTAGACCTCCGTGAGGCGGGCGAGCACGGTGTCGGCGAGAGCGCTGTCGGGCACGGCGGGCACAGCGGACACGGCAGTCGTCATGCGCCTCACACTACGGCGGATGACGGACATTACGGCGATCACATGTGGTTGTCGGTTACTCTCCCCGGATGCTCGACCCCGTCTCCCGGCCGCCGGGCTCTCTCACCCGCTGCTCCCGGGCTCTGCTGTCGCCCTGGTCGCGGCTTTCCCTGCTCGCCGTGGTGCTGCTCACCGCGGCGACGACCGTGGTGCTGTACGAGCCCCAGCGGCTGCTCCAGGCGGGCTGGCCGCCGCACATGAGCGGCGTGGGCGCGGTGGTGCTGTTCGGTCTCGCGTACGGGGTGTGCACCGCCGCCTTCGTACCCCGGCCGATCCTGAACCTGGCCGCGGGCGCGCTCTTCGGCACCCAGGCGGGTCTCCTGGCGGCGCTGGCGGGGACGGTGCTGGGGGCGGGCATCGCGTTCACCCTCGGGCGGGTGCTGGGGCAGGACGCGCTGCGGCCACTGCTGCGGGGCCGCTGGCTGCGGGCGGCGGACGGGCAGCTGAGCCGGCACGGTTTCCGTTCGATGCTGGCGATCCGGCTCTTCCCCGGGGTGCCGTTCGCCGCCGCCAACTACTGCGCGGCGGTCTCCCGTATGGGATACGCGCCGTTCCTCCTGGCGACGGCCATCGGGTCGGTGCCGAACACGGCGGCCTATGTGGTGGCGGGCAGCGAGGCCGGGTCGCCGACCTCGCCCGCGTTTCTGATCTCGATGGGGTTCATCGTCGTGTCCGGCTTGGCCGCGGCGGCCGTCGCCTGGCGCAAGCGCCACGGCCTGCGCGCGACGCCTACGGTCCAGTCGGCGGCCACGGAGCCGGGGCGGGTGCTGGAACGCCCCCTCGCGACCGCGGGAGCCCCGGAGGGGCATTAGGGGCCCGCCCGGTCAGATCACTCTCCGGAGTCGATGGTGGGCCGGCGCAGCTGCACCTCGGCGCCGGTCTGCTTGAACGACTCCGCGGACACCGGAACGAGCACCGCATCGCGGTGGAAGTCCCGCAGGTTCGTCGACCCGCAGCTGATCATCGTCGAGGTGAGCTTCGCCCTGGTCCGCTCCACGTTGTCGTACAGGCTGCCGGCGTAGGGCACGTAGCCGTCGACGCCCTCCTCGAAGACCATCTGGCCGCGCTGACCGTAGCGGGCCGCGTTCTGCGCGCGCCGCGAGCCCTCCCCCCAGTACTCCTTGTACCACTGGCCGCCGATCTGCATCTTCCGCGACGGACTCTCGTCGAGCCGGGCGAAGTAGCGGCCGAGCATGATGAAGTCCGCCCCCATCGCCAGCGCCATCGCCATGTGCGAGTCGTTGAGCAGACCGCCGTCGCAGCACAGCGGCACGTACACCCCGGTCTCCTGGGCGTAGGCGTCGCGCGCCTCGACCACGTCGAGCAGCGCGGAGGCCTGCCCGCGGCCGATGCCCTTCTGCGCCCGGGTGGTGCAGATGGCCCCGCCGCCGATCCCGACCTTCACGAACGCCGCGCCCGCATCGGCCAGGTATCGGAAAGCCCGCCCGTCGACGACATTCCCCGCACCGACGAAAGCGTCATCCCCGTACGTCTCCCGGGCGAATTCGAGGGTCTTCGCCTGGTATACGGAATAGCCGTCGGAGGAGTCCAGACACAGCACGTCCGCGCCGGCCTCCACCAGAGCGGGAATGCGGTCCTTGAAGTCACGGGAATTGACACCGGCCCCCACACGCAGACGCTTTTCGCTGTCCACCGTCGCACGGTGGTACGTCTTGTGGGCCTGATAGTCCCTCTTGAGGACCAAGGAGACGACCCGGCCGTCCTCGATTACCGGCAGCACGTCCAGATGGTGCTGCCAGATCAGCTCGTTCGCCTCGGACAGCGAAACCGAGGCCGGTGCGGTGACGAGATTGTTCCGGCCCCGCATCCGGTTGTGGGCCGTCTCGGAGGCCCCGTGGCGCTCCAGGTGGAAGTCGTCGAGGCTGATGATCCCCAGGAACTCGCCGTCCGCCTCCCCGCTCTCCGTGACCACGGCCACGCCCTGCTCGGTGTCGGCCAACCGCCGGGCGACCTCACCGAGTGGCGTCAGCGGCGCTACGGTGACGTCGCTGGTCCGGAAGCCGGCCTTGTGCCGCTTCACCGCCAGCACGTCCGCGACCTGGTCCTCGATCTGCTGATTCTGGTGGATGAACGACAGCCCGCCGACCTGCGCCAGCGCCACCGCCAGGCTCGGTGACGACACGGCCTGCATGATGGCGCTCACCATGGGGGTGGCGACCCGGATCCCCGGCTCCTCGCCGACCCGGTGACGGACCAACGGCGCCCCGAGATCCACATTGTCCGGCGTGCAGTCTTCTGTGGTCAGGCCCGGAATGAGGAGGTACTCACTCAGCGTGCGAGAAATCTCGGGGAGGATTTTCACGTCGTCTCCAGAAAGGAGCCTGCGCACCGATCAACGACGGATCGGCGAGGCTCGTACGGGCGGTGCGGATCGACGCCGGCCGGTAGCGCACTATCGGAAGAATGCGCTCTGAACATCCTCAGAGCGGGCGCACCCGGCGGGGCAGTGCGCACACGCGCGGCCGAATCGGCGACGAAGGCACGACAGACCCGAATCCGCACGGTGCTGCACAGGCGCTGACTTCCATTACGCCATACGGGATCGTACCGCACTGCTGTGTTCACCCCTTGACACGCGGCGAGTTGAGCGCGGCATTACCGAAGTCGCCGCGGGCCACTCGTACTTGTGCGTCGCGCCGTGAGCCACCGCGGGATCCGCTCGCCCTGACGCTCGGTGAGCATCTGGGCGAGGGGCCGGACATGTCCGGCGAGAGCTTCGAGTCCGGGACGGTCGTTCGGTCTCGTTCAGGCGTTCCGACCGCATCAACCGCCTCATTCAAGAGACAGGCCCTCACCCTCAGAGCGCCTCCACGATCATCGCGTTGGCCAGGCCGCCCGCCTCGCACATCGCCTGGAGTCCGTACCGGGCGCCCCGGGCCCGCAGGGCGTGGATCAGGGTGGTCGTCAGGCGGGTGCCGCTGGCGCCGAGGGGGTGGCCGAGCGCGATGGCGCCGCCGTGGACGTTGACCTTGGCCGGGTCCGCGCCGGTCTCCTGCTGCCACGCGAGCACCACGCTCGCGAACGCCTCGTTGATTTCGAAGAGGTCGATGTCGTCGAGTCCGAGCCCCGCCCTGCGCAGCACCTTCTCCGTCGCGGGGATGACGCCGGTGAGCATGAGCAGCGGGTCCGAGCCGGTCACGGCGAAGCTGTGCAGCCGGGCCAGCGGGCGCAGCCCGAGTCGTTCGGCGGTCTCCGCCGCCATGACGAGCACGGCCGAGGCGCCGTCGTTCGTGGGGCTGCTGTTGCCCGCGGTCACCGACCAGTCGATCTGCGGGAAGCGCTCGCCGAAGGCGGGGTCCTGGAAGGCGGGCCGCAGCCCGGCCAGGATCGCCGCCGTGGTCGAGGGACGTACGGACTCGTCGCGGCGGACGTCCCCGTAGGGGGCGACCTCGGCGTCGAAGAGCCCGGCCTCCCAGCTGCGGGCGGCCTTTGCGTGCGAGGCGGTGGCGAACTCGTCCATGGCCTCGCGGCCGATGGACCACTTGGCGGCGATCAGTTCCGCGCTGATGCCCTGCGGGACCAGGCCCTCGGGGTAGCGCTCCGCGACACCGGGACCGAAGGGGTCCGCGCCGGGCGGCACGTTCGACCACATCGGGACCCGGCTCATCGACTCGACCCCGCAGGCGACGGCGATGTCGTACGCCCCCGAGATCACCCCCTGCGCCGCGAAGTGCACGGCCTGCTGGGAGGAGCCGCACTGCCGGTCGACGGTGGTGGCGGGCACGGACTCGGGGAAGCCGGCGCCGAGCCAGGCGTACCGGGTGGTGTTCATGGCCTGCTCGCCGACCTGGTCGACGGTGCCGCCGATGACGTCGTCCACGAGGGCCGGGTCGATGCCGCTGCGCTCGATCAGGGCACCGAGGGTGTGCGAGAGCAGGGCGACGGGGTGGACCTGGGACAGAGCACCGTTCGCCTTTCCCTTGCCTATGGGCGTACGGACGGCTTCGACGATGACGGCGTCGCGCATGATGACGGGCTCCTCGATCACCTGGTGAGTTGGAAAACTGGACCAAGACCTGTCAGTAACATAGCCCAGTCAATTTGAATCTCAAACCCTCCCCACCGACTGCCTTAGGCTGGGGCGCATGAAGGCCGCCCCCCGCCCCTGCTCGATCGCCGACACCCTCGCCCTCGTCGGCGAGAAGTACGCACTGCTCGTCCTGCGCGAGGTCTCGCTCGGTGTCCGCCGCTTCGACCGGATCGCCCGCAACACCGGGGCCCCGCGGGACATCCTCACCGCGCGCCTGAAGCGGCTGGTGGAGGCCGGGATCCTGGAGAAGGTGCCATACAGCGAGCGGCCGCCGCGCTTCGAGTACCAGGCCACGGCGGCCGGACAGGAACTGCAGCCGGTGCTGCTGACGCTGATGGCCTGGGGCGACCGCCATCTGAACGCCGAGGACCGCCCGGTGCTCCTGGAGCACAGCTGCGGCGAGGTGCTCAGCCCCCGGGTCGTCTGCGCGTGCTGCGGCGACGAGGCGGACGCCGCGAGCCTGACCCATCACATGCGGGCGCCGGGCTGGACGACCACAGGCCCCGTGGAGACCTGAGATCAAGGCCGTCACTTCGGGACGGTACGCTGCGCAACGACCGGCGGTGGATCTCCGATCCGACCGTCGCGACCCCGCACCGTGAACGCCTCCGTGACCTGCGATACCCGCGATGTGCGTTTCGGTGCGGATGTCGCCGTGACCTTTTTCTGACCGCACGAGCACATTCGGGACGGCCCTAGCCCCATGAGTTGGTTCGAATCATTCATCCTCGGACTCGTCCAGGGGCTGACGGAGTTCCTTCCCATCTCCTCCAGCGCGCACCTCCGCCTCACCGCCGCCTTCGCCGGCTGGGAGGACCCGGGCGCGGCGTTCACCGCGATCACCCAGATCGGTACGGAGGCCGCCGTCCTGATCTACTTCCGCAAGGACATCGCGCGGATCGTCTCGGCCTGGTTCCGCTCGCTGCACGACAAGTCGATGCGCGGCGACCACGACGCCCAGATGGGCTGGCTGGTGATCGTCGGATCGATCCCGATCGGCGTTCTCGGCGTCACGCTCAAGGACCAGATCGAGGGCCCGTTCCGCGATCTGCGGCTGACCGCCACGACGCTCATCGTGATGGGCATCGTCCTCGGCGTCGCCGACCGTCTGGCGGCCCGCGACGAGATCGGCGGCAAGCACCGCGCCATCCGCGAGCGCAAGACGCTCAAGGACCTCGGTGTGAGGGACGGCCTGATCTTCGGCGTCTGCCAGGCGATGGCCCTGGTCCCCGGCGTCTCCCGCTCGGGCGCGACGATCTCCGGCGGTCTGCTGATGGGCTACACCCGCGAGGCGGCGGCCCGGTACTCGTTCCTGCTGGCCATCCCGGCAGTGCTCGCCTCCGGCCTCTTCGAACTGAAGGACGCGGCCGAGGGCGGCCATGTGTCCTGGGGTCCGACGGTCTTCGCGACGATCATCGCGTTCGGTGTCGGATACGCCGTGATCGCCTGGTTCATGAAGTTCATCACGACCAAGAGCTTCATGCCGTTCGTGATCTACCGGATCGTGCTGGGCATCGTCCTGTTCATCCTGGTCGGCACGGACGTCCTCAGCCCCCACGCGGGCGAGAGCGCGGAATGACCGGAGCCCGTCCGCGTGAGGCGGACGGGCTCATGTCCGGTCGGGCGGGTACCGGGTTGCGCCAGATCGGGACGGGGCGCCGGACTCGGGGGTCTCCGGCGACTCTTCTCAGGTGCGTCCCTCCCGAAGGGACGCGACGATCCTCCCGCCGTCGCGGGCGGGCCACGAGCGTGTACGCCGGCCGGGTCGACGCGTTCCGTTCACACCCCGTGCGAACGGCTCCCCGCGGTGGCGCCGGGATCGGCCCGGATACGCCCGGATCGGCCCGGATCCGCCGGGCGATCTTCGGAGCCCCGACGCACCCTGGAACCATGGCCTGGCAAGCACCCATCGTCGTGCACCGCCCCTCCCCCGGCGGCGGGCGGCGGGTCACCGTGCGCGGGCAGATCGTGGGCCTCGCGCACAACGACACCGACCTCGTCGAGTTCCTGCGCCGCGCCGGGCTCGAGGACGCCGACATGATCCTGGACGATCCCCACCTGGTGGAGTGGCGCGGCGGCCGCCCCCACCGATGGGAAGCCGCCTAGGACCAGCCGGGACCTGTCAGGCGTACGGCACCCGGGCGATCTCCCGGATGCCGCCCAGCGTCCCCCACTCGTTCCGGCCGAGCCGGGTCAGCGGCCGCATGAGCGTGATGTCGGGGTGACCGTCCACCATGACGGCCTCGTCCACAGCCGCGTGCACCACGCGCCCGAACACGACGGTCGAGTCACCGATCCGCAGCGTGGTGTGCAGCTCGCACTCCAGCGCCACCGGCGAGTCCGCCACCCGCGGCGCCTTGACCCGCAGGCTCGGCTCGCGCTCCACCCCGCACACGTCGAACTCGCTCATCCCGCGCGGGAAGTCCGTCGCCGTCGCGTTGATCTGCTCGAACAGCGGCTCGGGCGCGAGGTTCACGACGAACTCGCCCGTGTCCTCGATGTTGCGCAGCGAGTCCTTGCGGCCCACCGAGGTGAACTGGACCACCGGCGGCGCCACCGACGAGATCGTGAAGAAGGAGTGCGGGGCCAGATTGTCGGTCCCGTCCGCCGAGGTCGTGGAGATCCAGGCGATCGGCCGGGGTACGACGGTGGCGGTGAGCAGCCGGTAGAAGGCGTTCCGGTCGCTGAGGTCGGGATCGATGTCGATACGCATGTCCAGAAGTATGACCGGGATCCGACCACGCCCTCGCGGCACGGCTCTTGGCCCCGCGCCGCTCCCTGCCCGACACTGAGGCGATGACGCAGCGCGTGGATCTCGCGACCGTGATGGACCGGCTGGCCATCAACGACCTTGTCACCGGGTACGCGGTGGCCGTGGACGACTCCGACTGGGCGGGCTACCGGGCGCTGTTCACCCCCGACGGCAGGGCCGACTACCGCGGGTCCGGCGGTGTCGAGGGCCCGGCGGCCGAGATCGCCGACTGGCTCGCCGAGACGATGCGCCTCTTCCCGGTACGCCAGCACCTCATCGTGAACCGGCGGGTGAGCATCCAGGACCTCGGCGGCTACCCCGGCGACAGCGCGGAGGTCCAGGCCGACTACGTGAACCCGATGCGCTTCGAGTCGGGCGAGGACTTCGTCTGCGGCGGGCGGTACGCGTTCTCCCTTCTGCGGACGGAGCAGGGCTGGCGGCTGCGCTCGGTCGTCGTCCAGGAGAAATGGCGCCGCTCGTAGCGGGGCCGTACGGCTGACGGGGCCGTACGGCGCACACTGGAGGCGACACCTGGAGGCGCGGGATGCGGATTCCGTTCGGCCGTCGCGGCGCCGGGGCCGGTGACGATCCGGTGCCCGGGCCCGGGCCCGGGAGCGGGAGCGGGAGCGGTACGGGAGCCGAGGCAGGCCCCGAGGCCGGTCCCGAAGCCGGTCCCGAGCGCGCGCGCCGGAGGCCGGCGACGCCGCACCGCACCCCGCGCGCCCTGGCCGCGGTCGCCGCCGGCGCCCTGCCCGCGCTCGCCTTCCCCGCGCCCTCCCTCTGGTGGTTCGCGTACGTCGCACTGGTCCCGTGGCTGCTGCTCCTCCGCACCGCACCCACGGCGCGGCGCGCCGCCCTGGAGGGATGGCTGGGCGGCATCGGGTTCATGCTGGCCGTGCATCAGTGGCTGATGCCGAGCCTGCATGTCTTCATCCTCCTCCTGGCCGCGCTGCTCGGGCTGTTGTGGGTGCCCTGGGGGTGGCTGGTGCGGGCGATGCTCGGGGACGGGCCGTCCGGGCCACGGGCCGTCGCCGCGCTGGTGGTCGTCCCCGCCGGCTGGCTGATGATCGAACTCGCCCGTTCCTGGGAGGGCTTGGGCGGGCCGTGGGGTCTCCTCGGGGCCAGCCAGTGGCAGGTGGCGCCGCTGCTGCGGCTCGCCTCCGTCGGCGGCGTATGGCTCGTGACCCTGCTGGTGGTGGCGGTCAACACCGCCGTGGCACTTCTGGTGGTGTCCGCGGCCGCTGTACGCATCACGGCGCTGGTCGGGCTCGTGGTGTGCGCGCTCACCCTGGGCGTGGTCTGGTGGGGTGCCGCACCACCGCGTGAGCAGGGGACGGCACGGATCGCCGTGGTCCAGCCCGGGGTGTTCGACGGGTCCGGCGGCGCCGAGCGGCGGTTCGCCCGCGGCGAGGAGCTGACCCGTGGACTCGTCGGCCGCGACCTCGACCTGGTCGTCTGGGGCGAAAGCAGTGTCGGCTCCGATCTCACCGCCCGCCCGGACCTCGCGGCCCGGCTGACCGCGCTCGCGCGCGCGGTGGACGCTCCGATCCTCGTCAACGTGGACGCCCGCCGCTCCGACCGGCCTGGCATCTTCAAGAGCAGTGTGCTGATCGGGGAGCAGGGGCCGACCGGGGACCGGTACGACAAGATGCGGCTCGTCCCGTTCGGCGAGTACATCCCGGCGCGCGCGGTGCTGGGCTGGGTGACGTCGGTGGGCAAGGCGGCGGGCGAGGACCGGCGGCGCGGCACCGAACCGGTGGTGATGAACCTGCCGGCCGAGGACGGCGGCCCGGGGCTGCGCGTCGGTCCGCTGGTCTGCTTCGAGTCGGCGTTCCCCGACATGAGCCGCCGGCTGACCCGTGACGGCGCCGGCCTGCTGATCTTCCAGTCGGCGACCTCGACCTTCCAGAACAGCTGGGCGCCGGAGCAGCACGCCTCGCTGGCGGCGCTGCGCGCGGCCGAGTCCGGACGGCCGGTGGTGCACGCGACGCTGACCGGCGTCAGCGCCGTGTACGGCCCCGACGGCTCCCGCATCGGTACGACGCTCGGCACCGACCGGAGCGCGGCGGCCGTCTACGAACTGCCGCTCGCGCGGACGACCACCGGCTACGTCCGGTTCGGCGACTGGCCGCTGTACGGCGCGCTCACCGTCCTGGCGGCGCTCTGCGCCGCCGAGGGCATGGGCGCGCTCAGGAGGCCTGCGTCAGGGCCTCGTGCACCACGCGCTCGCACAGCTCGTGGGTCTTGAGCGCGTCCCGTGCGCTGAGCCGCTTGCCTGCCCGCACGGCGTCCAGGAAGGCGAGTACGGTCTGCTCGATTCCGCGCTGGCGGGCCACCGGCACCCAGTCCCCGCGCCTGCGGATGGTCGGCTGGCCCTTGTGGTCCACGACGTCGGCGATGTTGAGGACCTGGCGCTTGGTGTCCTGGCCCGAGACCTCCAGGACCTCCTCGGTGGAGCCGTTCATCCGGTTCATCATGCCGATGGCGGTGAAGCCGTCGCCGGAGAGCTGGAGCACGACGTGGTGCATCAGCCCCTCGCGGATCCGCGCCCGTACGTCCGTGTGCTCGACCTCTCCCGGGAGCAGGAAGCGCAGGGTGTCGACGACGTGGATGAAGTCGTCGAGCACGAGCGTGCGCGGGTCCTCGGGCAGACCGATCCGGTTCTTCTGCATCAGGATCAGCTCACGCGGGTGGTCCAGGCACTGCGCGTAGGCGGGCGCCATCCGGCGGTTGAAGCCGACGGCCAGGCTCACCCCGCGCTCCTCGGCGAGCTCCACGAGCCGCGCGGAGTCGGCGTACTCGTACGCCAGCGGCTTGTCGACGTACGTCGCCACTCCGGCCTCGACGAGCCGGCGGGCGATCTCGGGGTGCGCGGCGGTCGGCGCGTGCACGAAGGCGGCGTCGAGCCCGGCGGAGAGCAGGGAGTCGAGGTCGCTGTGGCGCCGTGCGTCCGGCACGTGGTGGGTCTCGGCGACCCGCTCCAGGGTCTTCTCCGTCCGCGTCTGCAGGTGGAGTTCGACCCCGGGGAGGGCGGCGAGGACGGGGAGATATGCCTTCTGCGCGATGTCGCCGAGTCCGATGCAGCCGACCTTCACGGGGTCTCCCTTGCGCTGGGTGGTGTGCCTTTGACGGCATGTGACCTGCCGTTCGCGCGGGTCAGCTTACGCGGGAGCGTGCGGCGGGGGCCGGTGGCCGCCAGTCCGCGATGCCGTCGAAGCCGCGCAGGACGAGGCCGGGGCCGAAGCGGGAGACAGCGGCGATGAGTCCGTTGCGCAGAGCGACGGCCGGACGGGCGGAGAGGAGGGTGAGCCGGCCGGTACGGGCGGCCTTGCAGACGATCGCCGTGGTGCGCGGCAACCGGTCGGCGGTGTACGCGGCCAGCGCGCGGCTCGGCGGCAGGCCCTGGCCGGCGTGGTGGGCGAGGACGATCGCGTCCTCGATGGCCTGGTTGCCGCCCTGGCCGAGGGTGGGCTGCATGGCGTGGGCGGCGTCACCGAGGAGGGCGACCCGGCCGCGGTGGAAGGCGGGCAGCGGGTCGGGCATGTGGTGGACGTCGTGGCGCAGGACGCCGTCCGGCTCGGCGGCGGCGAGGATCTCGGGGACGGGGTGGTGCCAGTCGCCGAAGAGGCGCAGGAGTTCGGCCTTCTCGTCGTCGGGCGCGTGGGTTCCTGCCGGGGCCGCGGCCATCGCGTAGGCGTAGATCCGGCCGTCCTTGAGGGGCTGGGTTCCCCAGAGGCGGCCGGCGCCCCAGGTCTCGTGCGGGGCGAAGGGGCGGTCGGGGGCGGGGATGACGACGCGCCAGGTGGTGAAGCCGGAGTACCGCGGGCCCGGGTGGCCGGGGAAGAGCGTGCGGCGGACGGTGGAGTGGATCCCGTCGGCGCCGAGGACCAGTTCGGCCTCGATGTCCCCGTCGGGGGTGCGGACGACGGCGGGCCGGGCGTCGTCACCGGGGTCGGCCAGGGACGCGGCCACCCCGGTCCGTACGACTCCTTCGGGCAGGGCGGAGGTGAGGATGTCGACGAGGGTGGCGCGGTGGAGCAGGACGAGCGGTCCGCCGAAGCGTGCGGCGGCGGCCTTGGCGCTGGTACGGGCGAGCCAGCGGCCGTCGGGGGCGCGCATCCCGCCGTCGCCCTGCCAGGCGGACAGTTCGCGGACGCGGTCGCCGAGTCCGATGACGTCGAGCGCGCGCTGGGCGTTGGGGGCGAGGCCGATGCCGGCCCCGACGGGGGTGAGGGCGGCGGCGCGCTCCAGGACGGTGACGTCCCAGCCGCCGCGGTGGAGGGCGACGGCGGCGGTGAGCCCGCCGATCCCGGCTCCGACGACGACTGCGCGGTGCTGTTCCATGGCTGCTCCCTGGGCTACTACACCTGTAGTGACGCCTCGACCGTACTACAGGTGTAGTCGACTGGGTAGTACGTTGTCCGCATGAGCGCACGCACCCCCGAGCCCGCCCCTGACGCCGCCCCCGAGCCCACGACCGCCTCCCGCACCGAGCGGATCGGCGACGCCGCACTCGACCTGCTCGTCGAGCGCGGCATGCGCGGGCTCACCCATCGCGCCGTGGACGAGCGGGCGGGGCTGCCCCAGGGGTCGACCTCCAACCACGCCCGGACCCGCCAGGCCCTGCTGGAGACAGCGGTCCGGCGTCAGGTCGAGCGGGAGTCGCGGGTCCTCACCCCGCACGAGATGCCGGGCCCCGGCAGCGACGCCGAGGTGCTGGTGGACGCCCTCTCGCTGGCCCTGCACCGGTATCTCACCGACCACCGGGCTCTGCTCGTCTCCCGCTACGAACTCGCCCTGGAGGCCACCCGCCGCCCGGAGCTGCGCACCTTCTTCGACGCGGCGGGGTCGGCGGCGTTCCACGGGCCGCTGATCGCGATGATGGCGGGCGCCGGCTCCTCCGCCCCCGAGCGGCACGCTCTGTCCCTGATCGCCTGGTGCGAGGGGCTGATGTTCTCCTGCGCCGTGGGCTCGTTCCACGCCGCCGTGCCGAGCCGAGCCGAACTGCGCACAGGGTTCGGGGAGTTGCTGCACGGCATGCTCGACGGGTGAACCGCGGCCGTTTCCCTGGCGCCGCCCGTGATCGTGGGCCACGATGCCCCTCATGACCTCTGTGGAACACACCGCACGCACCGAGCCGTCGACCACCGCGGGCGAGCGCGAGATGCTCGAGGGCTGGCTGGACTACCACCGACAGACGCTCGCCCTGAAGTGCGAGGGACTCGACGGGGCGCAGCTGCGCACGGCCTCCGCACCGCCCTCCGGCCTCAGCCTGCTCGGCCTCGTCCGCCACATGGCGGAGGTGGAGCGCGGCTGGTTCCGGCGGATCCTCGCCGGCGACCGGCCGGGCCGGATCTACAGCACCGAGGAGGACCCGGACCGCGCCTTCCACGTCACCGAGGCCGACACCTGGGAGGAGGCGTACGCCACCTGGCAGGCGGAAGTCGACCAGGCCCGGGCCATCGCGGCGGCCCACGGCCTCGACGACCTGGGCGCGGGCAAGCACCGCAGCGGCGAGACGTTCAGTCTGCGCTGGATCTACACCCACATGATCGAGGAGTACGCGCGGCACAACGGTCACGCCGATCTGTTGCGGGAGCGGATCGACGGCGCGACGGGCGACTAGGACGACCGGGGCGACCAGGGCGAGGCAGGCCGACCGGGAACGGGCGGGTACACCGGCGGAAATGCGCACGTCAGCCGTATCGCGGGCGTCACCCGTGCGGGGCATTCCCCGCCGGTAGGGGCGCGAAGATCGCCACGCGACCAGCAGAGTTGCCGGGTGCATGCAACGAGAACCACAGCGAGGATCCTGGTCGGGGTGGCGGTCGCCGCGCTCTCCGGCTGCGTATCGGTGGAGCCACCCCCCACGGCCCCCGCACCGCCCCAGGAGATCGGCCGCCCGGTCCAGGACGTGGACGTGGACGTGGCGCCGCAGATCGTCGAGGGACCGGCCCGCGAGGCCCTGGAAGCGGCGCTCCCCTCTCCCCCTCCGCCGTCGCCCCGCGCGACGCACGAGCAGCGCAAGGGCAAGGGCAAGGGCAAAGACAGGGACAAGGGGAAGGACGGGGCCGCGCTACGGAAGGGGAAGGGGCGGCCTTCGTCCGTACCGCATCCGCGCGTGCCGTCCGTGAAACCGCCGGCGATGCCCGAGCCGCCGCGCTCCCGGGCCGATGTCTGCGCCCTGGGCGAGCAGTACGGAGGCTGGCGCCCCGACAGCGCGCAGGCGAAGATCTGCCGGGGTACGTACAAGAACTGAGCGCCCGCCCTCGTGGCCGGGGGTCGCGGCTACCGGGCGCGGAGCCGTGCCTCCAGGCGCTCGATCGCGGCGCGGACCCCGTTGCCGTAGCCGTCGTCGTCCAGCGCGTCCGATGCCGCGCGGGCCCGGTCCAGATGGATCCGCGCCGCGTCGGGCCGCTGCAGCTTCACGTAGTCGGCGGCCAGGTTGAGATGGAGCGAGGGGTAGAGGGCCCGCAGCGCGACCGCCGAGTCGTGCTCGGCCAGCCTCTCCTCGCTCAGTCCCTCGGCCGCCAGGAGGGCGCGAAGGTCCCAGGCCAGCTCGGCGTCCGGGTCGTCCTGCGCGTCGGCCATGTAGTGCGCGAGCGTGCAGCGGTGCAGGGGGTCGCCGTCCGGGCCGATCTGCTCCCACAGCACCCCGAAGCGGTTGCGCGCCTCCTCGCGGTCGCCGCCGTGGAGGAGCATCATCGCCTGCCCGATCCTGGTCATGACGCCGTCGTCCGACACCTGCTGCTGCTCGGTCACTGCGGCCTCCACGCGCTCTCCGTCCAGGGGCTCCGACGCTAGCCGCAGGGACCGCCGATCCGGCACAGGCTCGGGCGGTGCCCCGAGCCTGTCAGCCGAGCGGGCTCCCCCGGAGGCCCCGCAGGGCCCTGGGCACCCCGGAGCCCTGGACACCCCGCACCCCGCCGGGCCCCAGGCCTCAGCCCAGGTCCGGGATGCGCCAGTCGATCGGCTCGTGGTTCTGCGCCGCGATCGCCTCGTTGATCCGCGTGAAGGGGCGGGATCCGAAGAACTTCTTCGCCGACAGCGGCGAGGGGTGCGCGCCCTTCACCACCACATGGCGCTCCTCGTCGATCAGCGGGAGCTTCTTCTGCGCGTAGTTCCCCCACAGCACGAAGACCGCCGGGTCCGGGCGCGAGGCGACCGCGCTGATCACCGCGTCCGTGAACTTCTCCCAGCCCTGGCCCTTGTGCGAGTTGGCCTCGCCGGCGCGGACGGTGAGGACCGCGTTGAGCAGCAGGACGCCCTGCTCGGCCCACGGCATCAGATAGCCGTTGTCGGGCACCGGGTGACCCAGCTCCTCCTTCATCTCCTTGTAGATGTTGCGGAGGGAGGGCGGGGTCTTGACGCCCGGCCGGACGGAGAAGCAGAGGCCGTGCCCCTGCCCCTCGCCGTGGTACGGGTCCTGGCCGAGGACCAGGACCTTCACCTTGTCGTACGGAGTCGCCGCGAGGGCGGCGAAGACCTCCTCGCGCGGCGGATAGACCGGCCCCTTGGCCCGCTCCTCCTCGACGAACTCGGTGAGCTGCTTGAAGTACGGCTTCTGCAGCTCGTCGCCGAGGACGCCGCGCCAGGACTCGGGCAGCATGTCGGTGTCGGTCACGTCAACAACCTCCGGTAGGCCATGGTTTCTACGCCACAGAACCTACCGGGGGCCACTGACAACGCCTGCCCGCGGGCCGCCTACCAGCTGGCCCTGCGGTTGAGCTCCCACATCTGCATGACGGTCTGCGGGTCGAGCGCCCGCTCGGCTCCGCCGATGTCCTCGCTGGACGCGATGTAGAGCTTGCCCTGCCACAGCGGGAGGAGCCGGACGTCCTGCGCCATGACCTCCTCGGCCTCCTCGAAGTCGCGGGCGACCGCGCCCCGGTCACTCTCGCGCCGGGACTTGGGGAGGAGCTCCTGGGTGATCCGGGGGCTCTCGTACGGCGTCTGGAGCACGTTGTCCTTGCCGACGAAGGGCGCGATGAAGTTGTCCGCGTCCGGGAAGTCGGGGGACCAGCCGCGGCCGAAGACCGGGTACTCGCCCGTCTTGAAGCCCGCCTGGAGCTGCTTCCAGGGCTTGCTCTTCAGCGTGATCTTGAAGAGCCCGGACGCGTCGAGCTGCCGCTTGAGCTCGGCGAACTCCAGCGCGGTGGCGGAGCCGTACCGGTCGGTGGTGAACCAGAAGGTCAGCTCGACGGGCTCGGTGATCCCGGCCTGCCGCAGGATCGCGCGGGCCTTGGCGGTGCTGGGCTCGCCGAAGCGGTCGAGGAACTCGGTGGTGTGACCGACGATGCCCTTGGGAATCATGGAGTACAGCGGCTCGGCCGTGCCCTGGTACGCCTTGTTGACCAGTTCGTCGCGGTCGATGAGCTGGGCGATCGCCTTGCGGACCGGCGCCTTGGCGATGACCGGGTCCTTGGCGTTGAAGACGAGGTAGCGGATGTCCGAACCGGGGGACTCGACGAGCTGGAGCCCCTCGTTCTCCTTCTTGTCCGACTGGAGGTCGACGACTTCCTCGGCGGTGAGGCCGCGGTAGGTGGCGTCGATCTCCTTGTTCTTGAGCGCGGTGACCATGGGCTCGGAGCCCTCGAAGTACCGGATGGTCACGCCCGCGTTCTTGCGGTCCGCGAACCCCTTGTAGGTGGGGTTCTTGGTCAGCTCGGCCCTGTCGCGCTCGACGTACTCGTCGAGGACGTAGGGGCCGGAGCCGGTGAGCTCGCCGTCCTCGCGGAGCTTGTCGGCGGGGTACTCGGCCGGATCCACGAGGGACATGGCGGGAGTGGCGAGGACGAAGGGGAAGGTCGCGTCGGGCTTGTTCAGCCGGAAGACGACGGTGCGGTCGTCCACGGTCTCGATCTTGTCGAGCGAGCCGAGCATGCCGTTGGGGCCGCCCTCGACGTCGATCTTCCGGATGCGCTCGATGGAGTACTGCACGGCCTTGGCGTCCAGTACGTGCCCGTTCGAGAACTTCAGGCCCTCGTGGAGCTTGCACTCGAAGATCCGGCTGGCCGTGTCGGAGAATTTGCAGTCGGCGGCATCGGACTGCGGGGTGGTGCTGCCGGTCGGGAAACTGACCAGCGTCTGGAAGACATTTCGGAACAGCTCCCAGGAATTGTCCCAAGCGGCTGCCGGGTCAAGCGTGGTGGGAGAACTCGTCGTGCCGACGACGATTCTCTGCTCCCCGGCGGACTCAGCTTCCGAAAACATGCCGCATCCGGACACCAGGGATATGGACGCAAGGGCTGCAGCGGCCTGCAGACTGGTCCGGTTGAACACGTGCACGCTCCTCGTTCAGCCATGGGTCGGCCGACCATACCGCAGCACCCCGCCAGGTCAATGTTCGGCCCTGGCGGGGCACTTGCGGCATTCAACGTATAACCGGGGCCAAACCGGTCAGGAATTCAGGAAAGTGTCCGGATATCGGTCACCCGACACCGGCGTTGAGGAAAATCCCCCCGTCGACGACGAGAGTCTGGCCGGTGATCCAGTCCGATTGGTCGGAGGTGAGGAAGGCGGCGGCGCCACCGATGTCCTCCGGGACGCCCAGCCGGCCGAGCGGGTAGGCGGCCGCCGCCTCGGCCTCCCGGCCCTCGTAGAGAGCCTGGGCGAACTTGGTCTTCACCACGGCCGGGGCGATCGCGTTGACCCGGACGGCCGGCGCGAATTCGTGCGCCAGCTGAAGGGTCAGATTGACCATGGCCGCCTTGCTCATCCCGTACGCCCCGATGAAAGGCGAGGCGGAGATGCCGGCGACCGAGGCGATGTTCACGATCGCGCCGCCGTGATCTTTCTGCCAGGCACGCCAGGTCTGCTGGGCGAATCCCAGCGCGGAGATCACATTCGTCTCGAAGACCTTGCGGGCGACATTCAGGTCGAGCTCGGCGATCGGCCCGAAGACCGGGTTCGTTCCGGCGTTGTTGATCAGGAAGTCGACCCGTCCGAAGGCCTCCATCGTCGCCGCGACGGCGGCGGCCTGGTGGGCCTCGTCGTGGGCCTTGCCGGGCACCGCGATGACCCGGTCGGAGCCGAGCTGCTCGACGGCCTCCTTGAGGGCCTCCTCGCCGCGGCCCGTGATGCACACCCGGTCGCCCCGGGCGACCAGCGCCTCGGCGATGCCGTAGCCGATGCCCCGGCTGGCGCCGGTGACGAGGGCGACCTTGCCGGACAGCTCCGGCAGTTCCTTCGTGCTCATGTCCGTATCCCCTTCCCGCCCGCGCGTCAGTTGAGCGGGCCGCCGGCCACGTACAGGACCTGGCCGGAGACGAAGCCTGCGTCGTCACCGGTGAAGAAGGCGATGGCGTTGGCGATGTCCTGCGGCGTGCCGACCCGCTGCACCGGGATCATGGAAGCGGCGGCGGCCTGGAAGTCCTCGAAGCCCATGCCCACGCGCTCGGCGGTCTGCGCGGTCATCTCGGTGACGATGAAGCCCGGGGCGACGGCGTTGGCGGTGATGCCGAACTTGCCGAGCTCCTTGGCGAGCGTCTTGGTGAAGCCCTGCAGGCCGGCCTTGACGGCGGAGTAGTTGGCCTGGCCGCGGTTGCCGAGCGCGGAGGACGAGGAGAGCGAGACGATCCGGCCGAAGCCCGCGTCCACCATGTGCTTCTGGCAGGCCTTGGCCATCAGGAACGCGCCCTTCAGGTGCACGTTCATGACCGTGTCCCAGTCGGACTCGCTCATCTTGAAGAGCAGGTTGTCGCGGAGCACGCCCGCGTTGTTGACGAGGATCGTCGGCGCGCCGAGCTCGGCGGCCACGCGCGCGATGGCGGCCTCCACCTGAGCGCTGTCGGAGACGTCACAGCCGACCGCGAGGGCGGTGCCGCCGGCGGCGGTGATCTTCTCGACGGTGTCCTTGCAGGCCGCCTCGTCGAGGTCGAGTACGGCGACGGCACGGCCCTCCGCGGCCAGCCGTACCGCGGTGGCGGCGCCAATGCCCCGTGCCGCGCCGGTGACGACGGCTACGCGCTGCTCGGTGGTCGACATGCTGGTTCTCCTCGCCCTTGGATCATCCCTGGATGCGGCCCACACGGTGCGTCCCACAGATGAGCGACCGCTTAGTACCTTCCGCAGACGAGACGCTAGAAGCCCTGGCACCCGGTGTCAACGGCCCACCGGGTGCCCCCGATCACTCCGTGTCGTCCTCCGGAGGCTCAGCGCACCAGCAGATCGAGCAGCCTTTCGACCTCACCCTCGGGATCGGCGGTCAGACCGGTGTGCACCGGGCCGGGCTGGACGACCGTGGAGCGGGGCGCGATCAGCCAGCGGAAGCGCCTGCCCGCGTCGTCGCCGGCGGCCTGCCCGGCGGCCTCGCCGCCCCGGCAGACCCCCTCGACCGCGTGCAGCGCGGCCCGTACGCCGATCACGTCGGCACCCGGGTCGAGCGCCTTGAGCTTGGTCTCGTCCAGGTGCGTGCGGGCGGCGACGAAGGACTTGGCGCGGCAGTAGACCACCACGCCGGCGTTGAAGCACTCACCGCGCTCGACGCGTGGCACGACGCGCAGCAGCGCGTACTCGAAGACATCGCGGTCGGTCACGTGGTGCGGTCCTTCTCGGTGGAGTGCGGCCTGGGGGCGAGGCGCTCGGCCAGCCAGCCGGGGGGCTGCGAGGGGCGGTGCTCGGTGCGCGGACCGAGCGTGACGCGCTCGTGGATGCTCTCGGCGCGCGGCAGCAGCGCCTCCACATAGGCCTGGCGCAGCGCGTCGGTGCTGTCGAAGCCGGGCTCGTCGACCAGCCACTCGTCGGGCACGTCGGCGGCGATCTCCTCGAGGAGCTGCCGGGTGACCAGCGGCGCCAGCTCGGCCGCGGCGGCGGCGATGTCCGGCGAGAAGGGCGCGAGCGCGTGGTCGGAGGCGTCGTACGGCTTGGCGGCGGAGGCCTTCGCGCCGGGCCAGTTGTGGTGCCAGATCATGGTGGCGCCGTGGTCGATCAGCCACAGGTCGCCGTGCCAGACCAGCATGTTGGGGTTGCGCCAGGACCGGTCGACGTTGTTGATCACCGCGTCGAACCAGACGACCTTCCCCGCCTCCTTCGCGTCCACCTCGTACGCCAGCGGGTCGAAGCCGAGCGAGCCGGGCAGGTAGTCCATCCCGAGGTTGAGTCCGCCGCTCGCCTTCAGCAGCTCCTGGACCTCCTGGTCGGGCTCGGCGAGTCCGATGACGGGGTCGAGCTGGATCGTGACCAGTTCCGGGATGCGCAGGCCCAGACGGCGGGCGAGCTGCCCGCAGACGACCTCGGCGACCAGGGTCTTGCGCCCCTGCCCGGCGCCGGTGAACTTCATGACGTACGTGCCGAGGTCGTCGGCCTCGACGATCCCGGGGAGCGAACCGCCCTCACGCAGGGGGGTGACGTAGCGGGTCGCTGTCACTTCTGTAAGCATTTTCCCAGGCTATCCGTATCGTTCGGCCCGCCCCTCCCCCCGAGCGGGCCACGATCAGCCCCGGGGCGGCACGGGGAGCGACGGTGGGCGCCAAAGGCGCGTACCGCGAGGATGATTGACAGGACGTCAGTGGGTGTCCGGCCGGCTCACGGTCGGGATCGACCCCGGGGCCGGGCGCCTGGCGGCGACTTCGCGCGCACCTTCCTCGTACGACGCCGCGTGCACCCGCAAGGATGAGCGTCGGCCGGTTCTCGGCTTCGCCTGCGCCCCCGGTGGCGCCGGCCGTCGGACAGTGGGCGAGCCATGCGCCGACCACTCCGAGCAGGGAGCCAGATGGGCAGCCGCCTCGTCCTTCGATGCCGTAACGCTCTTGCCGTCCTGACACTCGCCGTGACCGGTGCGCTGTCGCTGCCGGGCGGCGCGCCGGTCTCCGCCGCGGAGCCCGCCTTCGATCCGGCACCCGCCCGGGCGAGCCTGGAACGTCTGCTGTCGTGGCGGGCCGCGCAGTTCACCCTTGAGGCGGCCGAGCGGCCCGCCTCGGGCGACTTCTTCTCGGTCTCCGGGACGCAGGGAGCGATCCGTGTGCGGGGCACCTCGCCGGCCACGCTGCTCACCGGGGTCGGCTGGTATCTGGAGCGGGTCGCCGGTGTCGACATCGGCTGGCCCGGCGACAGCGTCGGCCGGCTCCCCGCCACGCTCCCCGCGGTCACCGGCACCCTCACCCGGTCGGCGACCGTGCCCCACCGCTACGCCCTCAACGACACCGACGAGGGCTACTCCGGCCCGTACCGCGACTTCACCGCGTACCAGCGCGACATCGACCTGCTGGCACTGCACGGCGTGAACGAGGTCTTCGTCCCGACGGGGGCGGAGTACGTGTACTACGAGGCGCTGCAGGAGTTCGGGTACAGCGAGGCGGAGCTGCGCGCCTGGATCCCCGGCCCGGCCCACCAGGGCTGGTGGCTGCTGCAGAACCTGTCGGGCTTCGCCGGACCCGTCTCGCGGCAGCTGATCGACGCCCGCGCGGCACAGGGCCGCCGGATCTCCGACCACGTGCGCTCCCTGGGGATGACGCCTGTCCTGCCGGGCTTCTTCGGCACGGTGCCACCGGGCTTCGCCGCCCGGAACCCGGGCGCGGTCACGGTGCCGCAGGGCACGTGGGTGGGTTTCGAGCGCCCCGACTGGCTGGACCCGACCGGACCGGTCTTCGACCGGCTGGCCGCCGCGTACTATCGCGTCCAGCAGCGGCAGTTCGGTGACAGCACCATGTTCAAGATGGATCTGTTGCACGAGGGCGGCAGCCCCGGGCCGGTGGATGTCGCGGGCGCGGCCGGGGCCGTCCAGAAGGCCCTCGACGCAGCCCATCCGGGCGCCACCTGGGTCATGCTCGGCTGGCAGCGCAATCCGCCCACCACCGTCCTGAGCGGCGTGGACCGCGGCCGGGTGCTGATCGTCGACGGCCTCTCCGACCGGTACGACACCCTGGACCGCGAGACCCAGTGGGGCGGTACGCCGTACGCCTTCGGCACGATCCCCAACTTCGGCGGCCACACCAGCATGGGCGCCAACACGGGCGTATGGGTGAGCCGCTTCCAGCAGGTACTGGCCAAGCCCGGGAGCACCCTGCGCGGCATCGCCTACCTCCCGGAAGGCACCGGCGGGAACCCCGCGGCCTTCGACCTGTTCACCGAACTCGCCTGGCAGCCGGGACCGATCGACCATGCGGCCTGGTTCGCCGCGTACGCGGCCCGCCGCTACGGCGGTGCGGACCCGCACGCGGCCGCCGCGTGGGAGGAGCTGCGCCGCGGTCCGTACAGCACCGCCTCGGGCACCTGGAGCGAGCCGCAGGACAGCCTGTTCACGGCCCGCCCGAGCCTGACGGCGGCCCGCAGCGCGCGGTGGAGCCCGACCGCGATGCGGTACGACGCGGCGACCGTGCGGCGCGCCCTGGGGGAGCTGCTCCAGGTGGCTCCCGAGCTGCGGACGACGGACGCCTACCGCTTCGACCTGGTGGACGTGGCACGCCAGGCGCTCACCAACCACAGCCGCGTCCTGCTGCCGCGGATCAAGGCGGCGTACGACGCCGGGGACCGGGCGGCCTTCCGCGCGCTGGCGGGCGAGTGGAATGCCGACGAGGCACTGTTGGGGCGGCTTGTCGGCTCCGATCGGCGGTTCCTGCTCGGTCCGTGGCTCGCCGACGCCCGCTCCTGGGGAGCCGACCCCGCCGAGAGCGACCGGCTGGAGTACGACGCCCGCTCGATCCTGACCACCTGGGGCGACCGGGGACCGAGTGAGGGCGCGCTGCGCGACTACGCCAACCGCGAGTGGGACGGGCTTGTCCGTGACGTCTACGCCAAGCGCTGGGCCGCGTACTTCGCGAGTCTGGACACCGCGCTGACCGACGGCACCGCTCCGGCCGCCATCGACTGGTTCGCCATGGACGACGCCTGGGCGCGGGGGCACGAGACCTATCCGACGGCTCCGTCCGGTGACCCGGTGGCCCTGGCCCGCGAGGTCATGGCAGCGCTTCCACCGGTGCCGGCGAGGGGTACGGCCAACGAGTCTGCGCGTGGCTGAACGATTCGGGGCACCCGCACGTACTCACTCCTGACACAGTGATCGCGTCGATGTGATCGGAACCCAAGGGGACTCGATGAGTGGTGAAGTGGCACGCCGGACGGTGGTCTCGGCAGCGGGTGGCGCGGGTCTGGTGGCGGTGCTCACCGCCTGCGGCGGAGGCACGGACGGCAAGACGGGTGCCGGCTCGCCGGGGGCCCCGAAGGAGGCGGGGACGCCGCTCGCCAGGGTCGCGGACATCCCGGTGGGCGGCGGCAAGGTGCTCGCCGACAAGGGGGTGGTGATCACCCAGCCGGCGGCCGGTGAGTTCAAGGCGTTCTCGTCCAAGTGCACCCACCAGGGCTGCGCCGTCAGCGGTGTCGCCGACGGGGTCATCACCTGCCCCTGCCACCAGAGCCTGTTCGACGCGTCGGACGGCAGTGTGAAGGGTGGCCCGGCCACCTCTCCCCTGCCGCCGACCCCGATCAAGGTCGAGGGGGACTCGATCACGCTCGCGTGACGCGCCGCGGGCTCTTCCAGCAGCGCAGCACCTCCTCGGTGGTGGCGATGGTGGAGACGAGCGCGAGCGTGTGGCGGATCATCGCGGGGGTGTAGTCGGCCGGCACCCCCGCGATGGCGTCACTGGGCACGACCACGGTGTATCCCAGGTTGACCGCGTCGAAGACGGCGTTGGGCACGGCCACGTTGGCCGAGACTCCGGTGACGACGAGGGTGCGGCAGCCGAGATTGCGCAGCAGCGGGTCGACGTCGGTCCCGGCGAGGGGCGAGAGCCCGTGCAAGCGCCGTACGACCAGGTCCTGCTCCGCGACCTCGATGGGCTCGGCGATCCGTACCGCCGTACTTCCGCTGTGCTGCTGTACGGGGAGTCTGGCGGCGGCCCGGAACAGCCGGGCGTTGCTGTTGGCGCCGCGCCCGTCCGGCCGGCGCTCGGCGACGGCGTGCAGCACCTGCACGTCGGCCTCGTGCGCGGCCGCGACCAGCCGGGCGATGTTGGTCAGGACGCCCGAGGAGCGGGCTGCGGTGGCGAGTTCGGGCAGGGCGCTGTGCCGGCCCACGACGCCCTGCTGGCACTCGACGGTGAGCAGTACGGTGCCGGCCGGTTCGAGCTGCTCCTGGAGCTGAGCCCACTGAGTCGCACTGGTCATGGTCCCCCTCGGCCTTCCCTCTTTCTTCGCACTCCGGGCGGAGGACGTTAGCCACCCTTGCCCCAGGAGGGAAGTGCCCCCATGCTTTCTGACACATCATCAGAATTCTAGAAGGGGGCGGCCGATGACCGTCGCACAGCGCCGCGGACGCCGGATCATGATGACCCCGGCCGAGCTGGACACCTTCCTGACCGAGCAGCGCACGTGCCGGGTCGCCACGGTCTCCGCCGACGGCCGGCCGCATGTCGGCGCTCTCTGGTTCGTCTGGGACGGGACCTCGCTCTGGCTCTACTCGATCACCAGGAGCCGTCGTTGGGCCCAGTTGCGCGCCGACCCCCGGATCGCGGTGGTGGTGGACGACGGCGAGGAGTACGGGGAGCTGCGCGGCGCCGAGCTGTCGGGCACCGCGGTCTTCGTCGGCGAGGCACCGCGCACCGGTGAGCCGTGTCCCGAACTCGACGTCCCCGAGCGGCTCTTCGCCGCCAAGAACTTCGGTCTGGACGCGATGCCGCACGACGGCCGGCACGCCTGGCTGAAGCTGACCCCGGACGCCGTCGCGTCCTGGGACTTCCGCAAACTGGCCGGCCTCTGAGCCCCTGAGAGGCCCCTGTCAGCTGCTCAGCGGCCGTCCCACACCGCGGAGCGCCTCGACCGCCGCCCTGATCGAGGGGCGCCGGTCGGCGTCGGAGCGCCAGGTCGCGTAGATGTGCCGCCGCATCTTCTGCCGTACGGGGACGAACGCGACGCCCTCCGGTGCGAGGCCGCGGCCGAGCCGAGGGGTGACGCACACGCCGAGCCCGGCGGCGACCAGCGCGAGCTGGGTGTGGTGCTCCCCGACGAAATGGGAGATGCGCGGCTCGATGCCCTGCGAGCGCAGGGTGAACATCAGCCAGTCGTGGCAGAACTCGCCCTCGGGCCAGGACACCCACTCGTCGTCGCCGAAGTCGACCAGGTCCACCTCGTCGCGCGCCGCCAGCGGGTGGCCCGAGGGCAGGGCGACGTCCGCGGCGTCGTCGAGGATGTGGGCCCGCTCCAGCCCGCCCGGCACGGGCGCCCGCTTGTTGCTCCAGTCCAGGACGAGCGCGAGGTCGGCATCGCCCCGCAGCACCTCTCGGATACCCTGCTCCGGCTCCAGCTCGGCGGTTCTCACGCGCAGGTCGGGGTGGTCGGTGCGGAGCGCGGCGAGGGCTCCGGGCAGCAGTCCGCGGGCCGCCGTGGGGAAGGCCGCGATCCGCACCTCGCCCACCACCTGTCCGCGCTGCGCCTCGATGTCCGCCTGGGCGAGCTCGACCTGGGAGACGATGCGCGCCGCGTGCTCGGCGAGGAGCAGGCCGGCGTCGGTGAGCCGTACGCCCCGGCCGTTCTTGGCGAGCAGCTGCTGGCCGACCTCGCGCTCCAGCTTGGACAGCTGCTGCGAGACGGCCGAGGTGGTGACGTGCAGGCCGTCGGCGGCTCCGCTGACCGATCCGTGGCGTGCGACGGCGTCCAGGGTCCGCAGGCGCTCCAGATTCAACATGTAAGCAATGCTAAGGGAACGGATTCAATTAATCTCGCTTGTTCTAAGAGATTGAAGCCGTCACCCTGAATGTCATGAGCCCCGACTCCCCTCCCGCCGCCCGTCGGCCCCGCATGCTCGACTGGCGCATCCGTTTCGGTGTGCTGGCCCTGATCTGGGGCTTCAGCTTCCTCTTCATCAAGGTCGGTACGGAGGGGTTCGCGCCGTTCCAGGTGACCTTCGGCCGTCTTCTGTTCGGTACGGCGGTGCTGGCCGTCGCGATGGCGGTCAAGCGCGAGCGGCTGCCGCGCGGCCGCCGCACCTGGCTCCATCTGACGGTGGCCGCGTTCCTGCTGAACGCGCTGCCGTTCTCGCTCTTCTCGTACGCCGAGCTGACCATCCCCTCGACGCTCGCGGGCATCTGCAACGCGACGACGCCGCTGTGGGGCATGGTCCTCTCACTGGTCGCGCTCTCCGAGGACCGTCCGACACGCGTGCGTGCGGCGGGCCTGGGCATCGGCTTCATCGGGGTGCTGACCGTGCTCGGCGCCTGGCAGGGCTTCTCGGGCCTCGACGTCACCGGCACGGCGATGGCCCTGCTCGCCTCCTTCAGCTACGCGGTGGGCTGGATCTACGTCCGCCGCACGCTGACCGGCACCGGCGCGTCGAACCTCTCGCTCGCGGGCACCCAGGTGGGCCTCGCGACGCTGCAACTGGCGGTGGTGACTCCCCTGTTCACCTCGCTCCCGTCCACGGTCGAGATCGTTCCGCTGCTCGCCGTGATCGCCCTGGGGGCGCTGGGCACGGGGTACGCGATGCTGCTGCAGTACGGGGTGGTGGCCGAGGTCGGCCCGACGACGGCGGCGATGGTCACGTACTTCATCCCGGTCATCGCCACGGCGGCGGGCGTCGCCGTCCTCGACGAACAACTCGCCTGGAACACCCCGGTCGGCGCCGTGATCGTCCTCGCGGGCGCGGCCCTGACCCAGACCCGGGGGCCACGCCGCGCGACGGCAGCCGGAGCGGAGGCGGCAGCGATCCGCGCGTCCGGCGCCCCAGCCACGGAGCCCGCGACACCCCCACCGAGCCGCCGCCCTGCGGCCCGCCACTCGTAGCGGACCAGGCGGGAAGCTGGGCACCGGAACCCGCATCGCCGGCCGTCGGTCGCCCGCCCACTGGGCCCGGCTCCGACCCGCCTCGGCGGGCGAGACGGTCCGCGAAGCTCGCGACGGGGGGCGCGGCCCTCACACCCTGGCCGGGCCGCCGACCGGCGACCGGCGGCCCGTCCCGTAGGAGACCGCACACGTGCCGGTCCTGCGGCCGGCTCGGGGCCGGAACCCGCATCGCTGAGTGTCGGGCACGCGACCACTGGACCGGCTCCGGCCCGCCTCGGCGGGCGAGACGGTCCGCAAAGCCCGGAGCCGGGGGCGCGGCCCTCACCCTCGCCGGGCCGCCGACCGGCGACCGGCGGCCCGTCCCGCAGGAGACCGCACGCGCCCCAGCCTGCGACCAGCAGGGGCCGGAACCCTCATCGCTGAGTGTCGGGCACGCGACCACTGGACCGGCTCCGGCCCGCCTCGGCGGGCGAGACGGTCCGCAAAGCCCGGGGCCGGGGGCGCGGCCCTCACCCTCGCCGGGCCGCCGACCGGCGACCGGCGGCCCGTCCCGTAGGAGACCGCACGCGCCGCAGCCTGCGACCAGCGGGGGCCGGAACCCTCATCGCCGGGTGTCGGGCACCCGACCGCTGGACAATCCCGACGCCGCCCGCACCGCCGCAGGCGGGGCGTCACCAGGAGGCCGTGACCGCACGGTACGGATCACGGCGCCGGGGTGCAGCCGGGGCACCGCCCCGGCGATGCCCCGGACCGCCCTCAGCCGTAGCTCCGGGCCGGCGCCGGCCCCGCCGCCCCCGCGACCGCGTCGGCCAGATCTTCGACGTCGGCCACCGTCAGGCCGGAGACGGTCAGCCGGACGGCCGGCCCCGCGTTCATCCGGAACCGGGCGCCCGGCGCCACCGCCCAGCCCGCGCCCAGCAGGCGCGTCACCGCGCCCGTCTCGTCGGAGACCGGCACCCACACGTTCATCCCGCTGCGCCCGTGCGCCTCGACGCCTCGCCGCCGCAGCGCCCGTACGAGCCCGTCGCGCCGCTCCGCGTACGAGCCCGCGACCGCCGCCGTGTCCACGGCGCCCGTCGCCCACAGATGCGCGACCGCGCGCTGCAGGAGCCTGCTGACCCAGCCGGGGCCGAGCCGCTGACGCCCGAGGACCCGGTCGACGGTCTCGGCGTCGCCGGTCAGCGACGCGATCCGCAGGTCCGGCCCGTACGCCTTGGCGACCGAACGCACCATCGCCCAGTGGTCGGTCACCCCCGCCAGCGGGTGCAGCGGCAGGTCGACGATGCCGTGGCCGTGGTCGTCCTCGATGAGCACCACGTCCCGGTGACCGGCGAGCAGCTCGCGCAGTTCGGCGGCGCGGGCCGCGCTCACGGCCGCGCCGGTCGGGTTCTGCGCCCGGTCGGTGACGATCACCGCCCGGGCGCCGTCCCTCAGCGCCCGCTCGACGGCCTGCGGCAGCGGCCCCTCGTCGTCGACCGCGATCGGCACCGGCCGCAGTCCGAGCGCCGGAACGAGGTCGAGCAGGCTCCCCCACCCCGGGTCCTCGACCGCGACCGCGTCACCGGCCCTGAGGTGGACCGCGAGGACCCGCTCCACGGCGTCCAGCGACCCGGAGGTGACCGCGACCGGCCCGCCGGGAACCCCGTCCGCGTCGAGCGCGGCGCGCGCGAGCCGGGCGAACTCCTCGTCGACAGGGGCCTCTCCGTACATCCCTGGCCGCTCGGCCTCGTGCCGCGCGGCCTCGGCGAGCGCCTCGCCGAGGGCCGGCAGCAGGGCCGGGTCCGGGTTGCCCTTGCTCACGTCCCGTACGCCGGCCGGAGCCTCCACCCGAATCGAGCCACGGGCCGTCGTGGCGGGCCTCGGCCGCACCCTGCTGCCGCGCCGTCCGTCCGTCTCGATGACCCCGCGTTCCCGCAGCGTCCGGTACGCGGCGGCGACCGTGTTCGGGTTCACTCCGAGCGTCACCGCCAACTCCCGCATCGGCGGCAGCAGTTGGCCGGGCTCCAGCGCACCCGAACCCACCCCGCGTTCGACGCTGGCGGCGATGTCCGATGCGCGACGGCCTTCGATCCGATACTCTCCTAGCACAAAACAGATTATGCACTAGTGCAATGGAGAGCGCAATGACGGATTCCTACGAGCCGACCGAGCGGACCATCCCCACCCGCTCCCGCCACCGCGCCTCGTACGACCGCGCGCTGGTGCACTCGATACTCGACGAGGCGTATGTCTGCCACCTCGGCTTCGTCCGCGACGGCGCCCCCGTGGTGCTCCCGACGCTCTACGGCCGGATCGGCGACCGCCTCTACGTCCACGGCTCCACCGGCTCGCGCCCGCTGCGCATGGCGGGCACGGCGGGCACGGCGGGCACGGCGGGCACGGGCGACGAGGCCCCCGGGCTGCCCGTCTGTCTGACCGTGACCCACGTCGACGGCCTGGTCCTGGCCCGGTCCGCCTTCCACCACTCGATCAACTACCGCTCCGTCGTGGTCCACGGCACCGCCCACCAGGTCACCGACCCCGAGGAGCTGCGCACCGCCCTCGACGCCCTGGTCGACCACGTCGTCCCCGGCCGCTCCTACGACTCCCGTCCGGCCAACGCCAAGGAGCTGGCCGCGACCGCCGTCCTGCGCCTCGACCTGGAGGAGGTCTCGGCGAAGGTCCGCACCGGCGGCCCCAACGACGAGCCGGAGGACGCGACCCTCCCCCACTGGTCCGGAGTGGTCCCGGTGCGCCGGCGGTACGGCACACCCATCCCGGCCGACGACCTCGACCCGGCCCTCGCCCTGCCCGACTACCTCTCCGTCATCTGAGGGCCGCGCCATGCTGATCCACCCCTGGGACGCCGCCCACGACACCGGCGAGTGGCGCGACTGGCTGGCCCGTCACGACTTCGGCCAGCTCGCCGTCAACGGACTGCCCGGAGAGCCGCCGTGGGTCCAGCCGATGCACTTCCGGTACGACTCCGAGCCCGGTCCGTACGGGCAGGTGCTCGCCCATCTCGCCCGCCCCAACCCACTGTGGCGGGCCCTGGACGAGAACCCCACGGTCCTGCTGAGCGTGGTCGACGACTACGTCTTCGTACCGGGCCACTGGACGGCCCCTGAGGGCGTTCCGTCCGAGCACGGCACTCCCACCTCGTACTACGCGGCCGTCCAACTGCGTTGCACCGCACACGTGGTGGACGACCCGACGGAGAAGGCAGAGCTTCTCAACCGCCAGGTGGCCCACTTCCAGCCGGAGGGCGGCACCGCGCCGGTATGCCCGGGCGAGGCCCCCTTCGGCCGCCTCCTGTCGGGTCTCAGGGTGCTGCGTCTGGAGGTGACCGACGTGCGGGCGAAGTTCAAGTACGCGGGCAACAAGCCGCAGTCGGTCCAGAACCGCGTCGCGGACCACCTCGCCGAGCGCCAGGGCCCGGGCGACAGCGCCGCCCGCGCCCACCAACTCCGCCGCCGCCGGTAGGGGGTTGTAGGGCGAAGCCCGAGGGGGAGGATCGGGGGGGGAGGATCGGGGGGGCACACCCCCACCGGCCCACACCCCCACCGGCCCCCCCACCAGCCCGCGGCCGTCTACGCCACCGCCTCCCGCCGCCGCACCGCCACTGCCCTCGCCTCCGCGAAGGCGAGGCCGGTCACCGCGGTGAGCAGCAGCAGCGTGCCCACCACGGTCGCGGCGGTGAGCTCCTCGCCCAGCACCGTGACGGCGATCAGCGCCGCGCTCACCGGCTCCAGGAGCATGATCACGGAGACGGTCGCCGCACGGACCACCGCCGCACCGGCGAAGTACAGCGCGTACGCCAGCGCGGTCGGCACCGCCGCCACGTACACCAGCAGCCCGAGCACCTGCGCGGGCTGGGCGGTGTGCGGGAGCAGTCCCTCGACGGCCGCCATCGGCAGCAGCCCGACCGAGCCGACCGCGAAGGCCCAGGTGGTCGTCGACAGGGCGTCCGGGCCGCCGCCGTCGCGGCCCAGCCGGCGGGTGAGCAGGGTGATCGCCGCGTACCCGGCGGCGGAGAGCACCGCGAGGGCCACGCCCAGCGGCCTGACCTCGCCGCGGTCGCCGCCCAGGACGAGGACCGCGAGGCCCGCGAGCGCCCCGGCCACCGCGGCCGCGCCTCCGCGGCCGAGCCGTTCACCCATGGTGAACCGGGCGCCGAGCGCGATCAGGACGGGGCCCGCGCCGAGGGTGACGACGGTGCCGACCGCGAGCCCGGTGGCCTCGACGGCGGCGAAGTACGCGCTCTGGAAGGCGGTCAGCCCGATCCCTGTACCGAGGATGCGGATCAGCCGCCGCCGGCGGGGCTCGACGGCCGCCGCGGTACGGGTACGGCCCCGGTTCCGGAGCATCAGCGCGGGCAGCAGCAGCGCGAGGCCGCCGACGCAGCGCCAGAAGGACAGCGCCAGCGGGCCCAGGTCGCTGACCCGGAAGATCAGCGAGGCCGCGGCGCCCGCAGTGCCCCAGGCGATCCCGGCGACGATCAGGAAGAGGAGACTCCGCCCGACGGCAGGCATGGCTGCCGCGGACGCGGAGGAGGAATTCGACACGTGCTTCTCCGTGTGAAGACGGGGTGGTGTGGTCGCTCGGCTCCGCACGCGGGCAGCGACGAGCCGCTCGGGGACTGCCCGAGCCCGGTCTTCGTCAGGGAGAGCGCCGCCCGCGCCTAGGCGGCGGGAGGCGGAAGGACGGTCGCATGCATGGCCGTGACCCTACGGGGTGGCCTGGCCGGCCGACAATTCGGTTTCGCGCGCGCCCTGCCCGGACCCGGCCACGGGCTCCGCCGAGGCCGCCTTGGGCGTCGACGACTGGGCGATGAACGCGCCGACCAGGACCACGGCGCCACCGATGATCTGCGGCGCCGCCAGATGCTCGCCGAGGAGCATCCACGCCAGCACGGTCGCGATCACGGCCTCCAGACAGGCGACGACACCGGCCACCTGCGGCGAGAGCCTGCGCACCGAGATGACTCCGGTGACATAGGCGAGGACCGTGGCGATCAGCACGATCCAGCCGAGCAGCAGCCAGGCGGGCGCGCTCGTGCCGTTCATGTCCGCGCTGCCGCCGAGCACCGACCACTCCATCCCCCACGGCCGGGCGACGGCGGTGAGGACGAGGGCGCCGAAGAGCAGTCCGTACGCGATGACGCCCAGCGGGTCGGCCGGGTCGGACTCGTCGCCGCCCTGGTCGGAGAGGACGAAGTAGCCGACCTGGCAGCACGCGGCGCCGAGCGCGAGGAGCAGTCCGAGCAGGTCGAAGCTGAGCCCCGACCAGACCTGGACCACGCACGCCAGGCCGCCGACGGCGAGGACGACGCCGAGCGCGGCGGCGCGGGTGACCGGCCGGCGCTGGACGAAGCGGACCCAGCCGAGGACGAGGGCCGGGGCGAGGTACTCGATGAGCAGCGCGACGCCGACGGGGATCCGGGACAGCGAGGCGAAGTAGAAGGCCTGGACGCCGGCGACGGCGAGGAGGCCGAAGCCCGCGAGGAGGGCGGGCCTGCGGCGCAGCAGGTCGCGGTGGCGCCAGGCCACCGGCAGCATGACGAGGGCGGCGCCGGCCACCCGGAGCCACACCACATGGAGCGGGTCGAGTCCCGCCTCGATGAGCGGCTTCGCCGCCACACCTGAACCACCGAATGCGAAGGCCGAGGCCAGGGCGAGTCCCAGGCCGGCGCTTCTCCCCTGAGACGCGTGCATCGCGCCATCATGACAGGACGGCGTCAGGTGCGTAACCCCCGTTACACCTGTTGAGACAGCACCCCTATCCGGTCGGCCAGAACGAGCGGATCGACCCCCGCCCGGCCGAGCACCTCGACGGCCCTGCACTCCGGATCCGCGGCGATCACGGCCAGCAGATCGAGGCCACGCGCGCGGGGATCGCCGCGCAGCGCGGCCCGCTCCCAGGCACGGGCCATCGCGGCGGCCGCGGCGGGCGACCAGCCGTCCGCCGCCGGATCGGCGTCCCGTACGACGGCCAGGGTGCCGGAGTCCTCGACGGAGCCCTGCCAGCGCAGGCCGTATCCGATGGAGCGCTGGACGAGATAGCCGAGCACGCGCGCGAGCTGCGGCCCGCCCTCGAAGGCGGCGCCGACCTCCGGGTCCGACTCGATGAGCGAGTGCAGCAGATGGGCGGTGTCGATCTGCCGGTCCCCGTCGCGCAGGGCCCGACGGCGCGCGCTCGCCACGACCGTCGCGAGTTCGGCGGTGAGCCGGCCGAGCTGGATCTCCGGGCGGCGGGCTGCGGGCTGGTGGGGCACGCGGGGAACAGGACTGTGCACCCTCCCACCTCATCAGCCTCCGGCGACCGGAACATCCCCGGCGAGGAGCATGTGCGCATCCCACCGGAGTTGGGCACGGGCGAGCGGCCCCTCCTCCTTACGGAGGAGATTGCGTCCATTCGCCCCCGAGGGGCGCGCGCGCCGCCTTGCTTTGCGCCCCGAATGCAACCACGGCGCGCTCCCGTTTCGTCTCCTGGTCATGTTCTGGATGGTCGCCCTGCTCGCACTCGACGGGCGGCAGTACGTCTACCGCGTGTACGCACCGCGGGAAGCGCTGCCGGCCGATCTCTTCTGGGCCGCGTTCCACTGCCACGACGAGGGCGGCGGGCCGCGGGCCTCCGACTGGTTCGACGCGGCCCAGATGTGGTGGATCGGCGACATCGAAGAACTGACGGTTCATCAGTATTGAATGTTCGCGGCCGTACGGCTACGTTCCGTCGACACCGAAGCCCGACGAGTACGAGTACACGTGAACGCGTGAAGGGGTGGTCGCATGGCCGAAGTCAGCGCGGAGGCACGGATCGAGGCGCCGGCCGAGAAGGTCTGGGCGCAGCTGACGGACTTCACCTCGTACGGCGAGTGGAACGCCACGCACACCAGCTTCCCGAACGGCGGTCCGGCCTCACTGGAGGCAGGCGCCACCTTCGCGGAGAACATGAAGCTGATGGGCTTCCCCGCCGAGGTGACCTGGACGGTCGAGGAGCTGGAGACCGCGCGGGTGCTGGCCATCAGGGGCAAGGGCCCTATGGGGGTCAATGTCGGTACGCGCTACTCGCTCGCGGCGGACGGCGATGCCACCACGGTGCGGATCGACGGCGAGTTCACCGGCGCGGCGGTCTCGCTCATGGCGGGCAAGCTGAAGGACTCGGCCACCGCGGCGCTGAACGAGTCCCTGCGCAAGCTGGCCGGCCTGGTGGCCTGAGCCGCACGGCACGTGAGACGCGGAGGGGCCCGTGGCGATCGCCACAGGCCCCTCGGCATGCGGGCACTCAGTGCTCGTCGGCCAGGATCAGGTACAGCTTCTTGCGGGCCTCGTTGATGACCTCGACGGCCTTGTCCCGCTGCTCGGCGCTACCGGTCTTCCAGACCTGCCCGAACGCCTCCATCAGACCGAAGCCGGCCTGCCGGACCTCGTTCAGTGCGTCCCAGTCGACCCCGCGCCCGGCCTCCTCCCAGGGAGCCTCCGGCCCCGACTCGGCCTCGGTGCGGCCGGCGTCGGTGAGCGTGAACAGCTTCTTGCCGCCCTCGCTGACGCTGGTGATCAACCCCTCGTCCTCGAGGAGCTGGAGGGTCGGGTAGACGGATCCGGGGCTCGGCTTCCACGCCCCGCCGCTGCGCTCGCCGATCTCCTGGATCATCTCGTAGCCGTGCATCGGGCGGTCCTTCAGCAGCGTGAGGATCGAGGCGCGCACATCCCCGCGCCGCGCCCTGCCCCGGCCGCCGCCGCGACCGCGCCCACCCCCGAAGGGGCCTCCGCCCCACGGTCCGCCGCCACCGAAGCCCGGCCCGAACGACCCGAAGGCGGCGCGCCGCCCCTCGAAGTCACCACCGAAGCCTCCCCGACCGCGAGGGCCGGGTCCGCAGTCTCCATGCCCGTGTCCGTGGTCATGTCCATGTGAACGCATCGCAACGCTCCTTCCATCGGGTATGCATCGTTGAACTGTCGCGATGCCTCAACGATATATCGGAACACTTCGTTTGCCAAGCATCGGTCGACCTCCCGTCGGCCTGCCGTCGACCTGCCGTCGACCTTCAACCGGTCCAGTCATCCGAGATTGGCCTTGGCCTGCGGCTTTACCGCCCCGGTACGGTCCGGGGCATGCGGATCCGAATCGTCGACGCCTTCACCGACCGCCCCTTCTCCGGCAATCCGGCAGGGGTCCTCCTCCTCGACTCCTTCCCCGACGACCGCTGGCTTCAGCAGGTGGCGGCCGAGGTCAACCTCTCCGAGACCGCCTTCGCCCACCCGCTGCCGCCCGGCGGGGAGGCCGACTGGGCCCTGCGCTGGTTCACCCCGACCACCGAGGTCGACATGTGCGGCCACGCCACGCTGGCCACCGCCCACGTCCTGCACACGACGGGCGCCGCGACAGGGACCGTCCGGTTCGCCGCCCGGTGCGGCATCCTCAGCGCCACGGCGGAGGAGGACGGCACCCTGACGATGGACTTCCCGACCTCGTCGCTGACCCCCGTCCCGGCCCCCGACGGCCTGGCCAAGGCGCTGGGCGCCGAGATCGTCTCCGTCCACGACACCGCCGCCCACATCGGCGACCTCGTCGTCGAGCTGCGCGACGAGGCCACCGTCCGTTCCCTGACACCCGACTTCGCGGCCCTGGTCCAGTACTCCGAGCGCGGAGTCATCGCCACCGCCGCGGCCGAACGGCCGGATCGCGGCTACGACTTCGTCTCACGCGGCTTCTTCCCGGGCCTCGGCATCGACGAGGACCCGGTCACCGGCAGCGCGCACACCGCGCTCGCCCCGTTCTGGTCCGCGCGCTTCGGCCGCGACGACCTGACCGGCTTCCAGGGCGGCGCCCGCACGGGCATGGTCCGCACCCGGCTGCGCGGCGACCGCACCCTGCTCACCGGCCACGCGGTGACGGTCATCGACGGCGAGCTGAACGCCTGAGCCCGCACACGCCGAAGGGGCGTACGGCCGTCGCCGTACGCCCCTTCCGTCCTTACAGTCCTTCCGTCCTTCGGTGGCCTACACGGTGGGCAGCCAGTCCACCTTCCCGGCCAGCAGCCCGTACCCGACGAAGGCCACGATGTCGAGCAGCGAGTGCGCCACCACCAGCGGCCCCACCCGCCCCCAGCGGCGGTAGAGCAGCACGAAGACGACGCCCATCACGACGTTCCCGACGAAGCCGCCGATCCCCTGGTACAGGTGGTACGAACCGCGCAGCACCGAGCTCGCCACCAGCGCCGCCATCGGCGTCCACCCCAACTGCCCGAGCCGGCGCAGCAGATAGCCGACGACGATGACCTCTTCCAGTACGGCGTTCTGCACCGCCGACAGGATCAGGACCGGGTACTTCCACCACACGTCCGGCAGCGACTCGGGCACCACGGTCAGATTGAACCCGGACGCCCGCGCCACCAGGTAGAACGCGAGCCCGGCGCTCCCGATCCCGGCCGCGACCAGGGCGCCCCGCCCGAGGTCCGGCCAGGGGCGCGTCCGGTCGAAACCGATCGCCCGCATCCCCGCGCCCTCGCGCAGCAGCAGATGGGCGACGAGCACGACGGGCACGAGCGCGGTGGCGATGCCGAAGAGCTGCCAGGCCAGATCGAGCCACGGCCGCCCGGGCGCGTACGAACCGTTGAGCGTCGCCGCCTGCTCCTTCAACCCGCCGGGCTTGGTCAGCGAGCCGATGAAGCTGATGAGGGACGACACCGCGCTGGCGCCGAGCGAGAGCGCCAGGACGATCAGCGTCTCGGATCGCAGGACCCTGCGTGGCAGGCCGCCCGGGGGAAACGAATCGGCGACCACTCGTTGCTCCGACACCACACCAGTCTCCACTTCCCCATCGCTTCCGGGTACGGAGATCATGCGTGACGGGCCGGGGCGTGCGCCATTCCGCCTCGTGGAGGCCGTGAGGCTCGTGCCGGGCACGGGAGCCCGGCACGAGCCCCGCGGCCGCTCGCTAGCCGATCCCCACCGGCCACGTGTGCACCGGCTCGCCGCCGTGCATCAGCTCGGCGTACCGGCGGGTGGTGGCCGCCAGCGCCGCCTCCCGGTCAAGGCCGGACTCCCGGGCCCGGCGGAAGGTGTCGGCCTGCCAGGAGGCCCCGTTCACCCGCCCGCGGCAGCGCCCCTCGATCACACCGAGATAGAAGTCCCGGTCGGCCGGCTCGACGTGCCAGGCGTCGAGCCCCGCCGCGGCCAGCGGCAGCAGCTCGTCGAGGACGAGGCGTACGGCCGACACGCTCGCCACCCCGCCCGAGCGCCCCGGCCGCGGCCAGCGCAGCTCCGACTCGATGCCGTGGCGACAGGCCGCGTCGAAGTTCGCGGCGGCGTCCTCGAACGGCAGCCGCTTCCACACCGGCCGGGGATCCTCGGCGAGCGCCCGTACGAGCCCGTAGTAGAAGGCCGCGTTGGCGACGACGTCGGTGACGGTCGGACCGGCCGGCAGCACCCGGTTCTCCACCCGCAGGTGCGGCACCCCGTCGACCCAGCCGTAGACCGGACGGTTCCAGCGGTAGACCGTGCCGTTGTGCAGGACGAGCTCCTGCAGCCGTGGCACACCGCCCTGGTCGAGGACCAGGAGCGGGTCCTCCTCGTCGCAGATCGGCAGCAGCGCGGGGAAGTACCGCAGGTTCTCCTCGAAGAGGTCGTACGCGGAATCGACCCACCGCTCCCCGAACCAGGTGCGCGGCCGCACGCCCTGGGCCTGGAGCTCCGGCGGCCTGGTGTCCGTGGCCTGCTGGAACAGCGGCGGGCGGGACTCGCGCCACAGCTCCCGGCCGAAGAGGAACGGCGAGTTCGCTCCCACGGCGATCTGGACCGCCGCCACGGCCTGCGCCGCGTTCCACACCGCGGCGAACCGTTCCGGCGTGACCTGGAGGTGCAGCTGCACGGAGGTGCAGGCCGCCTCGGGCACGATCGACGTGGACGTGCATGTGAGCCGCTCCACGCCCTGTATGTCGAGCGCGAAATCCTCACCCCTGGCGGCCACGATCTGGTCGTTGAGAAGGGTGTAGCGGTCGACGGCCGAGAGATTCTCGGAGACGAGATCGTCCTGCGCGAGCGTGGGCAGTATTCCGATCATGACGACACCCGCGTCGACTTCGCGGGCCTTGCGGTCGGCATATCCAAGACCGGTTCTGAGCTCTTCCGCGAGCCGATCGAAAACATGACCGTCGAGGCGGTGCGGAGCGATGTTCACCTCGAGGTTGAACATTCCGAGTTCGGTCTGGAAATCAGGGCTCGCGATCCGCTCAAGAACGGCTCCGTTCACCATCCTGGGCATACCGTCGGCGCCCGCGAGATTGAGTTCGATCTCCAGGCCCATCAGATTCCGCGGTCGGTCGAACCGCTTCTCCGCCAGGAGCCTCGCGAGCCCCGCCAGACACTGCTGGAGCTTCCGGCGGTACCTCTGCCGATCGGACAGGTCGAACCCGTCTGCCACGACCTTCTCCCCCATCGAAGGGTCCCTCCCACGATTGGGCGGCCACGGCGACGGCCGCGCGCGTCACGGACGATGATGCCCAGCCCACTGATCCATAACGCCTGCGGACCACCCCCGTTGAACGATAGGCTGGGTTGAGCAACCGCCCGGCACATCCCGAGGGCAATCGGCAAAGGACATATTCCACGGCGATATTCATCGAAAGCATGGGGTCGATATTCGGCCGTCCGCATCGATGGAGAAGCCGCAGGCAGGCGATGGGCCCTCGCCCCAAATACCGCGAATCGCCGCCGCAACAAGGCCGGATGACGTCTTGCTCGCAATATCGGAGACCGCTAGTGGAAACACTGCGTGAACACGTCTCGTATAAACTCCGCGAACGAGGCAGAGTGTTGGCGCCCGGCCATGGCTTCATGGCCCCTTAGGCCCGGCAGCCCACAGCGCCGTCGTACCTGCCCACGCATCACCGTGTCTCCTGAGTGAGAGGCGACCCACCATGCTCCGACCCTCTCCGGCCCCCGCGCCGGCCCTGCGCAGTGTCCTCGCGGCCCTCGGTTCCCCCACCGCCGTCCGTGAGGCACGAACGCCCGCCCTCCGGTCCGCCCCGGGGCCGCTCAGCCCCGAACTGCCCCTGCCCGTCCACATCCTCGACGTTCGGGACCAGGTCGTACGGGACCAGTCCCTCCCGCCCGGCCAGGCACCGCGCACGCGGCTCGTCGGCTGGCGCTTCCTGATCCGGGGCACGGACCGGGCCGTCGCCGCCGCCGACACCATGCTCACCCCGGACGGCTGGTCCTTCTCGCACTTCTTCGAGGGCCCGTACGTCACTGCCACCGAGCGCGCCCTGCTCCAGGCCGAGACACTGTCCACGCCGTACCAGCCGCGCCTGCTCTCCGTCCCGCAGCTGTACATGCTGACGCTCTGGCTCCACGGGGACACCACGGCGGACGGAGCATCGTCCTCGCCCGACCCGGCCGACCTGCTGATCCCGCTCGCCCCCGCGCCTCCGGGCATCGCGGCCCACCGCCCCCACCGGGTCGCCGACCTGCTGCCCGTCCTCACCCTGCGCCTCGCGCCGCCGCCGCTCTTCGGCACTCCGGCGCCGGCCTGATCCACCTCACGCGCACCCCCGCCCCGCGGCCGCCGACCCGGCCGCGGGGCGCAGTTCTGTCCGAACGGCGGCGTCGAACACCCCTCCCCGTACGGACTAGCCCACCAGGGCTACCCCGAACCATCCGAAAAGACCGCCCAGTTGAGCTGAACCGCTCGCGCGGGTGATACGTCTTCATGCAGTAGGAAGAGCTGCCGTGAAATACCTGCGGATCGATGTCCGTGGGGGAACACTGGACCTACCGAACCGACAACGGGGGGCGGCCATGAGTACCGCACCGAGCCGCAGGACGACACTCACCACGACGCAGCGAAAGAACCCATCCATGTGCCAGCACCAGCCTGCCTGTCCCACCGCCGACTCCGCCGACCGGGAGGCGGCCCGCCTGATGGCGCACCACCCGGAGCAGGGCTGGAGCCTGCTGTGCAACGGCGTCCTGCTCTTCGAGGACACCGGTGAACTGCTGCCGGACGGCCAGATCATCGCCCCGCACCGCCCGCTGACCGCGGGCCGGGTGACGACCGCCGCCTGACCGCACGAGGCACACGAGGCACACGAAGCGCACGACAAGGGCCGGCCCGGAGGAATCCTCCGAACCGGCCCTGACTCATGCTCAGTTGTCGTACTCGTCCAGCGGCGGGCAGGAGCAGACCAGGTTGCGGTCGCCGAACGCCCCGTCGATCCTGCGGACCGGCGGCCAGTACTTGTCCGCGGCCGAGACACCGGCCGGGAAGACCGCCTCGTCACGCGTGTACGGGTGGTTCCACTCGCCGCCCAGCGCGGCCGCGGTGTGCGGCGCGTTGTGCAGCGGGTTGTCGTCGGCGGGCCACTCGCCCGACGCGACCTTCTCGATCTCGCCGCGGATCGCGATCATCGTGTCGCAGAAGCGGTCGAGCTCGGTGAGGTCCTCGGACTCGGTCGGCTCGATCATCAGCGTGCCGGCCACCGGGAACGACATCGTCGGCGCGTGGAAGCCGTAGTCGATCAGACGCTTGGCGATGTCGTCGACGCTGACGCCGGTCTCCTTGGACAGCGGGCGCAGGTCGACGATGCACTCGTGGGCGACCAGACCGGCCGGACCGGTGTAGAGCACCGGGTAGTGCGGCTCCAGGCGCTTGGCGATGTAGTTCGCCGCGAGGACGGCCACCTGCGTGGCGCGCTTGAGGCCCTCGCCACCCATCAGACGCACGTACGACCAGGAGATCGGCAGGATGCCGGCCGAGCCCCACGGGGCGGCCGAGATCGGGCCGACGCCCGTCTCCGGGCCCGCGGTGGGCTGCAGCGGGTGGTTCGGCAGGTACGGCGCGAGGTGCGCGCGCACACCGACCGGACCGACGCCCGGGCCGCCGCCACCGTGCGGGATGCAGAAGGTCTTGTGCAGGTTCAGGTGCGAGACGTCGCCGCCGAACTTGCCCGGCTTGGCCAGACCGACGAGCGCGTTCAGGTTGGCACCGTCGACGTACACCTGACCGCCGGCCTCGTGCACCTCGGCGCAGATGTCGGCGACGTGCTCCTCGAACACACCGTGCGTGGACGGGTACGTGATCATCAGCACGGACAGCTCGTCGCGGTACTGCTCGATCTTGGCGCGCAGGTCCGCGACGTCGACCTCGCCGTCGTCGGCGGTCTTGACGACGACGACCTTCATGCCGGCCATCACCGCGGAGGCGGCGTTGGTGCCGTGCGCGGAGGACGGGATGAGGCAGACGGTGCGCTGCTCGTCGCCGTTGGCGCGGTGGTAGGCGCGGACGGCCAGCAGACCGGCCAGCTCGCCCTGCGAACCGGCGTTGGGCTGGATCGACACCTTGTCGTAGCCGGTGACCTCGGCGAGACGCTCCTCCAGCTCGGTGATGAGCGTGAGGTAGCCCTGCGCCTGCTCGACCGGGGCGAAGGGGTGGATCTGGCCGAACTCGGGCCAGGTCACCGGCTCCATCTCGGTGGTCGCGTTCAGCTTCATCGTGCAGGAGCCGAGCGGGATCATGCCGCGGTCGAGCGCGTAGTCGCGGTCGGCGAGCTTGCGCAGGTAGCGCAGCATCGACGTCTCGGAGCGGTGCGCGTGGAAGACCGGGTGGGTGAGGTACGCGTCGGAGCGCAGCAGGCCGGCGGGCAGCGTGTCCTCGGTGGCGGCGTCGAGGGCCTCGATGTCGGCGTCGACACCGAAGGCGCCCCAGACGGCGGCGAGCTGGGCGCGGCCGGTGGTCTCGTCGCAGGAGACCGACACGTGGTCGGCGTCGACGAGGTACAGGTTGACACCGGCCTCGCGGGCGGCGGCGACGGCCTCGGCGGCCTTGCCGGGCACGCGCACGGTGACGGTGTCGAAGAAGCTGCCGTGGACGACCTCCACACCGCCGGCCTTCAGGCCCGCGGCGAGGATCGCGGCGTACCGGTGGGTGCGCTGCGCGATGCCCTTGAGGCCGTCGGGGCCGTGGTAGACGGCGTACATGCCGGCCATGACGGCGAGCAGCACCTGCGCGGTGCAGATGTTGCTGGTGGCCTTCTCGCGGCGGATGTGCTGCTCGCGGGTCTGCAGGGCCAGGCGGTACGCCTTGTTGCCGTCGGCGTCGACGGAGACACCGACGAGGCGGCCGGGCAGGGAACGGGCGTGCTTGTCCTGGACGGCCATGTAGCCGGCGTGCGGACCGCCGAAGCCCATGGGCACACCGAAGCGCTGGGTGGTGCCGACGGCGATGTCGGCGCCGAGGGCGCCGGGCGAGGTGAGCAGGGTGAGCGCGAGCAGGTCGGCGGCGACGGTGACGACGGCGCCGAGCTCGTGGGCCTGGTCGATGAGCGGCTTGATGTCCCGTACGGCACCGGAGGCGCCCGGGTACTGGATCAGCACACCGAAGACGCCGCGCTCGGCGACCTCGGCGGGGATGCCCGCGCTCAGGTCGGCGACGACGACCTCGACACCCGTCGGCTCGGCGCGGGTCTCGATGACGGCGACGGTCTGCGGCAGGGCGTCGGCGTCGACGAGGAAGACACCGTTCTTGACCTTGCCGACGCGACGGGAGAGCGCCATGGCCTCGGCGGCGGCGGTGCCCTCGTCGAGGAGGGAGGCGCCGGAGGTGGGCAGACCGGTGAGGTCGGCGACCATGGTCTGGAAGTTGAGCAGCGCCTCCAGGCGGCCCTGCGAGATCTCCGGCTGGTACGGCGTGTACGCCGTGTACCAGGCGGGGTTCTCCATGACGTTGCGCAGGATGACCGGCGGCGTGAAGGTGCCGTAGTAGCCGAGGCCGATCATCGGGGCGAGGACCTGGTTGCGGTCGGCGAGCTCACGCAGCTCCGCGAGGACCTCGGCCTCGGTGCGGGCGGCGGGCAGGCCGAGCGCCTCGGCGTTCTTGATCACGTCCGGCACGGCGGCGGCCGTGAGCTCGTCGAGGGAGCCGTAGCCGACCTGCGCGAGCATCTTGGCCCGGGCTTCGGCGTCGGGCCCGATGTGCCGCTGCTCGAACGGGATGCCCTGTTCGAGTTCGGAGAGCGGAATACGGTTGGCGGTCATGTACGGAGGCCTCCTGGTCGTCACGACCTGCGAGGGGCACCACGGCGCGGGTACCCGGACGGCCTCCCCCTCTGTCATCTCAACCTGAGAGCTTCACCGGCATGCCGAAGGGGCTCGCCGGTTTTCACCGTCGGTGAGAGCGGATGCCGTCGGGCCTCCGCTCTGCTTTCCAGAGTGACCTCGTCCGTGCGGTACAGGTGCCTGAGAGATTCCGGGGAGGATTTGCTCCTTCGGCGCCTCCGAAAGGTTTCTCCGGAGGACTCTCCCGCACAGGGTCGACAGCCATAGCCAGCCTACCAGCGCGGTTCCGGTTCACATCGCTCAAGTGGCCGACATCCCAGATGTGCACTTTCGTAGTCTTTGTAGAGCAGTTGCGACCATGTGGAGGGACCGTGCAGACCGACATCGATCCGCGCAGCCTGATCGGCCGCAAGGCGTTCGACCGCGATGGACACAAGATCGGCACCGTGGACGAGGTGTACCTGGACGACGCGACGGGCGTCCCCGAGTGGGCAGCGGTCCGCACGGGCCTTTTCGGCCGGGACGCGTTCGTCCCCCTGGAGCCGAGCGAACTCGCCGGCGACGGTCTCCACGTCCCGTACGAACGCGCCCTGATCAAGGACGCCCCGGACTTCGGCGTGGGCCGCCATCTCTCCCCCGAGCAGGAGCTCCAGCTCTACCGCCACTACAACATCGCCCTCCCCCCGCCGCCCCCGGACCGCGACTTCGGCCGCCTGGCGGGCCAGGAGGAGGGCTGACGGCCGGCCGCCGACGGCGCTGTCCGGCCGAAGGCCGGGCGCCTCACTAGGCGACCGCCACTAGGCGACCGCCGCCTCATCACCCCCGCCCCCCACCAGCGGCAGCGGCTCCCCCGCCTCCAGCTCCGGGTCGTCGACGAGAAACGTCCGCACCCGCCCCGGCGCCGACCCCGGCTGCTCGAAGCGCACGGTGACCCGCCCGACCCCGCTCCCCTGCACCCACCCGGCCCCGTACACGGCATGCCGTACGTCGTGCCCGGGCGCCCACCTCCGCTCGGCCGGCGCCTCCGGCTCGGGGGTCTCCGGCTCGGGCGCCTCCTCCACGGACCGCGCCGCCGGCTCCACCGCCTGGGCGAACAGATCCTCCTGCGTGTAGTCGGCGAGCCCGCTCACCCCCACCCCCAGAAGCCGCACCCCACCCGTCGTGTCCACCCCCTCGAGCAGCCGCCCCGCCGCCTCCCGCACCACCACGGGATCGTCCGTGGGTCCCCGCAGCGTCTCGGAGCGCGTCAGCGTCGAGAAGTCGAAGCGCCGCACCTTCAGGACGATCGTGCGCCCCGAGTGCCCCGACCCCCGCAGTCGCGCCACGCACCGCTCCGCCAGCCGCTCCACCTCGATCCGGATCCGCACGCGGTCGTGCAGGTCCACGTCGAAGGTGTCCTCCACCGAGACCGACTTCGCGTCCCTCTCGGCCACCACGGGCCTGTCGTCGTACCCCTGGGCCATCTTGTACAGGGACGCCCCGTGCGCCCGCCCAAGCAGCCGTACAAGCTCGTCCTCGCCCGCTTCCGCGAGGTCCGACACCGTCGTCATCCCGGCGCGCCGCAGATGCTCCCCGGTCGCAGGCCCGACCCCCGGCAGGATCCGCACCGACTTCGGCCCCAGGAGCCCCCGCTCGGTCCCCGGCTCTATCAGCACCAGCCCGTCCGGCTTGGCCTCCTCGGAGGCGATCTTCGCGAGCATCTTCGACCCCGCGAGCCCCACCGACCCCGTCAGCCCCGTGGTGGCGAGAATGTCCCTGCGCAGCCGCTCACCGGCCGCCCGCGCGCCCGCGCTGTCCTCCGCCACACCCCCGGCCGCCAGGTCCACGAAGGCCTCGTCCAGGCTCAGCGGCTCCACCAGCGGCGACAGCCGTCCGAGCAGTTCCATGACCTGCTCGCTGATCGATCGGTAGAACGCGAAGCGCGGCACGAGATAGGCGGCGTTCGGAGCCAGCCGCCGCGCCTGCGCCATCGGCATCGCCGAGTGGACCCCGAAGCGCCGGGCCTCGTACGAGGCCGTGGCCACGACCCCGCGCGGCCCAAGCCCGCCGACGACCACCGGTTTTCCGCGCAGACTCGGCTTCGCCGCCTGCTCGGCGGCCGCGAAGAAGGCATCCATGTCGAGATGCAGAATCGTCGGCGCGGCTCTCACATCTCCGATGCTGCCCTACGCCACTGACAATCGACTCGCACCCGCGTACGGGCGCGCCCCAGCGCTCCGTGCGCTCCGTGCGCCCAGACGGCTCAGACGGCTCAGACGGCTCAGACAGCCCGGTCGCGCCGCCGCCGCGCGAGCTCGTCGCCCGGGTTGTGTCCGATGAGCGTCTCACCGGTGTCGATGCGCTCGCCGTGGAGCTGCGAGAGCGCCGCCTCGACATCGCGCCAGACCACGCCCACCGCGATCCCGAAGACGCCCTGCCCGCCCTGGAGCAGATCCACGACCTCGTCGGGCGAGGAGCACTCGTACACCGTCGCGCCGTCGCTCATCAGGGTCATCCGCTCCAGATCGCGGAAGCCGCGGGCCCGCAGATGCTGCACGGCGGCCCGGATGTTCTGCAGCGCGACCCCGGTGTCCAGGAAACGCTTGACGATCTTGAGAACGACGACGTCACGGAAGCTGTAGAGCCGCTGCGTCCCGGATCCGTACGCGGGCCGCACACTCGGCTCGACGAGCCCGGTACGCGCCCAGTAGTCCAGCTGACGGTAGGTGATCCCGGCCGCCGCGCACGCGGTCGGACCGCGGTATCCCACCGTGTCAGTGCCGGCCGCCGCGTCCTCGCCCGCACGCGCGTCCGCCGTACCGGAGTCGCCCACCCTGCCGTGAAGCGGATACGGACCGCTCTCCCCGGGCGCGCGCCCGAGGGTGCCCCCTGCCGTACCGTCGCCGCTGCTCATCACGCCGACCCTCCGTCCTTGACCTGCCCACACGAAGGTAGGCAGTCACTCGGGGTGCGTCAACGATCGCCACACTCGGCACGCCGAGTGATAATCACCCTGAGAGTGGTTTCCCGTGTCTCTCTCCGGGGAAAGGCTACTCGAATGTCCTGACAGCGCCCCGCGTACGGAGGCCGGCGACCGGCCTCGCACGGCCGGCCCGCCTCACTGGCTGTTGGTCCCGAAGTCCTCCGGGGAGATCTGGTCGAGGAACTCGCGGAACTTCTCCACCTCGTCCTCCTGCTCATCCGGGATCGCGATGCCGGCGTCGTCGAGCACACCGTCACTGCCGAAGATCGGCGTTCCGGTGCGCAGCGCCAGCGCTATCGCGTCGGACGGCCTGGCACTCACCTCGACACCACTGGCGAAGACCAGCTCCGCGTAGAAGACGCCTTCACGGAGATCCGTGATGCGGACCTCGGTGAGCTCTTGCCCCACGGCTTCAAGGACATCCTTGAAGAGGTCGTGCGTCAGCGGCCTCGCAGGGGCCATCCCCTGCTGGGCGAAGGCGATCGCGGTCGCCTCACCAGGACCGATCCAGATGGGGAGGTACCGATCGCCTCCCACTTCACGCAGGAGCACGATCGGCTGGTTGGAGGGCATTTCCACCCGGACACCCACAACGTCGAGCTCGTTCACACAGCAACCCTAGGACGTGCTCGACCGGTTTGGGTAGTCGGGCTCCCCCAAGATCACGACAGCCGGAGTCCCAGCGCGGTCTGGACCAGTGCCGCGTGGAGCCGTACGGAGAGCCCGGCGAGCTCCTTCGCGGTGGCCTCCGCATGGGCTCTGGTCTGCGGATTACGGTGCCGTCGCAGCGGCGCGACCATCTGCTCGACCAGTCCCGCCTCCCGGTCGGCGGCCGCTTTGACCGCCCTCAGGTGCCGCGGTTCCAGACCAAATCTCCCCAGATCCGCGACAAGTCTCGCGACGGTGATCGCCTCGGCGTCGTAGCCACCCTCGGCTCCCGGAGCGATGAGCCCGTACGACTCCCACTCCGCGAGCTCCTCCTCGGTCACCTCGGCAGCGGCGAGCAGCTCGGCCCGTCCCACCCGCGCGGCGGTCGGACGATCGCCCTCCGGATCCCACGCGCCGTCGAGCAGATCACGGTGCGGGCTGGGGGAAGGGAGCTTGATCTGTTCGCCCCGGGCAAGGGCGTCGAGATGCTCCCGGATGACCTTCAGCGGAAGATAGTGGTCCCGCTGCATCCGCAGGATCTGAGCGAGCCGCTCCACGTCCTGCGGGCTGAACTTCCGGTAGCCGGAGGCCGTCCGCCGGGGCTCGACGAGCCCCTCGGCCTCCAGGAACCGGATCTTGGAGATGGTCACTTCGGGAAACTCGTCACGTAGCTGGTTCAGCACCGTCCCGATGCTCACCAGCCGGTCGCCCGCGGTGGCGGTGCCGTGTCCGGCACCGCCCGTCGGTGTTCGCAGCATGGACCTTCCCTGAAGGCTTCTCCGAGGCGTCACGCGCCTCGCTGGCTCGTGTAGAAGACCAGGCGGTACTTGCCGATCTGCACCTCGTCGCCGTTGGACAGAACGACCGAGTCGATCGGCTCACGGTTGACGTACGTGCCGTTGAGGCTGCCGACGTCGGCGACGGTGAAGCTGCCGTCCTGCGCCCGCCGGAACTCGACGTGGCGCCGCGACACGGTGAAGTCGTCGAGGAAGATGTCGCTCTGCGGGTGACGGCCGGCCGTGGTCAGCTCGCTGTCCAGCAGGAAGCGGCTGCCCGAGTTCGGACCACGCCGCACGACGAGAAGCGCCGATCCGGCGGGCAGGGCCTCGACGGCGGCCAGCGCCTCGGGCGAGAGGGACGGCATCGCGGTCTGACCCGTGACCTCGGCGTCGTACGCCTCCAGGCCCGAGATCGAGATCGTCGACGTCGTCTCGGACGCGCGCTCCACGGGCGCCCCGCCCCTCAGCGGCGTGCCGCAGTGGGAGCAGAAGCGGCTGTCCGCGGCATTGCGGTGACCGCACCTCGTACACACCGGCATGGACGCATCCTCCTGCCGCGGCTGGCCCGCGGAGGTTTGGGTCGCATACGGGTCGGGGGTGAACCCTCCACCCGTACCTGAGGTTGATGGTTCTCCGAAACCTATGCGGCCGGCACCCGCAGGGTCAACAGACGACGCGCCCTGTGCGCCCGGAATGTCACCGCCCTGGCCGCCGACCTCATCACGGAAGAGCGGGCGCTCGCCGCCCTGTTCCTCGCTCTGGGCGTGGCGCGGCGCGCGGTGCTTGGCGTTGCCGCCGTCCTCGCGTGCGCTCTTGCCGAACAACTTCGCAAAAAAACTCACGGGCGATTCCCCTTGACCGAAACAGACCCGCCCGTGGGGCAGGACGAACCCTGAATGAACACACCTGCCGACCCGGACATCCTCACAACGTCCGTACCCTCCGGACAGTTTCCACCACGCACCACGCTTGTGGTGCGGCGACCCCCCGCAACGTCTTCCCCTTGTCGCGCGACCGCCATGCGCCCCGCCTCACTGCGAGGACGACTGAGCGTAGTCAGGCCGCTTCGCAGGTCGCAAGGCATCCACAACGATCTTCTCGGACCGGGCCACGGTCGCGGTGGCCTGCTCCTTCTCCAGCGTCTGGACGACTCCACCGGGGATGTTGAGCGCGGGCTCGAGATCCTCGGGCTTGCCGATGACCTTGAAGACGTACGGAGCGGTCACCTTCGTTCCATCAATCTTTATGTCACCACCGGCGCCCGAGAAGTAACTGTCCGCCACCACCCGTACGTCGTTGATCTGGATCGCCTCGGCGCCCGCGGCGCGCAGCTCCTGGATCGCGTCGAGCAGCATGTCCGACTCGACGGCCGCCGCGGCGCCCGCGACGGTCAGCGTGATGCCAGGACCCTCGGCGCCGACGGTGCCGGCCAGGATGCCGAGCTGCCGCTCCTTCTCCTGGGTCTGCTTGCGCGCCTCCTCGGCCTGGTCCGAGCTGGACTCCAGCTCGGTGCGCTGGTTCTCCAGGCGCGTCTTCTCGTCCTCCAGGCGCTGGGTCCGGTCGTCGAGCTCGTCGAGGATGCGGACCAGGTCCTCTTGGCGGGCCCCGCGCAGCGCGCTGTTGTCGCTGGTGGAGCGGACCTGGATGGCGAGGCCCAGGCCGAGGACGAACAGCAGCAGGGCGACGATGAGTTGGGCCCGGCTCACCCGCGGCGGCCACAGCCCGGCGGCCAGCCGCTGCCGCCCCGTCATCTGCTGCTCGGGCGCCACGGCGCCCGACTTGTCCTCGTCCGGGTTCTCCGGGGTGCTGGGATGCACGTCGTTGCTCATCGGCGTCACGCCCGGAACACATGCCGCCGGATGGCGGCCGCGTTGGAGAAGATCCGGATGCCGAGCACGACGACCACACCGGTGGACAGCTGCGCGCCGACGCCCAGCTTGTCTCCGAGGAAGACGATCAGCGCGGCCACGACCACGTTCGACAGGAAGGAGACCACGAAGACCTTGTCGACGAAGATTCCGTCGAGCATGGCACGGAGGCCGCCGAAGACCGCGTCGAGGGCGGCGACCACGGCGATCGGAAGATAGGGCTCGACCACCGCCGGAACCTCGGGCCGGACCAACAGTCCGACCACGACTCCCACGATCAGGCCCAGTACGGCGATCAAGATGTGCCCTTCCCTGTGTCGGCCGTGGCCTGACCGGTGGCCTTGGCCGCCCCGGCTCCCCTCGGCACTGCTGTACGTACGATCAGGCTCGGCGCGGCCGGCAGACGCACCTCGGTCTCGGCCGAGATGCTGGTGCGGATCCCGAAGTTCTCCTGCAGCGCGTGCAGGTACTGCCCGTCGGCGCTGTCCTGGAAGGCCGTGCTCAGCCGCTGCCCGTCCCCCACCGCGAGCACCGTGTACGGCGGTACCAGCGGCTTGTTGTCGACCAGTATGGCGTCACCCGCGGCTCTGATCGCGGACAGCGACGTCAGCCGCTGGCCGTTGATCGCGACGGCCTCGGCGCCCGACTCCCACAGCCCGTTGACGACCCGCTGCATGTCACGGTCGCGGACCCGGCCCGTGTCGGAGAACCCAGTGCTCTCCCTCGGACCTCCGCCGCCCTGATCGGTGCCCTTGGCGTCGTCGACCACGAGCTTCACTCCCGGGCCGTGCACCGGAGTCGCCCCCGAGAGCAGCGCCACGAGCTCCGCCTGGTCACCGCCGTGCTGCTCCAGCGCCCTGCGCTGTCGCTCTCCCACCTCGGCGCGGATCTTCTCGACGTCCTGCTCCAGCTTGTCGGCCGCCGAGGTCTCCGCGTCGATCCGGTCGATGAGCTCCTGCCGCTCCTTGGCGACGACCGGAGCGGAGATCCGCGCCTCCGCGGCGCCCACGGTCACCACGGCCGCGGCCAGCACGAGGCCGGCCGCCAGACCGAGCTTGGCCCGCAGCGTACGCGGCAGCCCGCCGCCCTCCGCCTCGCGCCGGGCCGTGGCCTCGGCGTAGCCGTCGTCGAGCGCGTGGTCGATCACGTTGTTCAGCAGCGACATGGACGCGTCCGGACGCGGGGGTGGTGTTCCGGTGCTCCGAACGGGGTGCTGCTGCGACATGCCGCACATCGTCGCACGTCGGGGGTGCTACCGCCGAATGGCCCCACCGATGAGCCGGGCGGCGTCCGGCGGACACCACCCGGCTCACCCGTCCCATCCGTCAGTGACCTGCGCTGTCCACCACGCTCGACCACTCGTCGAGCAGGGCCTGGGCGGAGGTGTCGTCGGGTCCCTCGGCCCACAGATGGGTGACGGCCTCGGCCGGGTCGGGCAGCACCATCACCCAGCGCCCGTCCGCCTCGACCACGCGTACCCCGTCCGTGGTGTCCACCGACCGGTCCCCGGCCGCCTCCACCACCCGGCGCATCACCAGTCCCTTGACGGCCCACGGCGTCGCGACGTCCCGCCGCAGGACATGCGCCCGCGGGATCCGCGCGTCGATCTGGCTCAGCGTGAGCTGTGTCCGCGCCACAAGCCCGATCAGCCGTACGAACGCGGCGGCACCGTCGAAGACGCTGCTGAACTCGGGAACGATGAATCCGCCGCGGCCGTCGCCGCCGAAGATCGTGGACTCCTCCCGTCCGACCCGGGTCAGATCGTCCGGCGAGGTCGTCGTCCACTCCACCTGAGTGCCGTGGTACGCGGCGACCTGCTCGGCGATCCTCGTGGTCGTCACGGGCAGCGCGACCCGGCCCGAGCGCCGCTCGGCGGCCACCAGGTCGAGCATGACCAGCAGCGAACGGTCGTCCTCGATGATCCGGCCTCGCTCGTCGACGAGCGAGAGCCGCTCGCCCACGGGGTCGAACCGCACGCCGAACGCGGCACGCGCCGAGGCCACGATCTCCCCGAGCCGGACGAGTCCGGCCCGTCGCGCCTCCACCGACTCCGTGGGCCGCGACTCGTCGAGTCCCGGGTTGATCGTCAGCGAATCCACCTGCAGCCGGCCGAGGAGGCTCGGCAGAACGAGCCCCGCACTGCCGTTGGAGGCGTCGACGACGACCTTGAGCCCGGCCTCGGCGATCCCGGAGATGTCGACGTTCCGCAGCAGGGAGCCGGTGTACGAGTCGAAGACGCTCGCCGGGAAGGAGAGGTCGCCGATCTCCCCGGGGAACGCCCGCCGGTACTCCTGACGTGCGAAGACCCGGTCCAGCTTCCGCTGTCCGGCCTGCGAGAGATCCGCCCCTCGCTCGTCGAAGAACATGATGTCCACGGAGTCCGGCACACCGGGGGTGGTCCGCAGCATGATCCCGCCGGCGCTTCCCCGGGCGGTCTGCTGCCGCGCCACCGGCAGCGGCACGTTCTCCAGGTCACGTACGTCGATGGCGCTGGCCTGCAGCGCGGAGATCACCGCGCGCTTCAGGGCGCGGGCACCCCTGGAGTGGTCACGCGCGGTGGTGACCGTCGAGCCCTTCTTCAGCATCGTGGCGTACGCGCCGGCGAGGCGTACGGCCAGCTCGGGCGTGATCTCCACGTTGAGGATCCCGGAGACGCCACGCGCCCCGAAGAGGTGGGCCTGGCCGCGGGACTCCCAGATGACGGAGGTGTTGACGAAGGCGCCGGCCTCGATGGTCTTGAAGGGGTAGACCCGGACGTTGCCCTGGACGATCGATTCTTCACCGATCAGGCACTCGTCGCCGATGACGGCCCCGTCCTCGATCCGGGCGGCCCGCATGACGTCGGTGTTCTTGCCGATCACACAGCCGCGCAGATTGCTCTGCTGACCGATGTAGACGTTGTCGTGGACGACGGCCTTGTGAAGAAACGCGCCGCTCTTGACGACCACGTTCGAGCCGATGACGGTGTGCTCGCGAATCTCGGCGCCGGCCTCCACCTTGGCGTAGTCGCCGATGTAGAGCGGCCCGCGGAGCACGGCGTCGGGGTGGACCTCGGCCCCTTCCGCGATCCAGACTCCGGGCGAGATCTCGAATCCGTCGAGCTCGACCTGGACCTTTCCCTCGAGCACGTCGGCCTGCGCCTTGACGTAGCTCTCGTGGGTGCCGACGTCCTCCCAGTAGCCCTCGGCGACATAGCCGTAGATCGGCTTGCCTTCCTTCATGAGCTGCGGAAAGACATCACCCGACCAGTCGACCGACACGTCTGCCTGGACGTAGTCGAAGACCTCGGGCTCCATGACGTAGATGCCCGTGTTCACCGTGTCGGAGAAGACCTGCCCCCAGGTCGGCTTCTCCAGGAAGCGCTCGACCTTTCCTTCCTCGTCCACGATGGTGATGCCGAATTCCAGTGGATTCGGCACACGCGTCAGACAGACGGTGACCAGTGCGCCTTTCTCCTTGTGGAAGGCGATGAGGTCGGTGAGGTCGAAATCGGTGAGTGCGTCTCCCGAGATGACGAGGAAGGCGTCGTCCTTCAGTGCCTCCTCGGCGTTCTTCACACTGCCGGCGGTGCCGAGCGGTTTTTCCTCGTTGGCGTACGTGAGCTCCATACCGAGCTCCTCGCCGTCACCGAAGTAGTTCCTGACGAGCGAGGCGAGAAACTGCACGGTGACAACGGTCTCGGTGAGACCGTGCCGCTTGAGCAGTCGCAGGACATGCTCCATGATCGGCCGGTTTGCCACCGGCAGGAGAGGCTTGGGCATGCTCGAGGTCATCGGGCGAAGTCGTGTTCCTTCGCCACCGGCCATCACGACGGCCTTCATGTCGGAAGCGTCCTCCTTGAAGAGACGACGGTCCTGCCGACTTCACCTGTCCGCTCAGTGGCCCTCGGGCGTCCTCGTTCATGCCGGCGACGTTGCTCGGCACAGGACAGACGGGCTCAATCGGCCGGGGTATCCGCCTTCACGAGTCGGCGGACCTGGACCACGTAGAGGATCCCTGCCCACCAATAGAGAGTTGTACCCCATCCGGCGAAGGCCCACCCGAAAACTTCGGCGAGTGACGAAAGCCAGCCCGTTCCGTCACTGAGCAGCAGCAGAGGGAAGGCGTACATCAAGTTGAAAGTCGCAGCTTTACCCAGGAAGTTCACCTGCGGCGGCGGATAGCCGTGCCGGCGGAGGATTCCCACCATCACCAGCAACATCAGCTCGCGCGCCAAAAGGGCGATGGTCAGCCAGAGCGGCAGGATCTCCCGCCAGGTGAGCCCCACCAGGGTGGAAAGGATGTACAGCCGGTCGGCGGCAGGATCGAGGAGCCGGCCGAGGCTGCTGACCTGGTTCCAGCGCCGGGCGAGCTTCCCGTCGAGATAATCGCTGACGCCGCTGAGCATCAGGACGAGCAGGGCCCAGCGATCGCTGTTGGGGCCGCCGAACTCGGGACGGAGAATCAGCCACAGGAACAGAGGCACACCCGCGAGGCGAGCCATGCTGAGGATGTTGGGGATGGTGAGGACCCGGTCCGTCTGAACGCGAGTCTCCTGGACCTCCACCCGGGGGCCTCCTGTGGGAACGTGCCGATGATGCCCCCTGACCCTACCCTCAGCCACGACGGAGCCGTGCACAGGGGTCGAACATTCCTCTGAACGCAAAAATGCCTCAACCCCCGGACAAGGTCCAGGGGTTGAGGCTAAAAATTGTTCGGCGGCGTCCTACTCTCCCACAGGGTCCCCCCTGCAGTACCATCGGCGCTGAAAGGCTTAGCTTCCGGGTTCGGAATGTAACCGGGCGTTTCCCTAACGCTATGACCACCGAAACTCTATGAAGTTGAACCGCCGCACCCCGCAGGGGGCGTGTTCGTTACTTCAGAACTAACACAGTGGACGCGAGCAACTGAGGACAAGCCCTCGGCCTATTAGTACCGGTCAGCTCCACCCATTACTGGGCTTCCACATCCGGCCTATCAACCCAGTCGTCTACTGGGAGCCTTACCCTCTCAAGGAGGTGGGAATACTCATCTCGAAGCAGGCTTCCCGCTTAGATGCTTTCAGCGGTTATCCCTCCCGAACGTAGCCAACCAGCCATGCCCTTGGCAGGACAACTGGCACACCAGAGGTTCGTCCGTCCCGGTCCTCTCGTACTAGGGACAGCCCTTCTCAATATTCCTACGCGCACAGCGGATAGGGACCGAACTGTCTCACGACGTTCTAAACCCAGCTCGCGTACCGCTTTAATGGGCGAACAGCCCAACCCTTGGGACCGACTCCAGCCCCAGGATGCGACGAGCCGACATCGAGGTGCCAAACCATCCCGTCGATATGGACTCTTGGGGAAGATCAGCCTGTTATCCCCGGGGTACCTTTTATCCGTTGAGCGACGGCGCTTCCACAAGCCACCGCCGGATCACTAGTCCCGACTTTCGTCCCTGCTCGACCCGTCGGTCTCACAGTCAAGCTCCCTTGTGCACTTACACTCAACACCTGATTGCCAACCAGGCTGAGGGAACCTTTGGGCGCCTCCGTTACCCTTTGGGAGGCAACCGCCCCAGTTAAACTACCCATCAGACACTGTCCCTGATCCGGATCACGGACCGAGGTTAGACATCCAGCACGACCAGAGTGGTATTTCAACGGCGACTCCACCATGACTGGCGTCACGGCTTCAAAGTCTCCCACCTATCCTACACAAGCCGAACCGAACACCAATATCAAACTGTAGTAAAGGTCCCGGGGTCTTTCCGTCCTGCTGCGCGAAACGAGCATCTTTACTCGTAGTGCAATTTCACCGGGCCTATGGTTGAGACAGTCGAGAAGTCGTTACGCCATTCGTGCAGGTCGGAACTTACCCGACAAGGAATTTCGCTACCTTAGGATGGTTATAGTTACCACCGCCGTTTACTGGCGCTTAAGTTCTCAGCTTCGCCCTGTCGAAACAGAGCTAACCGGTCCCCTTAACGTTCCAGCACCGGGCAGGCGTCAGTCCGTATACATCGCCTTACGGCTTCGCACGGACCTGTGTTTTTAGTAAACAGTCGCTTCTCGCTGGTCTCTGCGGCCACCCCCAGCTCACGGAGTAAATCCGATCACCAGTGATGGCCCCCCTTCTCCCGAAGTTACGGGGGCATTTTGCCGAGTTCCTTAACCATAGTTCACCCGAACGCCTCGGTATTCTCTACCTGACCACCTGAGTCGGTTTAGGGTACGGGCCGCCATGAAACTCGCTAGAGGCTTTTCTCGACAGCATAGGATCATCCACTTCACCACAATCGGCTCGGCATCAGGTCTCAGCCTTAATGTGTGACGGATTTGCCTATCACACGGCCTACACCCTTACCCCGGGACAACCACCGCCCGGGCTGGACTACCTTCCTGCGTCACCCCATCGCTTACCTACTACCACCTTGGGTCAGCGGCTCCACCACTCCCCTTTGCCCGAAGGCTCCGGGGCGGCTTCACGGCCTTAGCATTAATGGGCTCGATATTGGGCGTTTCAAAGCGGGTACCGGAATATCAACCGGTTGTCCATCGACTACGCCTGTCGGCCTCGCCTTAGGTCCCGACTTACCCTGGGCAGATCAGCTTGACCCAGGAACCCTTAGTCAATCGGCGCACACGTTTCTCACGTGTGTATCGCTACTCATGCCTGCATTCTCACTCGTGAACCGTCCACAACTCGCTTCCGCGGCTGCTTCACCCGGCACACGACGCTCCCCTACCCATCACAGCGGGCGTTGGCCCTATTGCTGCAATGACACGACTTCGGCGGTACGCTTGAGCCCCGCTACATTGTCGGCGCGGAATCACTTGACCAGTGAGCTATTACGCACTCTTTCAAGGGTGGCTGCTTCTAAGCCAACCTCCTGGTTGTCTCTGCGACTCCACATCCTTTCCCACTTAGCGTACGCTTAGGGGCCTTAGTCGATGCTCTGGGCTGTTTCCCTCTCGACCATGGAGCTTATCCCCCACAGTCTCACTGCCGCGCTCTCACTTACCGGCATTCGGAGTTTGGCTAAGGTCAGTAACCCGGTAGGGCCCATCGCCTATCCAGTGCTCTACCTCCGGCAAGAAACACACGACGCTGCACCTAAATGCATTTCGGGGAGAACCAGCTATCACGGAGTTTGATTGGCCTTTCACCCCTAACCACAGGTCATCCCCCAGGTTTTCAACCCTGGTGGGTTCGGTCCTCCACGAAGTCTTACCTCCGCTTCAACCTGCCCATGGCTAGATCACTCCGCTTCGGGTCTTGAGCGTGCTACTGAATCGCCCTATTCGGACTCGCTTTCGCTACGGCTTCCCCACACGGGTTAACCTCGCAACACACCGCAAACTCGCAGGCTCATTCTTCAAAAGGCACGCAGTCACGACCCACATCCGAAGATGTGAGCGACGCTCCCACGGCTTGTAGGCACACGGTTTCAGGTACTATTTCACTCCGCTCCCGCGGTACTTTTCACCATTCCCTCACGGTACTATCCGCTATCGGTCACCAGGGAATATTTAGGCTTAGCGGGTGGTCCCGCCAGATTCACACGGGATTTCTCGGGCCCCGTGCTACTTGGGTGTCTCTCAAACGAGCCGTATGAATTTCAGCTACGGGGGTCTTACCCTCTACGCCGGACCTTTCGCATGTCCTTCGCCTATCCATACGGTTTCTGACTCGTCTCACAGCCGGCAGACTGTGAAAGAGAGATCCCACAACCCCGTATGCGCAACCCCTGCCGGGTATCACACGCATACGGTTTGGCCTCATCCGGTTTCGCTCGCCACTACTCCCGGAATCACGGTTGTTTTCTCTTCCTGAGGGTACTGAGATGTTTCACTTCCCCTCGTTCCCTCCACATGCCCTATGTGTTCAGGCATGGGTGACAGCCCATGACGACTGCCGGGTTTCCCCATTCGGAAACCCCCGGATCAAAGCCTGGTTGACGGCTCCCCGGGGACTATCGTGGCCTCCCACGTCCTTCATCGGTTCCTGGTGCCAAGGCATCCACCGTGCGCCCTTAAAAACTTGGCCACAGATGCTCGCGTCCACTGTGTAGTTCTCAAGCAACGACCAGCCACCCACCACCCCACCACAACGTGGCGAGTTCACTGGGGCCGGCATCGCGAAGATACAAACCTTACGGCCGTACCCTCAGACACCCAACAACGTGCCAAGCGTGAGCCACCCTCCGTGTTCTCCGTTCCACGCCGAAGCAGTACTGGAAGAACCATCAGGTCACTCACGCCAACTAATCAACGTTCCACCCATGAGCTGACCGTGCGAGACGTTTGCTCGCAATCGGTACTGTGCTCCTTAGAAAGGAGGTGATCCAGCCGCACCTTCCGGTACGGCTACCTTGTTACGACTTCGTCCCAATCGCCAGTCCCACCTTCGACAGCTCCCTCCCACAAGGGGTTGGGCCACCGGCTTCGGGTGTTACCGACTTTCGTGACGTGACGGGCGGTGTGTACAAGGCCCGGGAACGTATTCACCGCAGCAATGCTGATCTGCGATTACTAGCAACTCCGACTTCATGGGGTCGAGTTGCAGACCCCAATCCGAACTGAGACCGGCTTTTTGAGATTCGCTCCGCCTCGCGGCATCGCAGCTCTTTGTACCGGCCATTGTAGCACGTGTGCAGCCCAAGACATAAGGGGCATGATGACTTGACGTCGTCCCCACCTTCCTCCGAGTTGACCCCGGCGGTCTCCTGTGAGTCCCCATCACCCCGAAGGGCATGCTGGCAACACAGGACAAGGGTTGCGCTCGTTGCGGGACTTAACCCAACATCTCACGACACGAGCTGACGACAGCCATGCACCACCTGTATACCGACCACAAGGGGGGCACTATCTCTAATGCTTTCCGGTATATGTCAAGCCTTGGTAAGGTTCTTCGCGTTGCGTCGAATTAAGCCACATGCTCCGCTGCTTGTGCGGGCCCCCGTCAATTCCTTTGAGTTTTAGCCTTGCGGCCGTACTCCCCAGGCGGGGAACTTAATGCGTTAGCTGCGGCACCGACGACGTGGAATGTCGCCAACACCTAGTTCCCAACGTTTACGGCGTGGACTACCAGGGTATCTAATCCTGTTCGCTCCCCACGCTTTCGCTCCTCAGCGTCAGTAATGGCCCAGAGATCCGCCTTCGCCACCGGTGTTCCTCCTGATATCTGCGCATTTCACCGCTACACCAGGAATTCCGATCTCCCCTACCACACTCTAGCCTGCCCGTATCGGATGCAGACCCGGGGTTAAGCCCCGGGCTTTCACACCCGACGTGACAAGCCGCCTACGAGCTCTTTACGCCCAATAATTCCGGACAACGCTTGCGCCCTACGTATTACCGCGGCTGCTGGCACGTAGTTAGCCGGCGCTTCTTCTGCAGGTACCGTCACTTTCGCTTCTTCCCTGCTGAAAGAGGTTTACAACCCGAAGGCCGTCATCCCTCACGCGGCGTCGCTGCATCAGGCTTTCGCCCATTGTGCAATATTCCCCACTGCTGCCTCCCGTAGGAGTCTGGGCCGTGTCTCAGTCCCAGTGTGGCCGGTCGCCCTCTCAGGCCGGCTACCCGTCGTCGCCTTGGTGGGCCATTACCCCACCAACAAGCTGATAGGCCGCGGGCTCATCCTTCACCGCCGGAGCTTTCAACCAGCTTCCATGCGGAAGCCGGTGTTATCCGGTATTAGACCCCGTTTCCAGGGCTTGTCCCAGAGTGAAGGGCAGATTGCCCACGTGTTACTCACCCGTTCGCCACTAATCCACCCCGAAGGGCTTCATCGTTCGACTTGCATGTGTTAAGCACGCCGCCAGCGTTCGTCCTGAGCCAGGATCAAACTCTCCGTGAATGTTTACCGGTTATCCGGTGCACACCACGAGAGCGGAACGACCGGTCGGAATAGGACCAGTCGTTCACAGCGTCCTCGCTGTGTTGTTGCCTACCCGCCGCATGGGCCGGTAGGACTTTCAAAGGAACCTCGCCATCCGAAGATGGACGGGGTATCAACTAATCTGGCGTTGATTTTTGGCACGCTGTTGAGTTCTCAAGGAACGGACGCTTCCTTCGTACTCACCCTCTCGGGCTTTCCTCCGGGCTTTTCCCTTCGGTCTTTCGTGTTTCCAGCTTAGCAGATCCGTTTTCCGTTTCCGCCACCCGCTGGAGCGGGCTTGCCGTGTCGGGAATTCGCTTTTCGCGCTTTCCCTTGCGGCGGGGTCAAACACTACCAGGCTTTCTCGCTCCCCCCGACCACCCCTCCGCAGGCATGCAGAGGTGTAGACCACTGGGGTTAGGATCTGGCTTGATAGGTGCTGCCGACCCACGACCCAAAGTCGCGTTGGGGTCAGGCAGGAGTACGACAGTACATCTCACCGCCAGCAGAGGCAAATCGTTTCCGGCTAGTCCCTAGGTCCGCCAACTGGTACGTCTCGTGCGGAACTAGGACTTCATATGACTTACGCTTCTGAGCAGTACGCCGTCCAGGACAGGCAGTGACGGCGCCACCAATCTCCGCCCCTGGGAGGCTTCCCATGACAACCGTGACGTCGCCACTTGCTGGACGCGCCATCGGTCTCGCCGCAGTACCCGACCCGGTCTTCTCCGGTGCGATGGTCGGTCCCGGCACCGCCATCGATCCCGTACGTGAGCCCTCGGAGGCCGTGTCGCCGGTCGACGGCGTCATTGTTTCTCTGCACCCGCACGCGTTCGTCGTCGTCGACGGCGAGGGGCACGGTGTGCTGACGCACCTCGGGATCGACACCGTTCAGCTCAACGGGCAGGGCTTCGAGCTGCTCGTGAACAAGGGTGACAACGTGACGCGCGGACAGTCGATCGTCCGCTGGAACCCGGCCGAGGTCGAGGCCTTGGGCAAGTCCCCCATCTGCCCCGTCGTGGCCCTGGAGGCCACGGCCGACTCCCTCTCCGATGTCGTCGACAGCGGCGACGTGAAGGCCGACGACCAGCTCTTCGGCTGGAACTGATGCCGGCGTCGTCCTCGGGGCGACCGGCAGTTCGACATTCATCGCGGCGGCCGGGAGCCGTCGCTCTATCGGAGACGGGTGAGATGGAGACAACGCTGCGAGGCGTCGGCGTCAGCCACGGAGTGGCGATCGGCGAGGTTCGGCACATGGGTACCGCGGTTCTCGAGCCGCCCGCCAAGCAGATTCCCGCCGAGGAGGCGGAGCGCGAACAGGGGCGCGCCCGCCAGGCTGTGGAAGCTGTGGCTGCCGACCTGATTGCGCGCGGCAATCTGGCCGGTGGCGAGGCTCAGCATGTGCTCGAGGCCCAGGCCATGATCGCCCAGGACCCGGAGCTCATCGCCGATGTCGACCGCCGGATCGCGGTCGGCAGCACGGCCGAGCGCGGTATTTACGATGCCTTCTCCCACTACCGCGAGCTGCTCGCGGGCGCGGGTGAGTACATGGCCGGGCGTGTCGCCGACCTCGACGACGTCCGGAACCGCATTGTCGCGCGTCTGCTGGGTGTGCCGATGCCGGGCGTGCCGGACAGTGACGAGCCGTACGTGCTGATCGCGCGGGACCTCGCTCCCGCGGACACCGCGCTGCTCGACCCGACGCTGGTCCTCGGTTTCGTGACCGAGGAGGGCGGGCCGACCAGCCACAGCGCGATTCTCGCGCGGGCGCTGGGCGTGCCGGCCGTGGTGGCGCTGCCGGGCGCGGGCGAGATCGGCGAGGGCACGGTGGTCGCGGTGGACGGTTCCACCGGTGAGATCTTCGTGAACCCGAGCAAGGAGAAGAAGGCGCAGCTGGCCGCGGCCGCTGCCGAGCGCAAGGCCGCGCTGGCCGCGTCCAGTGGTCCCGGTGCGACCTCGGACGGGCACAAGGTGCCGCTGCTCGCCAATGTCGGCGGTCCGGCGGATGTGCCGGCCGCGGTGGAGGCGGGCGCCGAGGGTGTCGGTCTGTTCCGTACGGAGTTCCTCTTCCTGGACGACAGCAGGAAGGCTCCGTCGGAGGAGAAGCAGATCGAGGCGTACCGCAAGGTTCTCGAGGCGTTCCCCGAGGGGCGCGTGGTCGTGCGTGTGCTGGATGCCGGTGCGGACAAGCCGCTCGACTTCCTGACGCCGGCGGACGAGCCGAACCCGGCTCTGGGTGTGCGCGGGCTGCGGACGCTGCTCGACCACCCGGAGGTGCTGCGGACGCAGCTGACCGCGCTGGCGAAGGCCGCCGCGGGTCTGCCGGTGTACCTCGAGGTCATGGCGCCGATGGTGGCCGACCGTACGGACGCGAAGGCCTTCGCCGACGCGTGCCGTGAGGCGGGGCTGCAGGCGAAGTTCGGTGCGATGGTGGAGATCCCCTCCGCCGCTCTGCGGGCTCGCTCGATCCTGCAGGAGGTGGAGTTCCTGTCGCTGGGCACCAACGACCTGGCGCAGTACACATTCGCCGCCGACCGTCAGGTCGGTGCGGTGTCGCGGCTGCAGGACCCGTGGCAGCCGGCGCTGCTCGACCTGGTGGCGCTGTCCGCCGAGGCGGCCAAGGCCGAGGGCAAGAGCTGTGGTGTCTGTGGTGAGGCCGCTTCGGATCCGCTGCTCGCCTGTGTGCTGACGGGTCTGGGTGTCACCTCTCTGTCGATGGGTGCCGCGTCGATTCCGTACGTGCGGGCGACGCTCGCGAAGTACACGCTGGCGCAGTGCGAGCGCGCTGCCGCCGCGGCTCGCGCGGCGGACACCGCCGAAGAGGCCCGTGTGGCCGCGCAGGCGGTGCTGTCCGGGGAGTAGTCCGGATCGCTTGGTTGTGAAGGGGCTCCCGCCGTACGGCGGGAGCCCCTTCGTCGTCAGCGCTCGGGAGCGAGCGGGAAGCCGGCGCGGTAGTCGACGCCGGGTTCCGGGGCGAGGGGTTCTCCGGTGCGGGCGTCGGTGCAGTAGGCGTTGAAGACCTCGGCCTCGGTGAGGGGCAGCAGGGTGCCCTGGGTGAGGCGCCAGCCGTGGAGGCGGTCGCGGGCGCCCGGGTTGGTGGTGCGCATGACCACTCCGCCGGGGCTCTCGCGGGCGATGCCGACGGCGAGGACGGTGACGAACTCGGCTGCCTCGCTGCTGTCGAGCCGGGCGGGGCCGTCGTCGTCGCAGAGGGCCTGGAGGATGGCGAGGAGTTGCTCGTCGTCGGCGGGGACGCTGCAGACGACGTGGTGGGTGCCGGGGCCCGCGGCTTCGAGGAGTCGCATGAGCAGGCGGGAGGCCTGGTCGAAGGCGGCCCTGCCGATGTCCTCCCCGCAGGTGGCGCAGTCGCCGGTGTCGGCGAGGAGCGTCGTCGCGTACTCCCAGGTGGCGCGGCGGACGGCGGTGTCGATGAGGGTGGGGACGAGGGTGGTCATCGGCTGGCCGGTGTAGGGGACGCGGGCGCCGGTGGCGGCGAGTTCGGCGGTGTACCGGCTGCGGCTGGCGGGCCGGTCGGGGTCGATGCCGGTTTCCTCGCAGTACTCCTCGTACTCCTCGGGGTCGAAGAGGGTGACGGTGGTGTGGCCGCCCTGGGCGGAGAGTGCCTTGAGGAGGCCTTCGACCTGGTGGAGGTAGGTGGGGTGGTCGTCGAACGTGAAGGTGTCGTACCTGCGCATGGCGGCGAAGTCGTCCTCGTCCGCGAGCAGGCCGACCGTGCTGGGTACTTCGCGGCGCAGTGCGCGGCGCATGGTCGTGGTGGTGCCGGGCTGTGTCATGTCTCCCCCTGAGCGCTGTCGATCAGTGCTCACTCACCGTAACTGTCGGCACTGACAGTGACTGCTCGCGTGTGCGTCGGCGGACGAGGCGGTGCTGTGCGGCGCAGGTGGTGACGAGGCCGGCGCCGAGGAGGGTCCAGGCGAGGGGGCCGGTGGAGATGACGGCGGTGAGCAGGAGGGGGCCGGCGAAGCGCTGGGTGGCGGCGGCGAGGCCGTGGACTCCGAGGTAGGCGCCTTGGGCGGCGTCGGGGGCGAGGGAGAGGGAGAGCTCCCAGGAGGCGGTGGTGTGGACGAGCTCGGCGAAGGTGAGGGCCAGGGCCGCGACGACGAGTGCGACGACGGCGAGGGTGCGGCCTCCGAGGGCGGAGGCGGCGAGAGCGAGGGTGCCGAGGGCGAACAGGCCGGCGAGGGGTGCGAGGAGTCGCCGGGCCGACTCCGTGGTGGTGCCGAAGCGGGACATCGGGACCTGGAAGAGGACCACGAGGACGCTGTTCATGACCAGGAGCAGGGGGGCGAGGCCGACGGGGGCGTCGGTGGCGTGGACGATCCAGAGCGGCAGGGCGACCTGGAGGATCGAGTCGTCGAGGAAGAGCGCGGCCTCGGTGGCGGTGAAGAGCAGGAAGGTGCGGTCGCGCCAGGGGGTGGCGGGCTTGTCGGTCCGGGCGCCGGTGGTGGAGTCGGCGACGGCGCGGGCGGGCGCGGGGGGTTCGGCGCAGCGCAGGGTGAGGGCGGCCATCAGGACGTACGAGACGGCGTTGCCGATGAGGAGGAGTTGGAAGGCGGTGGCGGTGGCGACCGCGAGGGCGGCCGCGGCGCCGAGGCCGCCGAAGGTCCAGCCGAGGTTGGCGGTGGTGCGGTACATGGCCTGGTAGCGGGCGCGTTCGGGTCCTGCGACGCGGGCGGCGAACAGCTTGGTGAGGACGTTGGTGGCGCGGTCGGGCAGGGTTCCGATGGCCGAGTAGAGCACCAGCAGGGCGTAGTTGTCGGTGGTGAGCAGGGCCAGGAGGCCGGCGGCGCGCAGGAGTTGGGCGCCGACGAGGAGGCGGGTGATGGGGAAGCGGTCGGCGAGGCGTCCGGCGAGAGGGGTTCCGACGAGGCCGGCGCCGCCGGAGATGGCGATGAGGAGGCCGACCTGGGCGAGGCCGAGGTGGGAGACGTAGGTGAAGTAGAGGGCCATGGCGGTGGCCCAGAGTCCCGTGCCGGTCTTGTCGATCAAGCTGATGACGAGCATGCGGCGGCCGTCGCGGCCTCCGGGGATGCGCTGCTTCCATGTCGGCCGGTGCGGTCGCTTGCTCACCGGTGCCCCCCTTGACTATTGGTTTGTATCAGTACATAGTTTCGTACGTGGCAACACAATATGCGATCAGTGGGACGACAGCCAAGGGCATTGCCGCGTCCGTCGAACGGGGCGTGGCCGAGGGCGGGTTCGGGCCGGGGGACGCGCTGCCTCCGGTACGGCGGCTGGCGGACGAGCTGGGGGTCAGTCCCGGCACGGTCGCCACCGCGTACAAGGAGCTGCGGCAGCGGGGCGTCGTCGTGACGCGCGGACGGGGCGGGACGGTCGTCGCGGACGTGCCGTCGGTGGCCTCGCGACGGCCGCCGCGGGTGCCGGCGGGTCTGGTGGATCTCGCGGGCGGCCATCCCGACCCGGCCTTTCTGCCCGCGCTGCGGCCGCCCGCTCTGGTGCGCCCGGTCTACGGATCACACCGCGCCGCGCCTCGGTTGGGCGCGCTCGAGGAGCTGACCCGGGCCTGGTTCGGGCGGGACGAGGTGCCGGCGGAGCATGTGACCTTCGCGCACGGCGCGCTGGACTGCATCGCGCGGCTGCTGTCGACGGAGCTGCGGCCGGGGGACGCGGTGGCGGTGGAGGATCCCGGGTTCCACCATCTGCTCGACCTCGTACCGGCCTTGGGGCTGCGGATGGTGCCGGTCGCCGTGGACGGGGAGGGGCTCGTGCCGGACGCTCTGCGGGCGGCGCTGCGGGCCGGGGTGCGGGCGGTGGTGTGCAGTCCGCGCGGGCAGTGCCCGACGGGTGCGTTCTTCACCCGGGAGCGGCGGGACGAACTGGTGGCGGTCCTCGGGGAGTTCCCCGAGGTCCTCGTCATCGAGGACGATCACAACGCGGACATCGCGGGGGCGCGGGCGTTCCCGCTGGCGTCGGCCGGCCTCGGGCGGTGGGCGCAGGTGCGGACCGTGTCGAAGCATCTGGGGATCGACCTGCGGTGGGCCGGGCTCGCGTGTGACGCGGCGACGCTGGCGCGGCACGACGGGCGGATGCTGATGACCTCCGGCTGGGTCAGTCACATCCTGCAGGAGACGGTGACCGGGCTGCTCGGCGACCCGTCGGTGACGGCGCTGGTGGCGGCGGGCGAGGAGGCGTACACCTCGCGGCGCACGGCGCTGATCGACGCGCTGGCGGGGCACGGGATCGCGGCGGTCGGGTCGAGCGGGCTCAATGTGTGGGTGCCGGTGCGGGACGAGTCGGCGGTGGTCAACGGGCTGCGCACGCGCGGGTGGTGGGTCGCGGCCGGGGCACGGTTCCGTATCGCGTCGCCGACGGCGGTGCGGATCACGACGGGGGCCTTGGGGGTGGAGGCGGCGGGGCGGCTGGCGTCGGACTTCGCGGAGGTGCTGGGGGAGGCGCAGGCGACGTACGGGGGGTAGCGGGGGTGAGAGGTGGGGGCGGGGGATCTCCCCCGCCCCCACCTCTCACCCGGACGTCACTTCGACCGGGTGCGGGCCAGTTCCTCGTAGAAGTGGAGGAGGTCGAGGTTGTCGACCGAGCCGGGGTTGACGGCCTTCGACATGGGGGTGCCCTGGAGGAGGCGTTTGACCGGGACCTCGATGCGCTTGCCCGTGAGGGTGTGGGGGACGCCCGGGACCTCGATGATGTCGTCGGGGACGTGGCGCGGGGAGAGTTCGGTGCGGATCGTCTGCTTGATGCGGGCGATCAGCGCGTCGTCCAGGGTCGCGCCCTGCGCGAGGTGGACGAAGAGCGGCATCCAGTAGCCGCCGTCCGGCTCCTCCAGGCCGATGACCAGGGACTCGCGGATCTCCGGGAGCCGCTCGACGGCCTCGTAGATGTCGGCGCTGCCCATGCGTACACCCTGGCGGTTCAGGGTGGAGTCGGAGCGGCCGTGGATGACGACCGAGCCGTGGTCCGTGATCGTGATCCAGTCTCCGTGGCGCCAGACGCCCGGGAACATCTCGAAGTAGCTGTCGCGGTAGCGGCTGCCGTCGGGGTCGTTCCAGAACCGGATCGGCATGGACGGCATGGGGTTGGTGACGACGAGTTCGCCGACCTCCCCGATCAGCGGCTTGCCGGAGGGGTCCCAGGACTGCAGGTCGGTGCCGAGGCCGGCCGCCTGGAGTTCGCCGATGTGGACCGGGAGGGTGGGTACGGCGCCGGCGAAGCAGGAGCAGACGTCGGTGCCGCCGCTGACCGAGGCGATCCAGAGGTTCTCCCTGACCTCGTCGTGGAGCCAGCGGAAGCCGTCGGGCGGGAGCGGGGAGCCGGTGGTCGCGACGCACTTGATCGCCGAGAGGTCGAAGTCCCGGGCGGGGTGGACGTCCGCCTTGGCGCAGGCCATGACGTACGCGGCGGAGGTGCCGTACAGCGTCGCGCCGGTCCGTTCTGCGACGCGCCACTGGGCGCCGGTGTCGGGGTAGCCGGGGCTTCCGTCGTAGATGACGACGGTGGTGCCCGTGAGGAGGCCGGAGACGAGGAAGTTCCACATCATCCAGCCGGTGGAGGTGTACCAGAAGAACACGTCCTCAGGGCCCAGGTCGCAGTGCAGGCCGAGCTGCTTGAAGTGCTCGATCAGGATGCCGCCCTGGGACTGCACGATCGCCTTGGGCAGGCCCGTCGTACCGGAGGAGTACAGGACCCACAGGGGGTGGGAGAACTCCACCTGCTCGAAGACCGGCTCGACGTCGGCGGAGGTCAGGTCCGACCAGGCCAGCGCGCCCTCGGGGGGCTCGGTGCCCAGGAGGGGGATGTGGACCACCGCGCGGAGCGTGGGGAGCTCGGCGCGCAGCTCGGCGACGGTGTCGCGGCGGTCGTGCTCCTTGCCGCCGTAGCGGTAGCCGTCCACGGTGAACAGGACCACCGGCTCCACCTGCTGGAAGCGGTCGAGGACGCTGCGCGCGCCGAAGTCCGGCGCGCAGGAGGTCCACACCGCGCCGACGGCGGCCGTGGCGAGCAGGGCGACGACGGCTTCGGGGATGTTGGGCAGGTAGCCGCTGACGCGGTCGCCGGGGCGGACCCCCAGGGCGCGGAGCTCCGCGGCGAGCGAGCCGACCTGTCGGCGCAGCTCGGCCCAGGTGATCGGGCGCGGCTCATGTGTCTCGTCCACATGCAGCAGGGCCGGGTCGTGGGGGCGCTCCGCGGCGGCGCGCAGGGCGTGCTCGGCGTAGTTGAGGGTGGCTCCCGGGAACCACTCGGCGCCGGGCATCGAGCGGTCGCCGAGGACGCGCTCGTACGGGGTGGAGAAGCGGATGTCGAACCACTCGACGACGGCCTGCCAGAAGGACTCCAGCTCGTCCACCGACCAGCGGTGCAGGGCCGGGTATCCGCCCTCGGCCGGGGCTCCGTGGCGCTCGGCGGCCCAGGACTGGAAACGGGTGACCGCGGCGGCGGCGATCCGTTCCTCGTCCGGCTGCCACAGTGGCTCGGTGTGGGCTGATGTCATGGGTCGGCTCCCTGGGCGTACGCGGGGTCTGCGTGTGTCGCGCGCACGTGCTGGGGTGTGCGCGTGACGCGGCTGACAGGGACGATGCCATGTCATGGTCATTCGCACCAGGGTTCCCCGCCCATGGTCGGGCGGCTGAATATGTGCTCCCACCACGGGTGAACGGCAGTTGAACGGACCTCGCGCGCGTCCTGCCGAATGGCAGGGTGAGCAGCATGGACGGTCGTGAGCTGGTGCGTTCGGTGAGGGTGTTCGGATCGGTGCAGGGGTTGCGGGCGGTGCGTTCGGCGTGGCGGCAGCGTCGGACGGATGCGTGGGGGCTGCCGCCGAGGGGGACGGAGCGGGCGCGGGTGCCGGGCCCGGTGGGTGAGGCGGCGCCGCTGCCCGGGGGCGGGATCGTCCGGTTCGCCCGCTCGGAGCTGATGATCAGCGTGTCGGCCGGGGGCTCGGTCTTCTGGGGCTGGGACGGGGCCGAGCCGCTGCCGTCGTACGCGCTGGCCGGCGAGCCGCCCGAGCCGGACCCCAGGGCGCGGCTGGAGCCGGACACCGACGGCGGCTGGCGGGTGGTGTCGGAACGGGTGACGGTCGCGGTGTCCCGGCACGGGGCGGTGGAGATCCGTACCCCTGGCGGGGTGATGTTGCGCCGGGATCTGCCGCCGCGCTGGTGGGAGCCGGTCGCGGGTGGGCCGGCGCGCTGGGTGCAGCGGAGCGAGGTGCCCGCGGACGCGCGGTTCTTCGGGCTCGGCGGCCGGGCGTCGGGGCCGCGGCTGCCGAACGGCTCGTACCGGCTGTGGAACACCGATCCCAAGGGGAGCTTCTCCCCCGGCGACGATCCCCTGTACATCACGATGCCGGTGCAGTTCGTCGTCTCGGACGCGGGCACGCATCTGGCGTTCCACGACAACTCCTGGGACGGCCGGGTCACGCTCACCGAAGGTGAGGAGGGCGCGGGTTCCGGACACGACCGGCCGGGGACCAGCGAGGTCCGCATGGGGGGCGGGCCGCTGCGCTGCTGGGTGGTGGTCGGCACCACCCCCGCGCGCGTGCTGCACGGCTGGGCGGCGCTGACGGGGGCTCCCGCGCTGCCGCCGTCCTGGGCGCTGGGTCCGCAGCACGCGCGCTGGGGGTTCGGCAGCGAGCGGGAGGTCCGGCGGGTGGTGGCCGGTTACCGCGAACGGGGGCTGCCGCTGTCCGTGCTGCATCTGGACATCGACCACCATGACGCGCACCAGGTGTTCACGGTGGACCGTGAGCGGTTCCCCGATCTGCCGGGGCTCGCGGCCGAGCTGCGGGAGCAGGGCGTGCGGCTCGTGTCGATCGTGGACCCCGCGGTGAAGGCGGAGCCGGGGAACGCGGTGTACGACAGCGGGACGGCGCTCGGCGCCTTCGTCCGGGACGGGCGCGGGAACGAGGTGCACGGGGTGGTCTGGCCGGGCGAGTGCGCCTATCCGGACTTCACCGATCCCGCGGTACGGGAGTGGTGGGGCGGCCTGTACGAGGAGCGGTTCGCGCAGGGCTTCTCGGGGTTCTGGCACGACATGAACGAGCCGGTGTCCTTCTCGCCCTTCGGGGACCAGTCGCTGCCCCGCTCGGCCCGGCACGCCCTCGACGGGCGGGGCGGCGACCACCGCGAGGCGCACAACGTGTACGGGCTGACGATGACGCGGGCCGGGTACGAGGGGCTGCGCCGGCTGCGGCCGGACGAGCGGCCGTTCCTCTTCTCCCGCTCGGGCTGGGCGGGGATGCAGCGGTACGGCGGGACCTGGTCGGGCGATGTGTCGACGGGGTGGCCGGGGCTGCGGGCGTCCTTGGCTCTGGTGCTCGGTCTCGGTCTGTGCGGGGTGCCGTACTCGGGGCCGGACGTCGGTGGCTTCGACGGGAGTCCTTCGCCGGAGCTGTTCCTGCGCTGGTACCAGCTGGGGGCGTGGCTTCCGCTGTTCCGTACGCACGCGGCGATCGACGCGGGGCGGCGCGAGCCGTGGGAGTTCGGTCCCGACGTCCTGGAGCACGCGCGCGTGGCGCTGGCCGAGCGGGAGCGCATGCGGCCCTACTTCGTCACGCTCGCCCAGCTCGCCCGGCTGACCGGGGCGCCGTACGTACGGCCGGTGTGGTGGGGCACACCGGAGGACCGGGCGCTGCGGGACTGCGAGGACGCGTTTCTGCTCGGCGACGCGCTGCTCGTGGCGCCCGTGCTCGCCCGGGGCACCGACCGGCGGGCGGTACGGCTGCCGCGCGGGCGCTGGTACGACACGGCGACGGGGCGGGCGTACGAGGGGCCGGGGCAGGTCCTGCTCGACGCGCCCCTGTCCCGGATCCCGGTGCTCGCGCGTGCGGGGGCGGTGATTCCGGTACGGGGGGAGGACGAGGGTCTCGAGCTGGAGGTGTGGGCGCCTGCGGCCGGGCGGACGGGCGGCGGGCTCGTCGTACGGGACACCGGGGACGGGTGGGAGAAGGCCGAGATCGAGCGGTACACCTCACGGCTCGTGGACGGCCGGGTGGTGGTGGAGCGGGTGACGGACGACGGTGTGGTGGAGGCGGGGCTTCCGGTGCGGGTGCGCGGCTTGAGGGGGTAACGGTCGATCGGGGTTCGGATCCTGGATGTTGGATCCAAGATCCAGGATCCAGCGGCCTGGATCCGATATCCCGCGCCGGGCCTCAGGCGTACCTGCCCTCGAACCAGCGTCGCGCCGCCTCCGTGTGCAGCGGAAACGCCAGCTGCGCCGGGGCGTTGAGCAGATGCCAGCCGGTGGTCTCGTCCGTCGGCGCCGAAGGCGGCAGTTCCGCGGCCGGGCGGGCCGGGAGCAGGCCGAAGAGGAGCAGGTGTCCGGCCGGGGAGCTGAGCGCGTCGGCGAGCCGCACCTCCCCCGCCGGCGCCTCGATCCCGGTCTCCTCGCGCAGTTCGCGGACGACGGCGTCGCGCCAGTCCTCGGCGTGGTCGATGAAGCCCCCGGGGAGGGCGACACCGCCCTTGGCGGGTTCGATCGTGCGGGTGATGACGACAAGTCCCGTCCCCCGGGCGTCCGTTGCGGGGAGCAGGGCGACGGCGACGGGCAGCGGGTTGCGGTAGGCGACGGAGCCGCAGGCGGCGCAGGTCCGGGGCCAGTCGGCGGTCTCGGCGTAGCGGGTGCCGCAGCTGGAGCAGTAGGTGTCCTTCACGACAGGACCGTATGCGATCACTCTTTCCCGTGCTCCATGGAACTGATAGACGGTGCACATGACAGGACTTGCTTCCGTTTTCCGTACCCTCGGCGTGTCGGCGGCCGCCGGTCTGCTCGCCGCCACCGCCGCCGTACCGTCCGCGCAGGCCAGGCCTGAGCCGAAGGCGCCGAAGGAGTTCGTGGCGCTGAGCTCGGTGGACCGGACGATCCTTCAGGAGATGCGCTACACCTCGGAGCACAACTTCGTGGGCGAGCCGGTCGACGGCTACCGCCGGCCGCTGTGCATCCTGACCCGCCCGGCCGCCGAGGCGCTGCACCGCGCGCAGGTGAAGCTCCTCGCCCAGGGCTACTCGCTGAAGGTCTACGACTGCTACCGGCCACAGCGAGCCGTGGACCACTTCGTGCGCTGGGCGAAGGACCTCGACGACGAGCGGATGAAGAAGGAGTTCTATCCCCTGGTCGACAAGTCGAGACTGTTCGCGGACGGTTACATCGCGGAGAAGTCCGGGCACAGCCGCGGCTCGACGGTCGATGTGACGATCGTGCGGCTCCCGGCCGCGCCCACCCGCCCGTATGTGCCGGGTGAGGAGCTGGTGGAGTGCTCCGCGCCGCAGGCAGAGCGCTTCCCGGACAACTCCGTCGACATGGGCACCGGTTTCGACTGCTTCGACACGCTCTCGCACACCGAGGACCCACGGATCCAGGGGACACAGCGGGCCAACCGACAGCTCCTGAAAGGGACGCTGGCGGAGCAGGGCTTCGTGAATCTGCCCGAGGAGTGGTGGCACTTCACCTTCAAGCCGGAGCCGTTCCCGAGCACGTTCTTCGACTTCCCTGTGGCGCGGCGGTCGGTGGCCGGGCACTGAGGGCGGAGGGATGACGGGCGGCCGGGACCACCCCCGTGGGTCCCGGCCGCCCGTTCCGTACGTAGGGACGCGGGAGGGGCCGTTACGGTTCTCAGCGCGCGGCATCCGTGGCAGACTTCTGACGCTTCGTCAGATTCTGTCGATCTCGGGGTTCGGGGAGGGCCGTCGTGACACGGACGCGCAGGCCGGTGGTGGCCGGATGGTTCACGGACGACAGCGAGGAGGAGAACTTCCGGCTCCTCGGGACCCGGTGCGCGGCCTGCGCCTCGGTCTTCTTCCCCCGCGAGGACTCCTGGTGCCGCAACCCCGGCTGCCCGGGCGGCGGCGAGCTCGTCGAGACGCCCCTCTCGCGGCGCGGCCGGGTGTGGTCGTTCACCGACGGCCGTTACCGCCCGCCCGCTCCCTACGTCTCCGACCCGAACGCGCCCTGGGAGCCGTACACGCTGGTCGCCGTGGAGCTCGAGGCCGAGGCGATGGTGGTGCTCGGGCAGGCGGCGCCGGGGGTGCGCACCGCCGACCTCGCCATCGGCATGGAGGTCGAGGTGGTGCCGGGCGTCCTGAACGAGGACGACGCGCACATCTGGACCACCTGGCACTGGCGGCCAGCTCCGGTGCACGCGCGCGTGAGGGAGGAGCGGTCGTGAACGACATCGCCGTGCTGGGTGCAGGGATGCACCCCTGGGGCAAGTGGGGGCGCAGCTTCGTCGAGTACGGGACGGCGGCGGCCCGCGCGGCGCTCGCCGACGCCGGGCTGAGCTGGCGGGACGTCGGTTCCGTGGTGGGGGCCGACACCGTGCGGTGCGGGTATCCGGGGTACGTGGCGGGCGCGACGTTCGCCCAGGCGCTGGGGTGGCAGGGGGCGCGCGTCACCAGCGTGTACGCGGCCTGTGCCTCGGGGGCGCAGGCGGTCGGCGCCGCCCGTGCCCAGATCCTCGCCGGCCTCGCGGACGTGGTGCTGGTCGTCGGCGCGGACTCGGCGCCCAAGGGCTTCTTCGCCCCGGCGGGCGGGGAGCGGCCGGACGACCCCGACTGGCTGCGCTTCCGGGTCCTCGGGGCGACCAACCCCGCGTACTTCGCGCTCTACGCCCGCCGAAGGATGGCCCTCCATGGGGACACGGTGGACGACTTCGCCCAGGTCAAGGTGAAGAACGCGGCGGCCGGCGCGCTCAATCCGCTCGCCCGCTACCGTACGGCGGTCAGCGCCGAGGAGGTCGCGGCCTCGGCCGTCGTGGCCGATCCGCTGCGGCTGCTCGACATCTGCGCGACCTCGGACGGAGGGGCGGCGCTGGTGCTCTCCAGCATGGAGTTCGCCCGCCGGCACGGGCACCCGGACCCGGTGCGTATCCGGGCGGTCTCCACCGTCACTCCGACGTACCCGAAGGCGGTCCTCGACCTGCCGGACATCGCGACCGACTCCGCGGTCGCCGCCTCTCCCGCGCCGCACGGCTTCCGGGCGTCGATCGCGCGGGCCGCGTACGAGGAGGCGGGGCTCGGGCCCGAGGACCTCTCGCTGGCGGAGGTGTACGACCTGTCGACCGCGCTGGAACTGGAGTGGTACGAGGACATCGGTCTGTGCGGCGCGGGCGAGGGCGCGAAGCTGGTACGGGAGGGGGTCACGGCGCTCGGCGGCCGCGTCCCGGTCAACACCAGCGGGGGTCTCGCCTCTTTTGGCGAGGCCGTGCCCGCGCAGGCCATCGCGCAGCTCTGCGAGCTCACCTGGCAGCTGCGGGGCACGGCGGGGAGCCGTCAGGTGCCCGGCGCCCGGGCCGGGATCACCGCGAACCAGGGGCTGTTCGGGCACGGATCGGCGGTGGTGGCGGTGCGTTGAGCAGCGCCACCACCACCGTCACGGCGCGCCGCTCAGGTGGCGACCGGGGCGGCTCCGCGGTCCGCCAGGACGAGGGCGTGCTCGACCACGGCCACGAGGACGTTCTTCACGGACTCCCGGTCGCGCGCGTCGCACATCAGCAGCTCGACCTCGGGGTCGAGGTCGAGGGCCCCGCGCACGGTCTCCGCGGGGAACCGCCGGGCGCCCTCGAAGCAGTTGACCGCCACCGTGAAGGGGATGCCGCGCCGCTCGAAGTAGTCGATCGCCGCGAAGCTCTCCTCCAGGCGGCGGGTGTCCGCGAGGACGATCGCCCCGAGCGCGCCCTGGGCCAGCTCGTCCCAGAGGAACCAGAAGCGGTCCTGGCCGGGTGTGCCGAAGAGGTAGAGCACCAGGTCGTCTCGGAGCGTGATGCGCCCGAAGTCCATCGCGACCGTGGTGGTCGACTTCTGCTCCACCCCGTGCAGATCGTCGACGGGCCGTCCCGCCTCGCTGAGGATCTCCTCGGTGCGCAGCGGTCTGATCTCGCTGACGGCGCCGACCAGTGTCGTCTTGCCCACCCCGAATCCGCCCGCGACCAGGATCTTCAGAGTCACCGGTTCGACGAGCGGCTTCTTGCGGCTAGAGCGCCCGAAGGCCATTGATCACCTCGCGGAGAATGCTCACGTCCGGCAGCTCGGCCGGCGGAACGGGGCGGGTCACATGGACGAGTTCGTCCTCGACGAGATCGCCGACGAGGACGCGGACCACCCCGACGGGGAGGTCGAGTCCGGCGGCGAGCTCGGCGATCGACTGGGGGGTCTCCGAGCAGCGTTCGACGATCTCCACGTGTTCCGGGGAGAGCGTCTGGTCGCGGCCGGGGTCGTCGGCGGCCGGCTCGGGCACCACCACGGCGATCAGGTCGAGACGGTGGCGGGTCGCGGCGCTGGTCCGGCCGCGGGTCATCGCGTACGGACGGACCACCGGTCCGGCTTCGTCGTCGAACCAGTGGTGGCCGGCCGGGTGCTGTCCCTGGTCCTGCGGGCCGGCCCCCGGCATACCGTCGGTCGTGCGGTCGGTCGTGCCGTCAGTCATGGCTTCCCCCCAACTCATCCTCCGGCGGACGGGCCGGAGCGGGGCGCCGTCGCGAGGTGGGCGCCGACCCGCTTGACCATCAGCGTCATCTCGTAGGCGACCTGGCCGACGTCCGAGTCGGCGTCGGCGAGCACGGCGAGACAACTGCCGTCGCCCGCCGCCGTGACGAAGAGGAAGGCGTCCTCCAGTTCCACCACGGTCTGGCGGACGCGGCCCGCCTCGAAGTGGCGGCCGACGCCCTTGGCGAGGCTGTGGAAGCCGGATGCGACGGCGGCGAGGTGCTCGCCGTCCTCCCGGGTCAGCTCGGCGGAGGCACCGGTGGGGAGTCCGTCGCTGGAGAGCACCAGTGCCTTGCGGATGGACGCCACCCGCTGGACCAGCTCGTCGAGGAGCCAGTTCAGCTCGCCGTTGCCGTTTCCGGAGGTGTTGGTTGCTGCGGCGTTCGGTGCGGTCATCGACCGTCCCCCTCGGGTGTCGTTCCTGGTGCTGTTGTGTCGTCGTTCTGCCGGCGTCCGCGCTGCCAGCCGCGCTGCATGGACGCCATGCGTCGGCGCACTTCCTCGGCGTCCCGCTCGAAGTCGTTCTCGGCGGAGGCCGTGGAGCCGGTGGGTGCCGGTGCGTCGGCGCGTTCCCCCGTCTCGCGCAGCTGGGGCGCGAGGCTCGCCTGGCGGACCCGGCGGGGCAGTCCGCCGAACGGCGCGGGCCCGTCGGGCGGTACGGGTACGAGCGTGGGCGGCGTGCGCCGCGCCCCGCCCTGGGCGTCGGAAACGTCGGAGACGTCCCGGGCGTCCCGGGCCTCGGAGGCCTCAGGGACGTCGTGGGCGTCGGGGGTGGAGGTCGGGTGGGCCCGGCCCGGCTCGTCGATCCGGCGGCCGTGGTCGACGACGAGCGTGGGCGGGCGGCGGCGCGGCAGCGGCACGGGGCCGCGGTCGTGCGCCGGGTCGTGCACGCGGTCGGCCGACTGGTCCGGGGCCTGCTGGTGCTGTTCGCCGCCCGGGGCCGGCGCGAGGCCGCGGCGCGGACGGAAGAGGCCGCCGCGCTCGCTCTCGGTGTCCTCAAGGTCCGCGGACGGGTCGAGCAGGTCCTCGAAGCCGGAGGTGCCGAGGGGGGCCTCGAGCTCGACGGGGCCGTCGAGCGGGCCGTCCAGGAGCGAGGAGGCCGCTGACCGCGCCGAACCGTTGGCCGGGGGCAGCCCGCCCGGCACCTTGGTGAGCGCGGGGCGGCGTCGCGGCTGCTCGGCGGCGCCTTTCTCACGGTCCTGGGGCACCCGGTCCAGGCTCTTGCGATCCAGCCGGAAGCCCGCGCCCTGGGTCTCGGGGGCGTCGGTGAGCAGGGCGGCCGGGATGAAGACGACCGCGGTGGTGCCTCCGTACGGCGAAGGCTGCAGCGAGACGCGGACGTTCTGGCGCTGGGCGAGCCGGCTGACCACGAAGAGGCCGAGGCGGTCGGTGTCGGACAGCTCGAACTCGGGGGTCTCGGCGAGGCGGAGGTTGGCGTCCAGGAGGAGGTCCGGGTTCATGCCGAGGCCGCGGTCGTGGATCTCGAGGGTGAAGCCGTTGGCGACCCGCTCCCCCAGCACCTGGACGGCGGTGTGCGGCGGTGAGAACACGGTGGCGTTCTCGAGGAGTTCGGCGATGAGGTGGGTGAGGTCGGCGACGGCGGGGCCGCCGACGCCGAGCCGGGGCAGCCGGCGCACCTCGATCCGCTCGTAGTCCTCGACCTCGGCGACGGCCGCGCGCACGACGTCCATGAGCTGGACGGGCTTGCGCCACTGCCGGGAGGGCGCGGCGCCGGAGAGGATCACGAGGCCCTCGGCGTGGCGGCGCATGCGGGTGGTCATGTGGTCGAGCCGGAACAGGTCGGCGAGTTCCTCGGTGTCCTCGGTGCGCCGTTCCATGGTGTCGAGGAGGGTCAGCTGGCGGTGCAGCAGGACCTGGTTGCGGCGGGCCAGGTTGACGAAGACATCGGAGACACCGCGACGCAGCTCGGCCTGCTTGACGGCGGCTTCGACGGCCGCGCGCTGGAGGGTGTTGAGGGCCTGGCCGACCTGGCCGACCTCGTCCTCCTCGTACCGCAGGTGCGGCACCTCGGTCTCGACGTCGACGTGTTCGCCGGCGGCGAGGCGGCGCATCACGCTGGGCAGGCGTACGCCGGAGACCTCCTGGGCCTCCTTGCGCAGCCGGCGCAGGTCGCGGACGAGGGAGCGGCCGACGCGGACGGAGACGACGACGGAGATCAGCAGGGCGAGGAAGCCGAGGACGCCGGCGATTCCGGCCTTGAGGAGCACGCTGTAGGCGGCGGGCTGGACGCGTTCCTGGTAGCGGTCGCCCGCGGCGGTGTTCTCGCGGGCGAGGTCGTCGAGGACCGGGCTCGCCTGCTCCTCCCAGCGCTTGGCGGTGATGGCGCGGGGGTTCTTGGCCGGCCCCGCGAGGATCAGCGCCTCCTCGGCGTGGCGCAGCGGTGCCGTGGTGGGGCTGCTCCAGTACCTCTCGAAGAGCTCCCGCTCACGGGTGGGCAGGACTTCGAGGTTGACCTCGTAGAACTGCTCGCGGTTGGCGATGAGATCGGAGACCTCGCGGAGCTCCTGGGCCGTGATGCGCTCGGCGATGAGCGCGGAGACGACCAACGCGTCCTCGCGGGAGAGCAGTTCGCGGGCGCGGGTCACGCCGACGAGTGCGCGGCCCTGCTTGTCCATCTCCACGTTCTCGAGGGCGTGGAGGGTCATCAGGAAGCTGTAGCAGGGGTCGACGAGACGGTTGTAGAAGTCGAGGGTCTGCATGCGGCCGATGCTGCGGTCCTCGACGGAGCGGCGCAGCGAGGCCAGGCTGTCGAGCGCTTCGAGGAGCGAGCCCAGTCGCTGGGAGGCGAGGGGCCGCATCTCGTCCCGTACGCCGGAGTCGGCGGCGTTGCGCTGGATGACGGCGATCTGACGGTCGGTGGCCTCGCGCTGCCTGCGCAGGGTCGCGAGGGCGTCGGAGGCGCGTGGGTCCGCGAGGTAGACGAGCGACTGGCGGCGTTCCTTCTGGATGACACGGACCGTGTCCTCCACGGGGTAGCCGACCTTGTCGACGATGTAGGCGACGTCGAGGAGTTGGTCGGCCTCGCGGCCCGTGAGCACCGTCGCGAATCCCCAGAGACCGGTGAGAGAGACGAGCGGCACCAGCAACAACGCCACGATCTTCCGGCGGATGGACTTCCCGCGAAAGCGCATGGCCTCCCCCAGTTCGGCCTCCACCGGGCGCGGAGGTCCTCCTTTGCGACGCTCGGCGTCAACACACTGCGTCAACACGAGGCGTCAACCAAGCTTCAACAAACGGCGGCGCGAGCCTACTACTGCATCACAGCCATCTCGAAGGCACGTCCGGGCGATTTTCAGCCTGTCGAGTGAGAGTTGATCATGAGATGTCCTGGTATTCCGGGAGTTGGGATTCACCACTGTGGCGCAGGACACCTGGCAGGACAGGGCGGCCGCTGCTACCGGGGATGGCTGGAAGTATTCGTTCCGGTACAGGGGCGGGGAAACCTTTTCCCTCCGCCGAGCGTCATTGTGTACGGGGAGGGGTGTGTCCGCGTAAAGCGGTTCATGACGGGCAACCACCTCTGAGGACGGGTCAGCGGTGGGGAGTGTGACAACACGATGGAGCATGAGGCGCGGTCGGCGCGGCAGTTGTGGGTGGAGGACGAGAGGGGGCGGCGCCGGATGCCGGACCCGGTGCGTACCGCCGCCGTTCGAGCCGTGCTGCTCACGTCGGTGACACTGATACAGGCGATGGTGGCGTTCTTCTGCGCGGTCAGCGGTTCCTGGCTCGCGTTTCCGATGCTGCTCAGCTCGGTGGGCAGCACGGTCGTGGCGACCTGGAGCGTGCTCGACGTCTGGATCACGCGTCAGGTCTGGCGGCAGCGCAACGGTGTGGTGTCGGAGCCGAGCAGTACGGCACGTCAGCTGCGACGCGAGCGGCGCCGGGCGCGCAAGGCCGGAGTGACGACGGACGGCGAGCCGGGCCACGGGGCCACGGCGATACGCCGGCCGGAGACGGCGGCGCTGTCCGAAGCGGCCTGAGAGCCGGCCACGGAATCGGCCACGGAATCGGAGACGGCCCGGTCCCCTCGCGGGGGCCGGGCCGTTTTCGTCTCCGTACCGTCGGCTATTCGGCCGCTGCCGTCGGCCGGGGCTCCTCCACCGGAGTGCGGCGGAACATCCGGGTCGCGGTGATCTCGCCGTGGATGGCCTCGTCCTCCGCGGTCGGCTGCGGAAGACCCGGACGCAGGTGCTCCTCCACGCTGATGTACTTCAGACCGGCCCGCAGGTCGGCGTCGTTGCGCAAGCGGATGACCAGCGGGAACTCCGCGAGCGCGGTCGTGTCGAACAGACCGGTCGTGTAGAGCAGCTGGACGCCGAGCGCGTCCGAGACGGCCCGCTGCAGTTCCAGCAGGTACGTGGCGTTGGCGCGGCCGATCGGGTTGTCGAGGAACAGGGTGCCCGCGTGGCGGTGCTTGTCGCGGCCCCGGTCGTTGGAGCGCAGCGCGGCCATCGTGCAGTACAGCGCGATGGCGGCGGTCAGCAGCTGGCCGCCGGAGAAGACGTCGCCCATCTGTCCGACCGGTACGCGCTCGGCCCGCAGCACGGCGTCCGGCTTGAGGATCTCGACCGCGATGCCGCGCGGTTCCAGCGCCGCCTGAACTCCGCGCAGGAGCAGGGACATTCCGTCGCGGCGCAGGTCGGAGTTCTTCCTGACGGCGGCGCGGGTCGCCTCGTCGATGACCTCGCCGAGCCGCTCGGTGAGGGTCGCCTGGTCCGGCTCCTCGAAGCGGATGCGCAGGAACTCCTGCCCCGACCACTCGCCGAGCCCCTCCGGCAGCCGCGACAGGCGCTGCGCGGAGCGGAGCGTGGTCAGCGCGGACTCCACAAGGCCGCGCAGCCGGTCGACGATCGAGTCGCGGTTGCGCTCCAGCTGCTCCAGCTCGTCGGTCAGCACACGCAGCCGGGGCGCGAAGGCCTCGGCCCACTTCGCGGCGTGCTCGGGCAGCGCGGCCGCGGGCAGCTCGCGGATCTGCTGCCGGGCGGGGGTGCGGACCTGTTCGTAGCGGGTGGAGTTGGCGTGCCGGACGAGGATGTCGCTCGCCTCGCGCACGGCCGCGTCGGCGCCGGAGAGCTCGGCGGCGCACGCGCGCAGCGAGCGGCGGGCCTCGGCGGCGGTGTGCCGGGCCTCCTCCAGCGTGCCCGGGTACGGCTCGGGCCCGTCCTCCTCGTCCTCCGCGTGGTCGCGCAGCAGGTCCCGCAGGAGCGCGGCCGTCTCGTCGAAGCCGCCCGCGGCGTCCTCGGCGGCGCGGTGGGCGCGCAGGAGGCCGGCGTGCGCGGTGCGCGCGGCTTCCAGGGCGTCGCTGCGGGAGGCGAGTTCGGTGGTGGCGGTACGGAGCAGGGCCTGGGCCTGCTCGGCGTCGGCGGGGACCAGTTCCTCGGGCAGCTCGGTGTGCGACTCGCCGTCCTCGGGGGCCAGCCGTTCGGCCTCGCCGCGGAGCCGGCCGAGCTTCTCGCTCGCCTCGGACGCGCGGGTCTCCAGCATCTGAACGAGCGATTCGGCGCGGGCCGCGGCGGCCTGGCGGGACGGCCCGTCGGCGCCGTCGGTGGACTCCAGGAGCTGCTCGGCGCGGGTGCGGACCTTGTTGGTGAGGCGGTCGAGCTCGGCGAGGGCGGCGGACTCGTCGCTCTCGGCGCGGGCCTGTTCGGCGCGCAGATCGGCGCCGACGCCGACCTTCTCGTACAGCTGGGACGCGGCGCGGTACGCCTCGCGCAGGGTCGGGAGCGCGGCGCGGGGCGCGTCCGCGTCCTCCTCGGGGAGCTGGTCGGGGGCCCCGGCGATCTCGGCGCGCTCGGCCCGCAGGGCACGGGCGGTGCGGTGGGCGTCGTCGGCGGCCCGCTGAGCGGCGCGGCGGTCCTCGTCGGCGGCGCGGGCGCGCTCCAGGCAGGTCTGGGCACGGGCCTCGGACTCGGCGGCGTCGTCGGCCAGTTCACGGAGCTTGGCCTGCCAGGCGGAGCGCTCGCGCAGCCGGAACGCCAGGCCCGCGAGGGCGTCGGCGGCACGGCGGGCGCGCTGGGCGGCCTCCTGGCGTTCGTCCCGTACGCGGGCGGCGTCGGCGGCGGCCTCGTCGGCCTCCGCCCGTACCGTCCGCGCCTCGGCGAGCGTGGCCGCGGCCGCCTCGGCGGTCTCGCGCGCGGTGGCGGCGACGGCGGCGAGTTCGGCGAGCATGCCGGGCGGGCAGTCGGCGCGCCACGAGCCGATCCGGGCGGCGAGCGAGCGGTCGCCGGTGAGGCGGGCCGCGAGCGTACGGATCTCCTCGTCGCGCGCGGCGGCGCGGGCGCGCAGGGCGTGCCGCTCCTCGTCGGCGGCGTGCTCGTCGTGCATGGCCGGGTTCGGCGGTACGAGGAAGACCCCCGCGTCCTCGCCGGATTCCGGGCTCGGCACGGGTGCGAGGAGCGCGGCGGCGGTGCCGACGGCAACGGTGGAGCGCGGCAGCAGGGCCGCCGTGCTCAGCACCTCGCGGGCGCGGGTGTACGAGACGGGGTCGGTGATCACGACACCGTCGACCAGCTCGGGGCGGGCGGCGAGGACGGCGGCGTGGTCGGCGGGGTCGACGGCCTGGGCGAGGTAGCGCCAGCCGGGGAGTGCGGGGATGCCCTGCTCGCCGAGGTACTCGACGGTGGCGAGCACGTCCGGGCCGGGCGGGAGGAGGCCGCCGTCGCCGAGGGCGCCGAGGATGCGGGAGTCGTCCGCGGCGGCGGTGCGCAGGTCGAAGAGCTGCCGCTCGGCGGAGGCGATGGACTGGTCGAGCAGCCGCCGCAGCTCGTCGGCGTAGCGGTCGAACTCGGTGACGGTGAGGGGGCCTTGGGTCCCTTCGGGACCGGAGGCACGGTCGGAGGCGCGGTCGGAGGCGCGGTCGGAGGCGCGGTCGGAGGCACCGTCGCGGGCGCCGGGTACCCCGGCGAGCCCGAAGGCGGCGCCGGGGGCGTGGCCGCCACCCGGGCCGCCCGAGGCGGACGCCGGTGGGTCGGTGGCGACGGCCGGTTCGGCCGCGTCACCCCTGCCGGGCGCGCCCGGACCTCGGCCCGCGGGCCGGCCGGTGGCGTCCTCGGCCGCGGGCGACGCGTCGCCCGCGCGCTGGCCGGGGAACGGGGAGGTCGCCTGCGCAGGCAGGCTCAGGAGTTCGGCAAGGCGTTCTTCGGAGGCGAGGGACTCGGCGGCGCGGCGCTCCGCGTCGTACGCGTTCTCGGCGGCCTCGGCCGCGTCCGTGGCGCGGGCGGCCGCGAGTTCGGCGCGGGACTCGGCGGCGGCCGCCTCGCGGGCGCGGTCGGCGGCGCCGCGGGCGGCGTCGCGGGCCACGTCCCAGGCGGCGACCGTGGTCTTCTCGGCGTCGCTCGCGGCGAGGGCCGCGCGGGCGGGGTCGGCGTCCGGTGCCGAGTCGTCGAGCCAGCCCGCCCGTACGGCTTCGGCGGTCTCCTGCTCGACCTCGGCGAGGCGCTGGCGCAGGTGCCCGGCCTCGCTCCGGGCGCGCTGGGCCTCGGTCGCGGCGACGGTCGCGTCGCGGTGGGCGGTCTCACCGGCCTCCTGGAGGGCGGCGGAGCGCTCCTCCTCCTCGGCGGCGTGGCGCTCACCGTCCTCGGCGGCGGCGTGCAGGGCCCGTACGAGATCGGCGGCGGCCTTGGCGCGGGCGGCGAGCGCGGGGGCGGCGTCGCGCTCGGCCTCGCGGATCGCGGCGGCCACGCGCGCGGAGCGGTCGCCGGCCGCGCGGTGGCGGAGCACGGCCTCGGCGGCCTGCCAGGCGGCGTGCAGGGTACGGGCCTCGGTGAGCTCGCGGCGCTGGGAGGCGGCGCCCTTCTCGGCGACGGTCAGCGCCAGGGAGGCGTGCCGATAGGCGAGTTCGGCGGCGATGAGGGAGCTGCGGCCGCGGGCGGTCTCGGCCTCGGAGACGGCGTGCGCGGCCGAGGTGACCTGCTGGGCGAGTTCGGCGGCGCGGCCGCGTTCCCCGGTGGCCCGGGCGGAGAGCCGGCGGGCGAGCGTGCGGGTGCGGCGCTCGGCCCCGGCGTGGACGTCACGCGCGCGTGCCCGGGTTTCGGCGGCCTCGACGATGCGGCCGAGGAGGTCGACGGAGCCGGCGGTGAAGTCGCGTTCGGCGGTGAGTTCGGCGCGGCGGCCGAGCTTGTTGCCGAAACCGCTGACGAGGTCGGCGAGGCCGTCGGTGTCACGGGTGTCGGTGACGGCCCGCAGGAGCAGATCGGTGAAGTCGGAGTCCTTCTTGACCGCGAAGAGGCCTGCGGCCTCGCCCTCGTCGGCGTTCATCTCCCGCTGGTAGCGGAAGAGTTCGGGGTCGAGACCGAGGTCGCCGAGGTGCTCGTTCCAGCGGTCGTGGATCTCCTCCCAGTAGACCTCCAGGTGCGGGTACGCCTTGCCCGCCTCCGTGAGGGCGTCGCGGAAGCCCTTCATGGTGCGGCGCCGGCCCTGCGCGCCGGAGGCTCCCTCGACGGGCGGGCGGACGGCCGTCGACTCGGCGACGGGGAGGTTGTCCAGGCTCAGGCCGGGTCCGGGACGGAAGGAGTACCAGGCCTCGGCGAACTTCCGCGGGTCGTTGGAGACCTGGCGGCCGCGCCACTCGCTGGCCTTGCCGACGACGACGAGCTCGCCGGTGAGGGTGTGCTGCCACTCCAGGGCGACGTGCCCGCAGTCGTCGGCGAGCAGGAACTTGCGCAGGACGCCGGAGCTGGCGCCGCCGAGGGTGTTGCGGTGGCCGGGGAGCATGACCGAGAAGATCAGCTTGAGGAGGACGGACTTGCCGCCGCCGTTCTCCAGGAAGAGCACGCCCGCGGGCGCGGGGCGGCGCGGCGGGCCGACCGGCTCCTCCTCGAAGAACTCCGCCTGGGTGGGGGCGGGGTTGGGCACGGGCGCGCCGACTCCGCGCAGGTCCAGGACGGTGTCGGCGTAGCGCGCACCGGCGGGACCGATGGAGTAGAGGCGGACCCGGGACAACTCGTACATGGCGGCGGACTCTCGTCGTGTCTGTCTGGTCGGTTACGCGGGGCGGTTCGCGCGGGCGGTCACGCGTGGAAGGGCAGGCCCGCGTCGGCGGCGAGCTCCAGGTCGTCGCCCTCGGGCGGCGGAAGGAGGGTCGCGGAGCCGTCGCTGACGGGGACGACTCCGAGGTCGAGGAGCTCGGCCATGGCGGCGCTGCCGGCCATGTCGCGGACCTGGAGCTGGTAGCGGGCGGTGGTGCGGTAGGCGCCTCCCGCGTCGTCGCCGGTGCGCTGGAGGAAGCCGGAGTCGGTGAGGAAGGCGACGGCCTTGCCGACGATGCCGGTGGTGGATCCGGCGAGGCGGCGGGCGTCCTTCGTGGCGCCGGTGGAGCTGCGGCGGGCGTAGATCCGCCAGGCGGCCTCCAGGCCGGGGGCGTCGGAGGCGG